>CAZICN010000192.1:0-8196 GCA_964537655.1 uncultured Aestuariivirga sp.
GGAGGAGCCGCAGGAGCCCCTCCAGATGGTAGGCGACATTGGCCTCCTCGATGAGCCCGATGCGCCCGGCTTCGGCGAAGGCCGCATGCTGGCGCCGCCTGGCGCGCCCGGTGACGCTGCGCCCCGGCTGGTCCATGTGCGAGGGATCGATCGCGGCGATGATCCGGGCATCGAAGCAGCGGGCGATATCGAGACTGCGCCTGTCGAACGCCTCATCGCCTGTCCGCTGCACCACCATGAAATGCGACACCTCCTCGCACAGGTCGCCGCCATGGAGATCAGCGAAGCAATCGGCATCGGACGCCCAGTCATCGAGGAGCGCATGGGCGATGGCTTCCGAAAAGCTGCCATCGGGCCGGCCGGGGAAGCTGAAATTGATGTTCTTGCCGTCGAGCGGACAGACATATTGCGACCTCACCGGCACTGCGGGAAGATTGACGATCGGAATGATCGAAATCCGGCCCTTGAGCTTGCCGGGATCGATCGCTCGCTGCAGCCGGATCACCGCTTCGATGCTCGATGTCTCATTCACATGCACGCCGGCGATGATGGCGAGCCTGGGGCCCGGTCTTTGCCCGACGATCTCGACCGCGGGCCATCGCCACCCGGCCAGCGCCGGATAGTCGAAGGTGAGCTCGCATCTGTGAAGGCCTGCTTCCATGAGAAATTTTTTCTTTCCCGGTTACGCCATTTTCATCCGCCGTCGCATTGACACCCGCAACGCCGGAACCGAATATCGCGCCCGACTTCATGAGCCAAAAGTTGAATAAAACCAAGGAGGTTTCCATCATGCCAGCTCTGCACAACTCACTGTCGCGCCGCCATCTCCTGGGCATGGCGGCCGCCGCGACCAGCTCCCTCATCCTGCCGTCGCGCGCGCGGGCCGAGGGCACCATGGCGCGCATCATGAAGGATGGCGTCGTGCGCGTCGGCATCGCCAATGAGAAGCCCTATGGCTTCGTCGATACCGACGGCAAGGTGAAGGGCGCCATTCCCGACGTCATCGCGGCTGTACTGGCGCCGCATGGCGTCAAGGAGCTCAAGGCCGAGATCGTCGAATTCAACGCGCTCATTCCCGGCATCAATGCCGATCGCTTCGATATTATCGGCGCCGGCATGTATATCCGGCCGGCGCGCTGCGAAGCCGTGCTGTTCACCAACCCGGTCACCCGCACCGGCGCCGGCTTTGCCGCGGCCAAGGGAAATCCGAAGGGCGTGAAGAGCGTCGCCGAGGTCGCCGCGCACGCCGATGCGATCGTCGGCACCCAGAATGGCGCGGCGCAAGTGGAGGAACTCGCCAAGGCCGGCGTGCCGACAGACCGCGTCGTGCTCTTCGCCAATGCGACGGAAGCGCTGGCCGGGCTCAAGGCCGGACGCTGCGACGTGATCTATTTCCCCGCCCTCGAACTCAATGAGCTATTGAAGACCGCGAATGACCCGGGCGTCGAGCGCGTCGAAGGCTTCGTCCAGATCATGGGCGCCAATGGCGAGCCCGAATATGGCTATGCGGGACTGGGCCTGCGCAAGGCCGATGCCGACCTCAAGCAGGTGCTCGATTCCGAACTTGCCAAGCTTCTGAGCTCCGGCAAGCTTCTCGAGATCATCTCGCAGTATGGCTATGGCAAGGACGAGTTGCCGGATGGCGTGAAAACCGCCGAACAGATCTGCAAAGCATAGGGCTTTGGATCTCGATCAACTTCTGTCGTTGAGCGTGGTGCCGCAGCTCCTCAAGGGAGCTGCGGTCACGCTGAAGATCACGCTCATCACCGCGGTCGTCGCCTTCATTCTGTCGTTCGTCGTCGGTTTCCTGCGCCTGGTGCCCAACAAATGGGTGAGCCGCCTGGTGACGGCCTATGTCGAGATCTTGCGCGGCACCTCGGCATATGTGCAGCTCTTCTATCTGTTCTTCATCCTGCCAGTTTTTGGCATTTCGATGCCGGCGACGACCACGGCGGTCATCGGTCTCGGCCTCAATCTGTCGGCCTATGGCTCGGAAGTCGTTCGCGCCGGCATTCTCGCGATCGGGCAGGGCCAGCATGAAGGCGCTGCCGCCCTGGGGCTCGACCGCGTGCAGACCTACAGGCTCGTGATCCTGCCGCAGGCCCTGGTCGCGATGCTGCCCTCCTTCGGCAATCTCCTGATTGAGCTGGTCAAGGCGACGTCGCTCGTTTCCCTGATCACGATCACCGAGCTCACTTTCTCGGGCCGCCAGATGGTGGTCACCACCGGATACAGCGTCCAGATCTGGACCTGGGTGATGGTGCTTTATTTCGCCATGGCCTATCCGCTCACCTGGGTGGTGCGCGGCGCCGAGCGCTATGCGGCGCGGTACCGGTGAGGAAGAGCCATGTTCAGCCTTGAATTCATGGTCCGTATCCTGCCCGATCTGATGCGCGGCCTCGTGGTCACGGTGCAGGCGACCTTTGGCGGCTTCGCGCTGGCGCTCATCGTAGGATTGCTCCTGGCGCTTGGCCGCCGGTCGGGGATCAAACCGCTCCGGCTGTTCTGCGACGGTTATATCGCCCTCATGCGCTGCACGCCGCTCCTGGTTCAGCTCTATTTCGTTTTCTATGTTCTGCCGACCTATGGCATTCGCTTTCCGGCGCTGACCACCGGCATTCTCTGCCTTGGCCTCAATATCGGTGCCTTTATCGCCGAGGTCTATCGCGCCGGCATCGATTCAGTGCCCGAGGGCCAGTGGGAGGCGGCGCGCGCGCTTGGATTGCGGCCCTATGCGCTGTGGACGCGGGTGGTCCTGCCCCAGGCCTTGCCGCCGATGATCCCACCTTTGGGCAATTTCCTCATCGGCCTGTTCAAGGAGACGCCGCTCCTGGCGGCGATCACCGTCGTCGATGTGTTCGGCGCCGCCAACAACGTGGCGGGGCTCACCTATCGCTATAACGAGCCCTACACGGCCGTGGCGATAATCCTGCTCAGTGTCAGCCTTGTCGCCGCCTATTTCGTGCGCAAGCTCGAGCGCCGGTACGCACCTGACACCAAGCGACGTTCGGGTACGACCTAGACAGATCTGCGCTAGGGTCCCTTGCCTGGCTCGCCGCCGGGTGCACGGCCCGGGATGATGGCGCCGCCGGCACCAGGCCTTCCGATATTGCCGAATATCTGCTGCAGCATGGACAGTTCGCGGCCTTTGGTGGGCGTGGTGCGGGAATTGATGTCGATGATCTTGCCGTCCTCCAGACCATACTGGCCGAGGCTCGCAACCTGTTCGTTCTGGTCGAACCGGATGGCGATCACCTGGCGGTCGACCTCCTTGGCGTTGAGGAAGGCGGTCTGTTCGGTGGTGCTCGAAATGTAGTAATAGCTGTCGCCCTGATAATTGAGGCTGGCGGTCGTCGAGGGCGATCCGAGAATACCTTCGACCTCGGATTTGGCCATGCCCTCGCGCACCTGGCTGAAGGCGCCGGGTTTGGCGAGATAGCCGCGATGGGCGACATTGGCCGAGCAGGCTGCGACGGCAAGCGCCATTGCGGCGGGGATCAGAAGGCGGCTTGAGAAGGCGAAGAAACGGCGCATGTCTTTCCGGCAGCGTTCAAACAAAAGGTTATTGTCCCAGTATATACCGGGAATTCCGTGGGAGCCGTTAACGATGATTTTGTCCCTTTTCAAGCGCAAGGCGTCCCGCAAATCCGTGCGAGCGGTCTACGGGGCAATTGTGGCTGCGGCGCGGCATCCCAGATTCTACGCCGAATGGGAGGTTCCGGACACGGTTGACGGCCGCTACGACATGATCGTCCTCCACGCCATACTGGTCCTCGATCGGCTGGCCGAGGGGGGCGAGGCCGCCCAGGCCTTCGCCCAAGGGCTGACCGATGAGGTCTTTGCCGACATGGACCGCTCGTTGCGCGAAATGGGCGTGGGCGATATTTCGGTCGGCAAGAAGGTCCGCCGCATGGCCGAGGTATTCTATGGGCGGGCCCATGCCTACAGAACGCCGCTCCAGGCCGGTGACGGCAGGGCGCTGAGCCAAGCACTGTTGCGCAATGTCTATGCCGGGACGGCGGCTGACGAGGGTGCCGACCGCCTGGCCGCCCACGCCATCGGGCTGCGCCGTCATTTGCAAGAACGCCCGACTGGGCCCATTTTGTCGGGCCAGTTAGAGTTTCCGGACCCCTGATCCATGTACAGCCTTCCGCCCGAGTTTTCGCGCCCCCTCGATGTCACCCGTGTCCCGGCCCATGGCTGCACCGAGAGGATTTCCGCCGAGCCCAAGGAATGTACCGCCCTGGCGCAGCGATTCGGGCTTCCGACAATCCATGCCCTTGCCGCCGAGCTGCAGGTGACGCGCTGGCGCGGCGAAGGACTCAAGATCAAGGGCCGTTTCACGGTGGATCTGGAGCAGATCTGCGTCGTCAGTCTCGACATGTTCCGGTCTACCCTGGCCGACGAGTTCGAAAGCTATTTTCTTCCTGCCGGCAAGGTTGCGGGCAAGGACGATGCCGCGATCGAGGACGGTGACGCCGAGCCCTTCGAAAACGGGATCATCGACATGGGCGAGGCGGTCGCCGAGGCGGTGGCGCTGGCCATCGACCCCTATCCCCGCAAGCCCGGCGTCGCCTTTGCCGATGTCGTGGAATCAGCGTCATCGACCGAGGAACGGAATCCTTTCGCCGGCCTTGGACGCCTCAAGAAGGACAAGGGCTGACATGAGCCGCCCGCTATCTTTTCGGTTGTTTCGCCTTTGCCAGCGGCTATTGTCCGCCCGCCCGTGCTAGATTGTTCCATTATGCACGAACCGAGGGGCCCCGAGCGTCCATGACAGGCAAAATGACGATTGCGCTTGATGCCATGGGTGGCGACGCAGGCCCGGAAATGGTGCTTCCGGGCGCCGAGCTCGCCAGTGTCCGGCATCCCGATCTGAGATTCCTGCTGTTCGGCGACAGCGTCCGGCTGACGGCCCTGTTGGACAAGTATCCGCGGCTCAAGGGCAGGAGCGAGGTGCGCCACAGCCAGAACGCGGTGGCCATGGACGACAAGCCAAGCCAGGCGCTACGGCGCGGGCGTGGCAAGAGCAGCATGTGGCTCGCCATCGAGGCGGTCAGGTCGGGCGAAGCGCAGGGCGTGGTCTCTGCCGGCAATACCGGGGCGCTCATGGCGATGGCGCGTTTCGTGCTCAAGACCATCCCCGGCATCGAGCGGCCGGCGATAGCCGCCATCTGGCCGACGTTGCGCGGAGAAAGCGTGGTGCTCGACGTCGGTGCAACCATTGGTGCGGATGCGCGCCAGCTCGTCGAATTCGCGCTGATGGGCGAGGCGATGGCGCGCTCGCTTCTGGGGCTTGGCCGCCCGACCGTCGGCCTGCTCAATATCGGTGTCGAGGAGGTCAAGGGTCTCGAGCAGGTGAAGGAGGCGGGCCGTCTCCTGCGCGATCTGGGGCTTCCGCTCGAATACCAGGGGTTCATCGAGGGCGACGATATCGGCAAGGGGACGGTCGATGTGGTGGTGACCGAGGGCTTTACCGGAAACATCGCCCTCAAGACCGCAGAAGGGACCGCCAAGCAGCTGTCGACCTATCTGCGGCTCGCGCTCAACCGCACGCTGCTGTCGCGCCTGGGCGCGCTTCTCGCCGCCGGCGCCTTTGCGACGCTGCGCGAGCGCATGGATCCACGCAAGCACAATGGCGGCGTCTTTCTCGGCCTGAACGGCATCGTGGTGAAGTCGCATGGCGGCACCGACGCCCTGGGCTTTGCCACCGCGGTCGATGTCGCCATCGAGATGGTCCGCAACGGTCTTGTCGCAAAGATCGCCGCCGACGTCGCCGAGATGAACAGGCATTTGGACGCGTTTACGCCGGCGGCGGCGGTCAACGCGTAACGAACACAAGAAGAAGAGCAGCGAAAGATGGGAATTGGTGTGCAACGCCGTTCGGTGATCGAGGGGGTGGGATCGTATCTTCCGGCCCGCATCATGAGCAACGCGGATCTCGCCCGCATGGTCGATACGAGCGATGAATGGATCGTCGAGCGCACCGGCATCCGCGAGCGGCGCATCGCGGCCGAGAAGGAAACGACCGGCGATCTCGCCATCAATGCGGCGCGCGATGCGCTCGAGCGGTCGGGGGTTTCCGCCGCCGAGATCGATCTGATCATTGTGGCGACGACGACGCCCGACAACACCTTTCCGGCGACCGCTGTCAAGGTTCAGGCGGCTCTCGGCATCGAGCAGGGGTCGGCCTTCGACCTGCAGGCGGTGTGCTCGGGCTTCGTCTATGGGCTGACCGTGGCTGACAGCCTGCTGAAGGCCGGGCAAGGCAGCTGTGCGCTGGTCATCGGGGCTGAAACCTATTCGCGCATTCTGGATTGGACCGACCGCGGCACTTGCGTCTTGTTCGGCGATGGCGCCGCCGCCGTCGTGATGCGCGCCGTTGATGGCAAGGGCACCAACGATGATCGCGGCATCCTTGCCGCGCGCCTGCGCTCCGACGGCCGCTACCGCGACAAGCTCTATGTCGATGGCGGCGTGTCCTCGACGATGACCGTCGGCCATCTGCGCATGGAAGGCCGCGAAGTGTTCAAGCATGCCGGTGTCAACATCGCGACGGTCATGGCCGATACGATCAAGGATGCCGGACTCGAGCCCAAGGACATCGACTGGTTCGTGCCGCACCAGGCAAATCGGCGCATCCTCGAAGGCACCGCAAGGAAGCTGGGCGTCACCGAGGAGCGCGTCGTCATGACCCTCGACAAGCACGGCAACACCTCGGCGGCGTCGATCCCGCTGGCGCTCGATACGGCGGTCAGGGATGGCCGCATCCAGCGCGGCGATCTCGTGCTGATGGAGGCGATGGGCGGCGGCTTCACCTGGGGCGCCGTGCTTGTGCGCTGGTAGGACTTTCGCCCCCGGTTAAGCGCCAGTCTGTAAGCTATTGAGTTCACACGCGCTTTCCTGTTGACCCGAGGGGGTATCCATTTTACCCTTGCTATCGGGCAAGCAGGGGAAACAGATGGCTGGTAAGACACTCACGCGCGCCGACCTGAGCGAAGCCGTGCATCGCAATGTTGGCCTGTCGAGAACTGAATCCGCCGATCTCGTCAAATCAGTTCTGGACATCATCACCGATACGCTGATCACCGGCGAGACCGTGAAACTGTCCTCCTTCGGGACGTTCATGGTGCGCAGCAAGACCGGGCGCATCGGCCGCAATCCGAAAACAGGCGAGGAAGTGCCGATTACACCGCGGCGTGTCCTTGTCTTCCGTCCAAGTCAGGTTATGAAGAATCAGATCAACGGTGTAGAAGGCGGTTCAGAGGACTAGCGAGGCGGGCGCCCGACTAGGCAACTAGTGTGGTGGTTCAGAAATTCCCTCCGGTATTGCGGTCATGATTTGAGGGGAATTTCTGAACCAAAACCACACTAGAATCCTGGAGTTGCTAGTGTCCTTTCGAAGCCGGAGTTCGGATTCGGGACACTAGAGCGCTTCCCAGCCGGGTTGGCGGACTTGGCCATAGAAGCGCTCCAGAGTGAGGCAAATTGGGTTTCTACTCCTTCGGACCGATTCGGTCGGAAGGGAGAGGCTCGAAGGACGACTATGTTGGACAAGGCGCCAGAGGCATTCCGAACGATCAGCGAAGTGGCTGAGGAACTTGACGTTCCCCAGCACGTGCTACGTTTCTGGGAGACCCGGTTCAGTCAGATCAAGCCGATGAAACGGGGCGGTGGCCGGCGTTTCTACCGGCCCAATGACGTCGATCTCCTCAAGGGCATCAGAGCCCTTCTCTATGGCGAGGGCTACACGATCCGCGGCGTCCAGCGCATCCTGCGCGAGGAAGGCGTCCAGCATGTCGTGAGCATCGGGCGCGGCGAAACCGCGGCCCGCAAGCGCGATGCGCGTGACCTCGAACTGGATGGCGTCCCGGCCCCCGGCCGGGCGCTTCAGGCGCCGCGAATCAAGCGCCAGGCACCGCCTCTGGGGCTGGCGCCGTTCGCCCGGAGCGGCGACGGGACCGCCTCTCCGGCGCCCCCCCGGATGAGCGAGTCGCAGGTGCAGTCGCTGCGCCTGGCGCTCGCCGAACTGGGGGCCGCCCGCAAGCTCCTGGGCGCCGACGACCAGGGCGATTAAGGCTTTCGCTTCTCCCAACCCGGTGTTATATCGGCGCCCGTCGGAGCGTAGCGCAGCCCGGTAGCGCACTACTCTGGGGGGGTAGGGGTCGCAGGTTCGAATCCTGTCGCTCCGACCAT
>CAZICN010000193.1:0-8150 GCA_964537655.1 uncultured Aestuariivirga sp.
AAGTGCCGCAGCAATGTGGCCGTTGTGAACCGGATCGAACATGCCGCCCATCACCTGGTCTTCCTCGATCAGCGGGAACAGTTTCTTGATTTCGGCGGGCGAGACATAATGCGCAGCTGTGCCGAACGCCTTGGCCGAGGAGAGCTTGCGCTTGATCTCCTCCATCCAGGTGTCGTCTCCTTTACGCGCGACTTCGAGACCGCCGATGCGCGCGTAGTGTCCCATCTTCTCGTAGAAGTCGATCGAGTACTGCGTCGTCCACACCGACAGATAATCGTGGCTCGTCGTGTAGCAGAAGTCGGAGGCATGCGCGGTCGAGCCGATGTCGGTGGGCACGCCCGACTTGTCGATGCCGACGATGTCGTCCCAGCCGCGCTCGATCAGGTGATGGGCGATGGAGGCGCCGACGATGCCGCCCAGCCCGATGATGACAACCTTCGCCTTTGCGGGGAACGCCGACATGATTGCTCCTCGATACATCCCAGATCAATAAAGCTGGAGCAAATCCTCGCCGAAGTCTCCAACTTTGGCGGGATTTGCTCCAATCCGATTGGGGTACATTAGTGAGCCCTGTTCAACGGTCGTGAGATGGAACGACCAGAGGACGGCGAAATCCGACACCTGATCACATCCGGCACGACCGCATCAACCCTTCCGTCATCCCGGCGAAAGCCGGGACCCATTGAATTCTCGCCAGGCGGGCAGCGCTGCCCGGATTGTTCCTATTCAGGGGGCCCCGGCTTGCGCCGGGGTGACGATAATTTGGCTATCCCTTGAACCCGCCCGCCGCCAGGAAAGCCAGTTCCTCGGGGCTCGATTGCCGCCCCAGAATGGCGTTGCGGTGCGGGAAGCGCCCGAAGCGGGCGATGATGTCGAGATGGAGTTTTGCCCAATGGACCATGTCGCCGGGACCGCGCGCGGTGAACAGAGCCAGGCAGCGCTCCTGTGCGTCCATGTCCTCGGCATGTTCGTAGGGCATGAGGAACCACATGGCCTGGGGCGCCGGAAACCGCAGGTGATCGCCGCGCGCCACCGCTTCTTTGGCGAGCGCGAGCGCCTTTCTGTCGGCGGCGAAGGCGAGCGGCGTACCGCGGTGGATGTTGCGCGAGAACTGATCGAGCAGGATGACCAGCGCCAGCGCCCCTCTGGGCGTCCCGGTCCAGTGATCGAAGGCGCCGTCGCGGGCTTGCGCGAGCGCTTCCCCGAAGCGCACCGACAACTGCCCGTCGAATGCCGCATCGCGGGTGAACCAGCGGTCTTCTCCGGCGCTGAACCAGAAATCGAGCACCTCGTCCGGCGTCATGTCCTGGCAAGCTCCATATGTTTGATGATGAAATCCGCGAGGGCTTCCACATGGTCGCGATCGAAGACCGGCACCGGCGCGTCCGCGATCTCGCCATTGGCGGCGATCGCCACGATGCTCGGATCCTCGCCCGCGAGCCTCGGGTGATCGAGGCCGAGATTGCGCACTTCGATCTTCTCGTGTGTCCCGTGTTTGTAGCCTTCGACGATGACGAGGTCGCAAGGGTCGAGCTTGGCGAGGATGGCGGTGAAGGAGGGCTCCGCCTCGCCGCGCAGTTCGTGGATGATGGCCCAGCGCTGGCCCGATATGACGGCGACCTCGCTGGCGCCGGCCTGGCGATGGCGGAAGCTGTCGCGTCCCTCATGGTCGATGTCGAAGGAATGATGTGCATGTTTGACGGTCGCGATCCTGAAGCCGCGCCCCGTCAGTTCGCGCACCAGCCTCTCGACCAGCGTGGTCTTGCCGGCATTCTTGAAACCGGCGACGCCGATGACTTTCTGTCTCATGGCCGGAACTCCGCCTCGATGCGCAATGCTTCACTCACATCTTCAGGCTGGTTGATGTTGAAGAAGGGATCATAGGGCTGGGCCGGCCATTCGGCGATGCCGGCATCATGGCTCACCGCCCAATGATGGACCGAGCGCGGGCTGCCTTCGATGAATTCGGCGAGCCGTGGAGCGAGCGTCGCCTTCCACAGGCCGAAGACAGGATGCAGTCTCTCGCCCGAGCACGCCACCGCCATTTCACCATTGCCCACCGTGCCGGCGAGCTTTGCGACGAGATCGGGCGGGAAGAACGGCGTATCGACGGCAACCGTCGCGATCCAGATGATATTGTTCTGCGCGGCCCAGCGCAGCGCGGCGAGAATGCCGGCGAGCGGTCCCAGATGATCGCCTTCCGGGTCGGTCACCACCGGCAGGTCGTAAGCGCCCAGAACGCCTGCGTCCTCATGGACATTGATGATGAGCGAAGCGACCTGTGGCCTGAGCCTTTCGATGGCGCGGTCGAGCAATCTCGATTCGCCAAGAACAAGCCGCGCTTTATCTTCGCCCATGCGGCGCGATTGCCCGCCGGCCAGGATGCAGCCGACGATATCGCTGGTCACGCTCACCCGCTGGCGCCGCCATAGAGGCGCTGCGGCGGGATCCAGATGGTGATGGCGTCGTGAAGCCGCACATCGCCTTCGCGCTCGACCCAGGCGGTGATGCCGCGCTTGTGCTTCGCCGCCTTGACGAAGCCTACTTTCTGCTGCGGGTTGTGGCGCTCGATGATCTCGGCCGGATAGCGGCAGGGCTCGTTCTCCATGTCGACGACGATGGTGGCGCCGGACGGGAACTGCAGCCGCGACGAGGGCGGCAGCAGCGTGAGGTCGGGGATTCCGGAAGTCACGGCATTGGCGCCGATCCATTCCGGCTCGACCGCCGGGATTTCCATGATCGCGGCGATCTGGCCGAGCTCTTCGACCGACAGCAGCGTCAGCTGGCGGACATTGCGGATCGGCGTGTCGCGCGGATATTGCTTGAGGGTGCGCACATCGGCGGGCCGCGTCAGGCCGCTGTGGCAATCGCCCTCGATGCCGTCGAAACGCAGCTTCAGGGCTTCGACCCGGGACTTTTCCAAACCTGTCCGGCGGTCGGCGTTTCTGAGCAGCGCCTCGACGCGTCCGGTGAAGGCGAGTTTGGTCAATAGCGGCATGGGTTTCTCCCGTTCGCGCAATCGCATAGCAGGTCGCGCCGGGGCTCGCTATATAGTCCGGCCATGGACCATGACCTCGACGCCCAGGGCCTGCTCTGCCCGCTTCCCGTGCTGAAGGCGCGCAAGCGCCTCGAAAGCCTGAGGTCCGGCGACATCCTGAAGCTCATTGCCACCGACCCCGCTTCCGTCATAGACGTTCCGCACTTCTGCACAGAGCAGGGCCATGTGCTCGTCTCGCATGAGGCGGCGGATGGCCGGCATATTTTCAGGATCCGGCGCAAATGACCTTCGATTTCGGCAGCTTCAACAATTGGGGATCGCTCAAAAGGGTGGCGGTGCGCCCGCCCTCGGTCGCCTTCAGGAGCGAGGCGCGGCTCGACGCCGAATGGCGGCCGCTCAACTATCATTCGCGCCCCGATCTGGCCGAGGCTACCAGGGAATTCGCCCGCGTCGAGGCCATCCTGAGATCGGCCGGCGCTGATGTCATCGCGCTGCCCGACGGCGAGGGGCTAACGCTCGATTCGCTCTATACCCATGATGCGCTGATCGTGACGCCGCGCGGACTCGTCCGGCCCCATATGGGCAAGCCGCAGCGCCGCCGCGAGGCGCAAGTGAACGGCGCCCATCTCGAGACGCTGGGCTTTCCGGTTGCCGGTGAAATCATGGGCCCGGGCTCGGTCGAAGGCGGCGATCTCGTCTGGATCGACCGCCACACGCTGCTCGCCGGCATCGGCTACCGCACCAACCGCGACGGCATCGCGCAGTTGCGCAAGCTGGCCGGCGGCGATGTCGAGATCCTCGAATTCGACCTGCCGCATCACAAGGGCCGGAGCGACGTGTTCCACCTCATGTCGGTCTTGAGTCCGCTCGCCGGCGACCTCGCGGTCGTCTATTTGCCGCTGATGCCGGTCAGGCTCGTCGAGTTCCTCGAAAGCCGCGGCATCGGGTTCGTCGAGGTGCCGGCGGGCGAATTCGATTCGATGGGCTGCAACGTGCTGGCGTTGGGACCGCGCCATGCCATGATGGTGGCGGGCAATCCCGAGACCGAACGGCGCATGAAGGCGGAAGGCGTGAAGGTCGAGGTCATCAAGGCCGACGAGATCTGCCGCAAGGGCGAGGGCGGCCCGACCTGCATGACGCGCCCGCTGGTGCGCGGTTGAGGCCCGGCTCTCTCATGCCCGCGCCTGACCAATTTACTGGCTCCCGGCTTTTGCCGGGATGACGCGGTAAATTACCCGATGAATCCCTTCACCTTGTCGGAGAAGCCGACCGTCACCGACCCATCCTTGTGCTCGATGAGCGGGCGGCGGATGAGCGATGGGTTCTTGAGCGCCAGCGACACCGCCTTGGCTTCGGTGAGGTTTTCCGTCTCGGTGGACGAGAGGCCGCGCCAGGTATAGCCGGCGCGGTTGATCATCTTCTCCCAGCCGCCCAGCGCCTTCGACCATTTCGCCACCTGGTCCTTCGACAATTTGTCTTCCTTCACGTCGCTGAAGTCATAGGCCTTCTTCTTCTTGTCGAGATAGTCCATCGCCTTCTGGCAAGTGGTGCATTTCTTGAGGCCGAACATCTTGAGCATCAGGGGTCTCCGGGATGAGGTCTAGGAAGGCGTGTTGAGCGAAAGGGTCTTGTCGGTATGGAAGGCACCGGCGCCCGACACCTGGTCGGTGAAGGCCTTGAACAGGTCCTCGATCATGCGCTTCTCGATATCCTTGACGATGAAGACGAGGCGGGTGCGCTCGTCGCCGTCGGGCCAGGCGGCGAGGCGCACCGGCGGGTGATAGATATGCTGCACGCCATGCAGAACGACCGGCCGGGCGGGGTCGTCGGCGACCTTCACGATGCCCTTCATGCGCAGCATGTTGGCGCCGTGGAAGGACTGCAGCAGCCCCAGGAACATGTCGAGCCCGGCGGCGCTGATGGCGCGTTCGTCGGAGAAGGTGAAGGAGCGGATGTGATCGTCATGGCGCGATACGTCGTGATGGTGATGATGATCGTGCCGGTGGTCGCCGTGATGATGGTGGTGCCGGCGCCGCTTCTCGCCGGCGGCATAGGCCTCGGCGCCGAGCCAGCCGCGCGCGTCGAGCGACTTGGTCGCGGGATTGTACAGGCCGCTGTTGAGCAGGCGCTCGGCCGTCGCCTCGCCGCGGTGGGTGGTGAGGATCCGCGCCGCCGGGTTGAGCGCCCTGAGCCTCCCGATCAGCGAGTGCAGCGCATCCTCGCCCTCGCGCCCGCTGAGCAGGTCGAGCTTGGTCAGCACCAGGCGGTCGGCGACCGCCGCCTGCTTCACCGCTTCGACATGGGCATCGAGCGTCGCCTCGCCCTGCACGCCGTCGACGACGGTGATGACGCTTTCCAGCCGGCAGCGCCGGAGCAGGTCGGGCTCGCTCATCACCGTGTGCAGCACCGGCGCGGGATCGGCGAGGCCGGTCGTCTCGATGACGATGCGGTCGAAGGCCTTGAGCTCGCCCTGGTCGCGCCGCGCGATCAGCTTCAGCATCGTGTCGATGAGGTCGCCGCGAATAGTGCAGCACAGGCAGCCCGACGCCATCTCGAACACATTCTCGTCCGAGCGCTCGACCAGGAGGTGATCGAGGCCGATCTCGCCGAATTCGTTGATGATGACCGCGGCGTCCCGCAGCATCGGGTCCTTGAGCAGGCTGTTGAGCAGGCTCGTCTTGCCGGCGCCGAGGAAGCCGGTGATCACCGAGACGGGAAGGATCTGAGCGTCGTTCATAGGAGGTTGATATAGGCGATCACCGGGCGCTCGTCAGCCCCGGCGACAATATGTGCCCGATTGGGCGAGTGAGGGCTCTATGTTCCGCACGGGAGGAGGAGAAATTTGGGAGAGAGAACAGCCGCCGGAACTAGTTCTTCTTGCGCTTCTTCTTGCGCGGCATGCCGGCGTCGCCTTGCGACCCGGCGGGCTGGATGCGCTCTTCGGTCGCCCGTGCCAAAGCGGCGATCGAGGCGAAGCTCTCTGGCGTCATCACATCGCAATAGTTGTTCTGCTTCTTGAAGGCATCGCACACCGACAGCGACGACGCCTGGTCGAGGTTCCACACCATGGCGCTGAAGCCGTTGGCGCCCGGAATGCGAACGACGCCGCTGGTCGAGTCCTGGATCATTTCGCGCACGCCGAGAAGGCGGCCGCGCAGCGCCATGTCGGCGGTCGCCGGCTTGTCATAGGAGCCGAAGGACACGCCCCAGCCGCCGAGCGCCGAGGCTTTGGCGACCGTCGTGGGCTTGCCCTTGCACACCGTCTGGGTGAGGTCGGCGGGCACCATGGCGCCCAGTTGCGCATTGGCGATGGCGCCGATGCGCATCTGCTCCGGCTGCGGCGGCTTGGCGAAGCCCGCGGTCAGCATCATTTCGGCGAGGTCGGCGCGCTCTTTGCCGCCCGAGGCGCCGAGCACGATGGCGATGAGCTTGCGCCCCTTGTCGCTCGCCGAGGCGACGAGATTGAAGCCCGAATTGCACACGAAGCCGGTCTTCATGCCGTCCGCCGTCTTCATCTGGCGCAGCAGCGAATTGCGGTTGCGCAATTGCCGCTTGCCGAGGCTGACGGCGGCCTGCGAGAAATAATGCGCATGTTCGGGATAATCGCGCAGCAATGCGCTCGCCAGCACGCCGATGTCGCGCGCGCTCGTCACCTGTCGGGCGTCGAACAGGCCGTTGGGATTGGCGTAATGCGTCGCCGTCATGCCGAGCCGCTTGGCCTCGGCGTTCATCAGCCTCACGAAGCTTTGATAGGTGCCGCTCGATCCTTCCGCGAGGACATAGGCCATGTCGTTGGCCGAATAGATGAGCAGCATCTGCAGCGCGAGTTCGACGGAAATGGTGGTGCCGGGCTTCATCCCGACCTTGCTCGCCGGCTGGCCGGAGGCGAGCGCCGAGACGGTGAATTTCTGGTCGGGCTTGATCTCGCCGCGCTTCAGCTTCTCGAAGACGACATAGGCCGTCATCAGCTTGGTGAGCGAGGCCGGATACCAAGGCTCGCCGGCGCGGTCCTGCGAGACGACTTCGCCGGTCGCCGCGTCGAAGACGAGGGAGGGGCCGGCGAGGGCGGGCGCAGCGGCGACAAGGGCCGCGATCAACAGCGATAGGCTTTTGAGACGTAACCGTGCCGCCACAATGTCTTCCTTCTTAACTTCGAAACGCCCCGTCTCGCCTGCCGGGAGTACCGCACCCGGCAGCGAAGATCAACCGTCGCGCCGAGGTCGGGATTCCCCGTGCGGAACCCTACGCAAGAATTTTGTCGAGATTTGGCGTTTTGAGGCCGAGATCGCCGAGGGACACCTTCAGCCTGTCCCAATCCGGATCGGCGAGCGCGGTGAGCGGCGGCCTGACCGTGCTGAAGCCCGGAACTTTACCATATTCGGCCACGGTGCGCTTGAGTGCCGGAATCATCGCGAGCTTCTCGTAGGCCGCGCGCATCGCATTGAGCGCGTCCTGCTTGACCTGCGCCTCGGGCGTGGCGCGTGTCTCATAGAGATTGACGATGGCGCCTGGATGCACATTGGCCATGGCCGAGATGCAGCCCGCGCCATTGCCGCGCATCGTGTCGAGCAGGAATCGTTCCGATCCGCAGAAGACGCGAAAACCCGGAAACGCGTCGAGCATCGCCTGGGTGTTGGCGAAGTCGCCGCCCGAATCCTTGATGCCGACGACCGTGTCGGGATAACGCGCGATGAGCTTCTCGATCAGCTTGAGCGTGATCGGCACGCCGGAAATCTGCGGGATGTGATAGAGGCAGATCCTGAGATGGGCGTCGCCGACGCGCTCGATCGCCTCCGCATAGAAGGCGAAGAGCCCGTCATCGGAAACCGGCTTGTAGTAGAAGGGCGGCAGCATGAGCACCGCGGCGGTCTTCGCCCGGGCCGCCGCCTCGCACAAGGCGACGGCATCGCTCAGGGCGCAGGCGCCGGTGCCGGGCATCATCCGGTCCGCCGGCAGCCCGGCCTCGATGAGGAGGCCGAGCAGCTCGAGCTTCTCGGTCACGGAGAGCGAGTTCGCTTCCGAATTGGTGCCGAAGACGGCGAGCCCCGCGCCTTGCGACAGGATCCAGCCGCAGAATTTGACGAACAGCGCGCCGTCGGGCTTCAGCGCCTTGTCGAAAGGGGTCAGCACGGGCGTGAAGACACCGGCGAGG
>CAZICN010000194.1:0-8135 GCA_964537655.1 uncultured Aestuariivirga sp.
GAGCGTCTGCCAGCCGTCGTCGAAGAGGGCGGTGCCGAGCCTCTCATAGCGGCCCGGCATGTTCAGCCGTGCGCCGCGCCCGCGCTGCTGCTGCGGCAGCGTCCCGTAGCGGCCAGCCCCGAGGGCGGACGGGTCGAGCCCGCTCGTCTGGCGTCTGTCGATAAGGGTTGTCATGGAGAACATTTAGGCGTTCTCCATGAACAAATCAAGAACGATCTTTCAGAAGATCACGGCTTCGGCGTGGCGATCACGTCCTTGAGCTCGGGATATTTGGCGGTGATCCGGTCGAACTCGCCGGATTTCGCCACCGCCTTGATGGCGGCGTCGAGCTTGGCCTTGAGCTCCGTATCGCCCTTGCGGATGCCGGCGCCTATGCCCTCGCCGACCACGGCCGGGTCATCGACATTGGCCTTGTATTCGCAGCAGCCGGCGCCGGTGTCCGACTTGAGGAAACCGCTCATCACCGCGGCACTGCCGATCACGTAATCGATACGGCCGGAGGCCATGTCCTGGTTGGCTTCGTCCTGCGTGGCGTAGGCTTTGACCTCGACGCCCGCGGGGACGTAGTTGTCGTCGGCGAATTTGGACGACACCGTCGCGCCCTGCACTCCGATGGTCTTGCCGGAAAGATGCTTGGGTGTGACATCGAGGTCGCCGTTCTTCGGCCCGGCGATGAACAGCGTGGTGCGGTAATAGCTGTCGGAAAAATCGATGATCTCGCGCCGTTTCGGATTGATCACCATGGCGCTCCAGATGACGTCGATCGTGTTCGATTGAAGGGCGGGGATGATGCCGTCCCAGGCGACCTCGACATAGTCGCATTTCTCGTTCATCGCCTTGCAGACGGCGTCGATGGCATCGACTTCCCAGCCGACCCATTTGCCGGAGGCATCCTTCGAGCTGAAGGGCGGGAAGGGCTCCGCCGCGAAGCCGATCTTGAGATCGGCATGAGCGAGGCCGGCCTGAAGCGCCGTGAGGCCGGCCGCCAGGACAAGTGCTTTGATCATTTTGTGCATCGGTCGACTCCAGAAGGGATCAGGAAATGCCGTGAATCGGATTACCGTCCGATCACGCCTCAACGTTGAATGGCTTTGCGCCAGAGTCGCCGTGATTGGACTCATCATAAGACATTTGAGGCACTGTAGATGACAGTATCTGTACGGGTGGTTAAATCGGGGCCACTGTCGGCCGCAATGACCGGTTCAGCCCTTGCGCCTCTGCAGATGCTCGGCGAGCCGCGGCATGATCTCGACGAAGTTGCACGGCAGATGCCGGTAGTCGAGCTGGCTCTGGAGGATCGCATCCCAGCCGTCTCGGCAAGCGCCGGGCGAGCCCGGCAGGCAGAAAATATACTTGCCCTTGGCGACGCCCGCCGTGGCGCGCGACTGCACGGTCGAGACGCCGATCTTCTGGAAAGAGATCATATGGAAGGCGACGCCGAAGCCTTCGATTTCCTTTTCGAACAGCGCCCGCATCGCCTCCACCGTCACATCGCGCCCGGTGAGGCCGGTTCCCCCGGTCGAGATGACGACATCGATGTCGTCGCGCTTGAGCCACTGGCGCGCCAGGGCGCGGATGGCGCGGACATCGTCCTTGACGATCCGGCGGTCGGCGAGCTTGTGGCCCGAGGCCTGGATGCGCTCGGCCAGCGTGTCGCCGGATTTGTCCGTCGCGGTCGTGCGCGTGTCGGAAACGGTGGCGACCGCGATGCGGACCGGGATGAAGGGACGGGTGTTCGGAGCTTGCGACATGTCAGCGCCGTTCGAAGGCCATGCGCGCCGCCAGCACCAGGAACAGCGACGCCGAGACGATGGAAAAGCCCCGCGCGATGCGCGGGCTGGTGGTGAGTTTCCTGCCGATGCGGCCGGCGAAGGCGGCGACCAGGCAGTTGATCGCCGTGCCGCCGATATTGAAGATCATGCCGAGGATGAAGAGCTGCAGGAGCGGCATGCCGTTCTCCGGCCGGATGAAGGGCGGCAGGAAGGCGAACATGAAGACGATGGTCTTCGGGTTGAACGTGTTGACGAGGACGCCGTCGCGCCAGGCCGCAAAACTCGAGCGCCTTTCGGCATCGGCGGCGAGCTTGCCGACCGGCGTGACCAGCGTCCTGTAGGCGATCCATACGAGATAGGCCGCCCCCGCCCAGCGGATCGCATCGAATACCGCTGGATAGTGCGACAGGACCACGGCGATGCCGAGCGCCACCAGCACCAGATGGATGAGCGAGCCCGTAGCGATGCCGAAACTGGCGGCGATGCCCGGTCTGGCGCCGCCTTTGATGCTTTGCCCGAGCACATACATCATGTCGTTGCCGGGCGTGAGATTGAGCATCAGCGCGGCGGTGAGGAAGACGAGGAGATCGGTCGCGTCAATGGGCATCGGCTTTGAGCTTCTGCTTGAGGGAAAGGAAGTCACGCCAGGCGAGGCGTTTCTGCGCCGGCTGGCGCAGGAGATAGGCCGGATGCAGCGTCGCCAGCAGCGGAATGCCGCCGTCGCTCGTGCCGAAGTCGAACCAGCGGCCCCTGAGCTTCAGGATGCCTTCGGAGCGGCCGATGAGGCGCTGCGTCGGCGTGGCGCCGAGGCAGACCAGAAGGCGCGGCTTCTTGATCTCGATGGCGCGCTTGAGAAAGGGCAGGCACATGAGGGTCTCCTGGTCGGTCGGCGTGCGGTTGCCGGGCGGGCGCCAGAAGATGACATTGGAGATATAGACCGAATCCTCAGGTGTCTGGCCGTGGCGCGACAGGCCGATCGCCTGAAGCATGCGGTCGAGGAGCTGGCCGGAGCGGCCGACGAAGGGCTTGCCCTGGATGTCCTCGTCGCGGCCCGGCGCTTCGCCGATGAGCATCACCTGGGCCTCCGGATTGCCGTCGGCGAAGCACAGATTGGTCGCCGTCTTCTTGAGCGGGCAGGCCTCGAAGCGCAACAGCGCCTGTTCGATGTCGGCAAGCGTCGCGCATTGCGCCGCGAGGGCCGCCGAATCGCCGTTGCCCGAGCCCGGCGCCGGCCCGCTGCTGTACTGGGCGATGATGGTGGATGGCGCGGTGATGCCCGGTCTGGCGAGATGAGATGCCGCTGCTTTCGGCGCTTCCACCACTTTCGGGCTGGGCGGCGTGACCAGACGGTTCACCGGCATGCTGCCGATGACCTCATCCGCGCCCATCTCGACCAGCCATTCGATCGCGGCTGCCGCTTCTTCTGATCTCATGTCGCAATCTGCGTTTTCAATGCTTTAAAGGGTGGCTTGCGCCGTCGTCTCCGGTCACTATAACAGGCCGGAAGCGATAGCATCCAGATAATGGCTATGCGGAAAACAAGCACCGGTTGCGCGAAGGACCGGCTTGAACTGGGAGAATGGGAACTGTGGAAGACGTCCAGCGCGAAGCCATGGAGTATGACGTCGTCATCGTGGGGGCGGGGCCTGCCGGGCTTTCGGCCGCCATCCGGTTGAAGCAGCTCGCCGCCGAGACCGGCCATGACGTGTCGGTCTGCGTTCTCGAAAAAGGCTCGGAAGTCGGCGCCCACATCCTTTCGGGCGCCGTGGTGGATCCGATCGCGCTCAACGAGCTCATCCCCGAATGGAAGGAAAAGGGCGCTCCCCTGACCACCGAGGTCAAGGAAGACCGCTTCTATGTGCTGGGGCCGCAAGGGGCTTTGCGCCTGCCCAACATCATGATGCCGCCGCTGATGAACAATCACGGCAACTACGCCGTGTCGCTCGGCAATGTCTGCCGCTGGCTGGCGGGCCAGGCCGAGGCGCTCGGCGTCGAGATCTATCCGGGCTTCGCCTGCTCCGAGGTTCTCTACCGCGAAGACGGTTCGGTGAAGGGCGTGGTCGCCGGCGTCTTCGGCATCGCCAAGGACGGCTCGCGCAAGCCCGACTTCCAGCCCGGCATGGAATTGCACGGCAAGTATGTCTTCATCGCCGAAGGTGTCAGGGGCTCGCTCGCCAAGGAGATCATCGCGAAGTTCAATCTCTCGGAGGGCAAGGAGCCGCAGAAGTTCGGTCTCGGCATGAAGGAGCTCTGGGAAGTGCTGCCGGAGAACCACCGCCAGGGCCAGGTCACCCACACGATGGGCTGGCCGCTCGGGCTCAAGGCCGGCGGCGGCTCCTTCATGTACCATCTCGAGAACAATCTCGTGTCGATCGGCTTCGTCGTTCACCTCAACTACGACAATCCGCATCTGTTTCCCTACATGGAATTCCAGCGTTTCAAGCATCATCCATTGATCGAGCCGGTGCTGCGCGGTGGACGCCGTATCGCCTATGGTGCCCGCGCCATCACCGAAGGCGGCCTGCAGTCGGTGCCGAAGCTCAGCTTCCCCGGCGGTGCGCTGATCGGCTGCTCGGCCGGTTTCGTGAATGTGCCGCGCATCAAGGGCTCGCACAATGCGATGAAGACCGGGATGCTTGCCGCCGAGACGGCCTTCAAGGCCCTGCAGGCCGGACGCGCCGGCGACGAGCTCGCCGGCTATCAGTCGGCTTTCGAGAATTCCTGGGTCTATGAGGATCTGAGCCGGGTGCGCAATGTGAAGCCGATGTGGTCGAAGCTCGGCCTTATCGGCGGGCTCGCTCTGGGCGGCGCCGATATGTGGCTCAACCAGCTCTTCGGCTTCGGTCTCGGCACCTGGAAACACGGCAAGCCCGATTATGCGACGCTCAAGCCTGCTTCCCAGATGAAGCCGATCGATTATCCCAAGCCCGACGGCATCATCTCCTTCGACCGCCTCACCAATGTGGCCTTCTCGGCGACCAATCACGAGGAAGACGAGCCGCCGCATCTCAAGCTGGCCAACCCGTCCATTCCGATCGCGGTCAACCTGCCGAACTGGGCCGAGCCCGCCCAGCGTTATTGCCCTGCCGGCGTCTATGAGGTGGTCGGCGGGGAGGGCCAGGAGCAGCGCTTCCAGATCAACCATCAGAACTGCGTCCACTGCAAGACATGCGACATCAAGGATCCCTCGCAGAACATCAACTGGGTGGTGCCGCAGGGTGGCGAAGGCCCCAATTATCCCAATATGTGAGGGATGGGGCGGCCTAGGAAAATACTGCGAATCTTGTTGGAAGGCGTTCAGCGCCATTTAGCCAACATACAAAAGAAGCGGCCATCCGCCGCCGCTCGTTAAAATTTTAATCAAACCGGAAAGCCCTCAAGAACCCTCCTCTCGTAATTTGCCCCGATGCAAGGCTGCTTAGAGCCTTCCCGTTTTGATCGAATCATTCTGGTTCGATCAAAACGGGTAAAAAGGCTCGCAAACATATACTGCGGAGCGCTTCCTTGTCGCCAAAGTCGAGCAACTTTGGCGGGAAGCGCTCTGGCCTGTTGGGGGCTTGAGACGATGAGACATCAGCTGGGAAAGTTCGGAGCGAAATGCGGGTCGCTGCTGCGCCGGTTCAGGCATGATTCGGGCGGCAATGTCGCCATCATCACCGCCGTGGCCGCCGTTCCCCTGTTGCTTGCGGCGGGCGTCGCCATCGATACGGCGCGCTGGACCCGCAGCGAGAACGCGCTTCAGGTCGCGGTCGATGCGGCCGCCCTGGCGGTCGCCGCGTCGGAAAAATTCGACATGGCCGGCCTCAGCGACGCCGACAAGGCCAAACGCAAGAAAGAGCTCGAGGACATGGCCAGGAACTTCATCAAGGCCAACTACCATGATGAAGGCCAGGACGTCGAAGTCTCGATCAATGTGACCGACGAGGTCATCACCGTCGAGGGCAAGAAGCCCTATCCGACGACCTTGATGAATCTGGGAGGCATCGAGTCCGTCGCGCTGAGCGCCCGGGCCGAAGTCAACACGCAAGGCGGCATCGCCGAGAATATCGAGATCGCGCTGGTCATGGACACGACCGGATCGATGAAAGGCGACAAGCTCGCTGCCGCCAAAGCCGCGGCGAAGGCGTTGATCCAGAAAGTGCTGGGCGACGCTCCGTCCGATGCCAAGATCAAACTCGCGCTTGTGCCTTTTTCAGGGTCGGTGAATGTCGGCGCCGACAAGCGGGCCAGCGGCTGGATCGACACGACCGGCAAGGCGTCGGTCTCGAAAGTCAACTTCACCAGCACGACCTATCACAACATGCAGGGTTGGGACGATCTCAAATACCGCAACGCCGCCGGCCAGACGGTGAAGCTGCCGTGGAATGGCTGTGTCGAGGCGCGTCTCGGCGATCTCGCCATCAACGATACGCCGCCGGCCGCCGCGACCCCGAACACGCTCTTCACGCCCTATTTCGCCCCCGACGAGCCCGACAGCTTCGGATCGAGCGGGAACAACTATGTGAACTATGAGTCCGGCTCCGAATCCAAGCGCATGAGGAACGAGGCCAAATACGCCAACAAGGTCGTGGATCCTTCGAAGCCGAGCAATGACGGACCATGGTACAATTGTGCCGCATCAGCGATCGTGCCTTTGACGAACATCCGGGCCGACATCGAGACCGGCATCGACGCGATGGAGGCCCGCGGCAACACGAACCTCCCCGAAGGCATGGCCTGGGGATGGCGCGTTCTCTCGCCGGCGCTGCCCTATACCGAGGGCAAATCCTTCACCGACAAGGAATGGCGGAAGGTCATCGTCTTCATGACCGATGGCGAGAACGACGTCGGCACCAACAACGACTGGTCGCTGCCGCCCTCGGCCATCGGCACGAGATACACGTCCTATGGCTATTCGTCGGCAGCCCTGGCCAAGAACCGTTTCGGGTCGACCACCCAGTCGCAGGCGCGCGGCAAGCTCGACACCAATTTCGAGCTGGTCTGCAAGGCGATCAAAGCCCTGGCGGAGATGCGCGAGAATCCGAAGAACCGCGCCAAGAAGATCCCCAGCGTCGAAGTCTATACCGTCGGCTTCCAGGTCCCCAATGACCAGGTCAAGGAGGATCTCCAGGAATGCGCCAGCAACCCTGAGCTGACCGGCTACAAGTACTTCATCAATGCCGACAACGAGGAAGAGCTCAAGGGCGCCTTCGAGACGATCGGCGCGCGTCTGAAGACCATGTATCTGAGCAAGTGACCCATCCCACCACCCGGGCCAGCTTGCGACTTGGGGGCGTTTCCTGGTGAAACGCCCCTTTTTCCTGGGCGTGTCATGCCGCCGGCGCCGCCGCCCCTTGCGGCAATCCTCAAAAAACCTCATTTTATGTACTGAATCGCCAGGGATATCCCCTCTGCGATCGGAAAGAGTTCCGCCCTGATGAAGAAGCCCCTCAGCCGGATGTTGCCGGCCCTGGCCTTTGGCCTGATGTTCGCCGCCCTTCCCGCCCAGGCAGGTTATGAAGAACTCGATATCGAAGGCACTTCGCTGTCGGGCAGCTATCTCGCCGGGCGCTTCGCCGGCAAGCAGCGCGACATGGACGCGGCCGGCCAGTATTTCCAGCAGGCCCTGCGCGACGACCCCAATAATGCCGTCCTCATCGAGCGGGTCTTCGTCTTCGACCTGTCGGAGGGCAAGATCGCCAGCGCCGAGGACTATGCCGAGCGCGTCCTCTCCTTCAACAGCCAGCACCGCATGGCGCGCTTCGTGCTCGGCCTGCGCGACGTGCGCCTCAAGCGTTATGTCAAGGCGCGCGAGAGCTTCAAGAAGGCCGCCTATACGCCGATCGGCGAGCTCACCGCCGCTCTCCTCACCGCCTGGACCTACGCCGCGCAGGGCAACCAGGCCTCGGCCTTCAACGCGCTCGACAAGCTCGACCAGAATGAATCGCTCGAGAACTTCAAGTCCTATCACGGCGCCCTGATCGCCGATTACCTGGGCGCCAGCCTCAGGGCCGAGAGCTTCTACAAGAAGGCCTACAGCCAGGCCGGCAACTCGCTGCGCGTCGTCCAGGCCTATGGCAACTATCTCGAGCGCAACGGACGCAAGGACGAGGCGCGCAAGATCTACGAGCAGTTCCTTTCCGCCGCCGAGAAGAACCCGCTGGTGCGCCAGTCGCTCGTCGATCTCGACAAGGGCGGCAAGCCGCAGGCCTTCGTGAGGACGCCGCAGGCCGGCATGAGCGAAGCGCTGTTCTCGGTGGCGAGCGCCCTTTCCGACGACCAGGGCCTCGACGTGGCGCTGGCCTATTCCCGGCTCGCTCTGTCGATCGAGGGCGACAAGAACATCAATCTGACGCTGCTCGGCGACATCTACGAGAGCATGAA
>CAZICN010000195.1:0-6045 GCA_964537655.1 uncultured Aestuariivirga sp.
TTTGACGCGGGATGGAGCAGCCCGGTAGCTCGTCAGGCTCATAACCTGAAGGTCACAGGTTCAAATCCTGTTCCCGCAACCAATGAAAACCCAGCAATCTCTTGAGATTGCTGGGTTTTTTGTCTTCTGACCGAGTCTCGGCCTGATCGCTCGCGGAGTTCAGGCCGCCGCCACCGCCTCCTCGATCAGGGCCACCACCGGGTCGGGCTGCGACGCCAGCGACGCGTGGCTCGCCTTCAGCGTCACGATCTTACGGGCATTGAGGCGGCCCGACATCCAGATCTGGTTGTCGGGTGCGATCATCCTGTCCTCGCTCGAAATCTGATACCAGGAGGGCTTCTTCTTCCAGGCGGGCTTGCCGACCTCATTGGCGAAGGTGCTGGCGAGTGGCGCCTTCTGCGTCGCCGCCATCACCAGCGCTTCATCGGCGCTCAGATCCTGGCAGAAGCTCTCATGGAACTTGTCGCGCCTGATCCACAAATAGCCGTCGCTGTCGGGCGCCAGATTGGGCGCTGCGACCGGTGGTTTCTTCGCCGTGATGGCGCCCGGACTCTCGCCGGCATCGGGAGCGAAGGCGGCGATGAAGACGAGGCCCGCCACATTGGGCTGGTCGCCCGCCTCGCTGATCACCGCCCCGCCATAGGAGTGCCCGACGAGCACGACCGGCCCCTTCTGCTGGGCGACCATCTTGCGCGTCCGCTCGGCATCGTCGGCCAGTGAGGTGAGCGGATTCTCGACGGCAGTGACGGATTGGTGTCCCTTGCGCGCGAGGGCCAGGATCACCTTGTTCCAATGCGCCGCGCCACCCCAGAAGCCATGCACGAGGATGATGTTTGCCTGCTTCGCCATGTCGGGTCTCCTTCACTTTAGAGAACTGGGCACTCGGGCCGATCCTGGACCCTGCTTATGACATGCACAAGAAGCGGGCGACCGGCTCGCTTCCTCCCGGTCAGTCGCGGATTCCACCGAAGGCGTTCATGCATCCCGCGTCATACATGCCTTGCTCGAACAGCGCCGCCAGCACATGTCTGCGATAGGCGGCGGTCGATCTCAGGTCGTCAATGGGTGAACTGGCCCTGGAAATGAGGTGCGCCGTCTCCCGCAGGCTTTGCTCGCCGATCTCACGCGCCATGAGGTTCTCTTCGGCGGCGTGCGCGCGAATGACCGTCGGTCCTGCGGCGCCGACCGCGATGCGCGCGGCCGAGAACCGTCTGCCGCTGAGTTCGCCATGGAAGGCGATGGAAGCCTTGCTGATCGTCTGCGCCTTGCGTTCGCCGATCTTGCGAAAGAAGCTGACAGTGGGCGCCGACGCCGACGGAAGCGGAATCCGGATTCCGGTTATCAGACGGCCCTTGCGCAGGCGCGTGCGGCGCGGACCCGTGATGAAGCTCGAAATCGGCTCGCACTCTTCCCCATCGGTCCCTGCCGTCACGATCTCCGCGTCATGGACGTAGAGGGGCGGCAGGCCGTCGCCGGCAGGCGACGCATTGGCAATGTTTCCGCCGATCGTTCCGGCGTTCTGAATCTGCACGCCGCCAATCTCACGCGCGGCAGCGGCGAGCGATGGCGCGTGCCTCCCGACAAGCGGCGATGCGGCGATCTGCGACCAGCTTGTCGCCGGGCCAATGCGTAAATGGCCGTTCTCCAGCGCGACGCCCTTGAGCGCGCCGATGCGGCCAATGTCGACGAAGGTGATTTCACGAAGCCGGTGCTCGTGCGACACCAGGAGGTCGGTGCCGCCGGCCAGCACGATCGTCTCCGGATGGCGGCGGAGAAAATCGAGCGCGGCCGCAAGAGTCGATGGGGAGAAGTGCCTGCGATCATCATACGCGCCCTTGTCGAGCCTTGGCCTGGCGTGTCGCGGGGCGGGGGCCGGCAGCGCCGTTCCGGCATGCCGCAGGGCCGCGTGAATCTTGATATAACCCGTGCACCGGCAAAGGTTTCCGGCCAAGGCGGTCTCCACGTCGACGCGCCCGATGCCGCCTCCGTCCTTCAGATGCTGTGCGGCGGTCATGATGAAGCCCGGCGTGCAGAACCCGCATTGGACGGCGCCTGCCGCCTTGAAGCCGTTGATGACCGCCGTGCCGACCGGATCGTTGGCCAGGCCCTCGATGGTCGTGACCTGCCTGCCGTGAACGGAGCCCAGCGTCGCAAGACAAGCGCATGTCGCATTCCCATCGACGACAACCGTGCAGGCGCCGCATTCGCCTTCGCCGCAGCCATACTTCGTTCCGCGCAGCGAGAGCATGTCGCGCAGCGCCTCGAGAAGCGTCGTGCGCGGGTCGACCGTCAAACGGGTCGGCTTGCCATTGACCTCGAATTCGATCGCGGTCATGCCGGATCTCCCATGATGGCCTCGACAATATTCTCGGGCGTAATCGGAAAGCGCTCCGAACGGCGGCCGGTGATCTGCGCGACGGCGTTGGCGACGCAGGCGGCCACGGGCGTCAGTCCGATTTCGGCGATGCCGCGAACGCCCAAAGGGTTGGAAGGATCCGGTGTGTTGATGAGGATCGTCTCCATCCTCGGCGGCACGTCCTTTATGCCCGGAATGATGTAGGTCGAAAGCCGGTCGTTGAGGACCAGGCCGCGCGCGACCTTCGCATCTTCGCAGAGCGCGAAGCCAAGGCCTTGCGCGAATCCGCCCTCGATCTGGCCGGTGACGCCATCGGGATTGATGACGCGGCCGGCATCGAGATAGGTTTCGACCTGCGGAATTGACGTCAGGCCCGTCATCACGTCGACCTCCGCGACCAGGACCTGAACGCCATAGGCATAGCCCGCATGAGGCAGGCCCGGCGATCCCACCTGATCCGGCAGGTCGGGCCGGTAGGATGCGGTTTCGGAAAGCTCGCCGCCTTCACCCGCATCGATGCGCCCCCGCAACATGGCGCAGGCCCTGGCGACGGCGCTGCCGATCACCATGGTCGAGCGGGATGCATTGGTCGATCCCGCCTTGGCGAAATCCGAATCCCCGGTGACGATGTCGATCTCCTCAGGCATGCAGCCAAGGACATCGGCGGCGATCTGGGCAAAGGCGGTCATGTTGCCTTCGCCGAGATCGGGCGCGCTCACCGCAAGCTCGTATCGGCGGTCGGCCTTGCGCGCGGCTTTCACCGTGGCGCCGGACTCTACTCCGGCTCCCAGGCCGAAACCCTGCCAGACAAAGGCAAGGCCGATGGCGCGCCTCAGCCATGGCCGCGACACGGCGCAGGCGGCCGAAGGATCGGACATGATCCGGCCGTGCCTGGCGGCCTCGGCCAGCGCGGGCAGGGTCACGGGCGATGTGATGCGATGGCCGGCGGCGGCGCGATCGCCCTGCCGCAGGAGATTTCGGGTTCTGAACGAGACGGGGTCTTTGGCGCATTTGCCGGCCAGTATATCCATGGCCTGCTCTATGCCGATGATGACCTGCGGGTTGCCGAAGCCGCGGAAGGCGGAGGCGTTTCCCGTATTGGTGTGGAGCACGCGGCCCTTGATCCGCGATGCCTCGAAGCGATAGGGCCCGCCGCAATGTTCCGCCGCGAGTGTCAGAACCGCCGGGCCGAGCGTCAGATAGGCGCCGGTATCGGCCGTCAGTTCCGCCCTGAAGGCGGTGAGGTTCCCGCGCGCATCCGCGCCCACGGTGACGGAGACGGCGAAAGGGTGGCGCTTCACCGAATAGGCGATCGAGTCCGAGCGGTCGAACATCATGCGGCACGGCATACCCGTCTTCACGGCGACCAGCGCCAGATAGATCTGCACGGTGATGTCCTCCTTGCCGCCGAAGGCGCCGCCCATCGGCGGATTGAGGACCCTGATGCGGTGCTCCGCGATGCCGAGAGCTTCGGCAACCTGCTGGCGATCATGGTGAGGATTCTGGCCTCCGGCGACGATGGTCAGACGACCGTCGCCGTCGAAGAAGGCGCATCCGGCCTCGGTTTCGAGATAGGCGTGCTCCTGCCGGCCCGTCACATAGGCGAGGCTCGCGACATGCGCCGATCGGGCGAGGACCTCTTCCACATCGCCGAAGCCCAGATCGACGGCAGCGCAGATATTGCCCTCTTTGCCTGACAGAGCCTGCCCGGGACTGTCGATCCCGGCAAGCGGCGCAAAACGCGGCTTCACCAGACGACACGCCCGATAGGCGATCTCATCCGTCGTTGCCGCAACGACCGCGACGACATCGCCCGCGAACTTCACGCGCCTGTCGCACAGGACCGGCTGGTCCGCTTCCATCAGGCCGAACCCATTCCGGCCGGGAACGTCCCGATGCGTCAGGACGCAGGCGACGCCCTCCAGGGCGGCAGCGGCCTGCGTCTCGATGCCAAGGATGTCGGCATGCGCAATGTCGGCGCGCACGAGGCGCACCGACAGCATGCCGGCATGTCCAAAGTCGGAAGGAAAGACGTGTTCGCCGCGCGCCTTGGTGTCGGCGTCGATCCTGATCTGGGAAAAGCCCATACTACCTGTCTGCATGCCTCACCGAAATCCCGGCGAAATCGAAGCCGGTCCCTTCCAAGCGGAATGATCGTTGACGAGGGGGATCATAATTTCGATACGATCCGTAGTCAATTGTGATTGAGCCGCGGGTTGAGCCCTGGGCGAAGCTCGACTACGATCCGGAAGGCTTTCCGCCGCGCGAATCTTCCAGACTTCATATCCTCCCTTCCGAATGGCACAGAACCGAAGCAAGAAAGTGGGGCGGCCGCGTAGCCAGAAGGCAACCGATGCGGTCCTGCGCGCGGCATTGGCGCTGGCCCACAAGAGTGGTCCCGGGGCGGTCACGATCGACCAGATCGTCGAACGGTCCGGCGTGGCCAAGACGACGATCTACCGGCGCTGGCCCAATGCCAGCGCCGTCATCATGGATGCGTTCCTTGCGGATGTCGGGCCGATCATACGCTATGCCCGGCAGGGCGATATCCGGACGAAATTCGTCAGGACGCTTGCCCAGCTGTCGCGGGCGCTCGCCGGCAGGCGCGGCGACCTGCTGCGCCACTTGCTGGGCGCGGCGCAGTCCGACTCAGAGCTTTCGGCGGCGTTCTGGCGGAACTGGATCGCGCCGCGCCGGCAGCAGGGAAAGGAGGCGATCGCGAGCGCTCTCGCGCGGGGTGAGATCGCCAAGGGAGCGGACGCCGACCTCATCCTCGATACGATCTTCGGCGCCTTCTACTACAGGCTCACCATTCCCTATGAGCCGATCACCCAGGACTACATAGAGCGTCTCGTCCGCCAGGTATTCGACGGCCTCGGGCCACAGGACAAGGATCGTCGCGGCAAGGCCTGAGCCCCGGTCAGGTGGTCGCAAGAGCCTCGGGCCCAAGATCACGATGGGTTAGGACTCCAGTGGATGGCAGGCTTCGGCCGCGGCTGGCCCTTGGGGATCTCGGCGGCATGTCCGAGGATGATCGCCACAACGGGATCGAACGCCTGCGGCACGCCAAGCTCGTCGGCGACGCCCGGACTGTGCAGCCACGGTATCGGCGCGCCGAGCCAGCAGGAGCCGAGATCGCGGTCATGCGCCGCCAGCATGAGATTCTGGCCGGCGCGGCAGCAATCGAAGGGCGCTTCCGCAGTGCCGCGACGGGCGCAGATGAGAACGAGGACCGGTGCTCCCCAGAAGACGCTGAACTCCGGCTTCTCGCTCCATTGCCAGTTGCCGGCCGGCCGATGATCGCGGGCAAAAAGCTTGGCACGTTCGCCATAGGCGGCGATGCGCTCCACGCCCTCGATCACACACAAGGCCCATGGCATGTCGCCGCTGGCGGGGGGAGAAGGGGCCTGCACCGCGGCCCACAGCAGATCCTCGATCAGCCCGCGGCTCACCGGGTCGGGTCGATAGGCGCGGACGGATCGGCGCGAATGGATGGCATCAATGACATTCATGTTTCCCTCCAGGGCACGGGTCAGTGTATTCTAGAGCGGTAGGGAGACGAACCGCAGATTGCGAGGGGGGCGCCATGGCCAAGACCGACTATAAATCCGTCGATGACTACATCTCCGCCCAACCCGAAGCCGTGCGGGGCATTCTGGCGGAAGTCCGCGCGGCGCTGCGCAAGGCCT
>CAZICN010000195.1:6145-8104 GCA_964537655.1 uncultured Aestuariivirga sp.
TATGCGCTTTATCCGGCGACGAAGGCGGTCGCGGCCGCCTTCAAGAAGGAGCTGGCCGCCCATGATCTCGACAAATTCACGCTGCGCCTGTCCTTCACCAAGCCGGTGCCCAAGACGCTGATCGCGGCCATCGCCAAAGTGCGGGCGAAGGAAGTCGCCGCCGAGCGCGCGGCGAAGGCTAAGGCCAAGGCCAAGGCGGCGAAGAAGAAGCGCTAACCCCTCAGCGCACCGACACTTCCAGCGGCCCGTCATCGGCGAGGGCGCCAGTCAGCACCTTGGCGAGTTCGTCGTCGCGCTTGTAGACGTCGCGGCGGAAATGCACCGAGCCGTCCTTGTTCACCCAGGAGGTGAGATAGGTGACATGCACCGGCAGCGGCGTCTTGAGATTGATGATGCGCTGGCCGCCTTCGGCGATCTGGGCATCGATGCGCGCCCGCGACCAGCCCTGCTCCGAAAGCAGCAACTCGGCGAGGTCGAGCGGATTCTGGACGCGCACGCAGCCATGGCTGAAGACACGCAGGTCGCGGTTGAACAGGCTCTTGGACGGCGTGTCGTGCAGATAGACATTGAAGCGGTTGGGGAACATGAACTTCACCTTGCCCAGCGCGTTCTTGGCGCCCGAATCCTGGCGCAGCGAATAGGGCATGCGACTCAAGGACGTCCAGTTCACCGAATAGGGGTCGACCTCGCTGCCGCCGGCGGAGAAGACGCGGATACGCTCGCTGGCGAGGGCGCCCGGATTGCGCTTGAGCTTCGGCAGATATTCATCGTTCGCGATACTGGGCGGCACGTTCCAGTAGGGATTGAGGACGATGTACCTCATCTGCTCGGAAAAGACCGGCGTCCTGGTAAAGGGCTTGCCGACGACGACGCGGGCGGTGTGGATGGTCTTGCCGTCCTTCACCACCTTGAGCTCCTGATCGGCGATGTTGACCAGGATGTAGCGGGGACCGAGATCGTCATCCATCCAGCGCCGGCGCTCGAGATTGATCTCGATCTGGCGGATACGGTCATTGACCGGGACATTCATCGCCTGGAACGAGGCGTCGGCGAGAATGCCGTCCTCGGTGAGGCCGTGGCGGTACTGGAACCATTTCACCGCCGGCACCAGATCGAGATCATAGAGGTCACCGCCCTTGTCGGCATCGGGATTGAGATCACCGGTCAGGACCAGATACTGCCGGATCGGGACGATCCTCTTGTCGCGCATGCCGGGTTTGAGCGCGCCGCCCTTGCCGATCGCGGGCAATCCGCCCTTGGCGGCGATCGCCCGGTAATCGGCCAGCGCCTGCTTGAGGCGCTGGTATTCCGGCGTCTGCGGTTCCAAAGTCTTGACATAGTCGGCGATATTGTCCGCCGCTTCCGCGCCATCGATCAAGGTCAGGGCGCCGATCTCGCGGGCGGTGATGGCGTTCTCGCGGCTCGCTTCCTTGGGCAGCACGACGCCGCGGTTGATGTCGCGGCCGAAATCGATGAAGGAACGGGTCAGCAGGAACTCGAGCTCGGCGAGCTCGCGCGGCGTCGTCACCGCCATCATGCGCTCGATCTGCGCGACACGGTAATTGGACGGGTTGAGTCCCATCTTGCCGGCATCGTAGAAGACCTGGAGAACCTCGCGGGCTTTGGATTTCGGACCGTTGTCGCGCACCCAGAGCGGCTTGTAGTTGCGATCCGACGCGTAGAAGACATAGACTTCGACGATGCGATCGTCCGTCTGCTGGTCGCCCATGACAGGCTCGCCGCTGTCGATGATGGCGCGCATCTCGGCGGCGACCTTCTCGTTCTCGGCCGCATAGGCCTGAGGCGCCACCGCCCAGAGCAGGACCAGCACAGGCAGACAGGCGATCAGGCGGACAAAAGACATGGCCGTTCCTCCCAAGGTCCGAACCTTACGCAGCGAATCTTAGAGCAAATCCCGCCAAAGTTGAAGACTTTGGCGGGGCGCGGGATCAGGAAAAG
>CAZICN010000196.1:0-6294 GCA_964537655.1 uncultured Aestuariivirga sp.
TTGCCGCCATGGCCCAAACATAGTGCCTGGGGGTGCGCTGCACAATGGACCTAGCCCGGCACGTTCCGATAATCAAGCATGGTTGATTTGACGGCGGCCAGTCGCTATCTCATCTGCCACATTGTTCTGTAATTCTAGGGGAGACCGGAATGACGACTTTCGACAAGCGCGAGGAGGGTTTTGAGCGGAAATTCGCCCTTGACGAGGAAATGAAGTTCCGGGCCAATGCACGGCGCAACAAGCTCCTCGGCCAGTGGGCTGCCGAAAAACTGGGCCTTTCCGGTGCCGAGGCCGACGCCTATGTCAAAACCGTGGTTGCTGCGGATTTCGAGGAAGCCGGCGACGACGACGTTTTCCGCAAGGTTCGCAAGGACTTCGATGCCAAGAGCATCGCCCAGTCCGATCATCAGATCCGCCGCACCATGGACGAACTTCTCGGCAAGGCCATCCAGCAGCTGCAATCCGAAGCGTAAGTCCTCACCATGAGCGTTGATCTCAGGAGCAGGCTCGAGAAGCCGGAACCGTTCTATTTCAGCTGGATGACGCTGCCCGGCGCAATTGTCGCAGGGCAGGTGGCGAGGCTGCCCTATGAGGCCGTCTGCATCGACATGCAGCACGGCCTTTCAGGCTTCACGGATGTCGCCGCCATGTCGCCGGCGATCACGCAGTCCGGCAAGCCGCTCATCCTGCGCATCCTGTGGAACGATCCGGGTCTCGTCGGCCAGGCGCTCGATGCCGGCGCCTCTGCCGTCATCGCGCCCATGGTGAATACGCCCGCCCAAGCCCAGGCCCTGGTCAAGGCCGCCAAATACGCCCCCACCGGCATGCGGAGCTGGGGCGGCTATGCCGCCGTCCAGGCGGCGGGCGTCATGCCGGCCGATTACCTCAAGGAAGCCAACAGCCGCACCATGATCTTCGCGATGATCGAGACCGAGGAAGCGCTCGGCAATCTCGATCAGATCGCGGCGACGCCCGGCCTCGACGGCCTGTTCGTCGGGCCCAACGACCTGTCGATCTCACTCGGCTTCGGCCTCGGCAAGGACCTGACGATCCCCAAGCTCGAAGCTGCGATTAAGTCCATCGCGGCGGCGGCGAGGAAGAACAAGCTCGTGCCGGGCGCCTTTGGCGGCTCGCCCCAGGCCTGTGCGTTCTTTGCTGGCCATGGCTTCCGCTTCATCGCGGCGGCCACCGATGTCGGCCTCATGGCGGCCGGCGCCAAGGCGCTGCAGGACCAGCTGGCGCAAATTTGACGGGTCGGTGAATAGCGTCCAAAGTCTGATCTGAGAGAGGCATTCCATGGATCAGAGAACGTCCCTGGCCGCAAGGCGTGACGAGGTCCTCGACCGCATCGTCGATATCTGCCTGAGCGCCGGCCCGATCGACGCGCAGACCGACAAGTATTTCACCAACACGTCGCGCATCGTGAAGTCGCATGGCGACGCCGAAGTGACATTCGCCGTGTTCATGCGCCGGCGCGTCGTCGCGGCGCTCGAGCCGACGATCCGCCTGATCAACCGGCTGGCGCCGGGCACCAAGGTAAAGCGCTTCTTCAATGAAGGCGATCTCGTTCCATCCGAGATGAAGATGATGGAAATCACCGGCTCGATGGCGAAGCTCTCGGAGATCGAGACGCTGCTCCTGCAGAAGACCGGGTTTCCCTGCGTGTCGGCGAACAACGCCTATGAGATGTGCCGCGCCATCCCGACTGCGGGCTTCTTGGACATGCATGCGCGCCATGCGAGCGGGGCTGAAATGAACATCCTCGCCGCCTATGGCGCGGCGATCGGCAGCGAGGCGGCCAGGCGCGCCGATCCCAAGGTCAAGGGCTTCATCGGCTCTTCGCAGGACCTGACGGCGCCGCTGTTCGGCGCCGATGCCGGCATGGGAACGATGCCGCACGCGCTGGTCGGTTATACGGGCGGCGATGTGCTCGAAGCGATGAAACTCTTCAACGCGACGATCCCCGACGCCAAGACGCTGATCGCGCTCGTCGACTATACCGGCGAGGAGATCACCGACGCGCTGCGCTGCGCCCAGTGGTTCTTCGAGGAAGCGAGGCTCGACAAGCAAGGCAAGACCTTCGGTGTCAGGATCGACACACATGGCGGCCGCTTCGCAGAGGGGCTCGACTATGAGAAATCGGTCGAGCGTGTCGGCCACTGGCTCGGCGTTTCGGGCGAATACAATATCGTCGAGCAGATCCTGGGCGGGCGCGCCTTCCAGCTCGATCCCGGCAACATCCTGGTCGATAAGGTGCGCCGCATCCTGTTCGGCAAGGGCGTGTCGGTCGCCTCCATCATCCATGCGCGCCTGGCGCTGGACGAGGCGGGCTTCCGGGATGCCCAGATCGTCGGGTCTTCTGGTTTCGATCCGCAGAAATGCCAGGTGATGGGCGCCGCCAGGGCTCCCCTCGATATCGTCGGTACAGGGAGCTTCTTGCCGGCGACGCTGTCCGAAACCTATGCGACCGCCGATATCATCGCCTATGACGGGGTGAAACGGGTCAAGGTCGGGCGCGAGTTCTTGTTCGATTAACCGCCAAAACCGATCTCCGCTTAAACATATTTCCGCAAATTCAATGCCTTCCGCCCTGGAATGCAGTAGGAATAATCACGCCGACGTGAGGGCAGTGCCGTTGTAGGCTTAAGCTGAGTCATGCTTTCCTGTTCGGGCTGAGATTGCTGAGGGCCAGTGAACATGCGTATGCGTAATGGATTATTCCGGACGGCCGCATCGATCGCCGCCGCCGGCCTTTTGAGCCTCTTCATCATGGGATCGAGCGCCGAGGCGAATGTCGCGGTCAGGATCGATATTTCGAACCAGACCATGCATGTCTCGGTCAATGGCTGGCCCTATGCGACCTGGCGGGTATCGACCGCCCGGCGCGGCTACTGGACGCCGCGCGGATCGTACCGGCCGTTCCTGCTCAAGCGCATGCATTATTCGCGCAAATACGACAATTCGCCGATGCCGCATTCGATTTTCTTCAAGGGTGGCTATGCCATCCACGGGACCGGCTATGTGCGCTCGCTCGGCCGCCCGGCATCGCATGGCTGCATCCGCTTGGCGCCCGGCAATGCGGCGCGCCTTTACAGCCTCGTGCAACGATACGGCAAAGGCGACACGCGGATCGTCATCACCAACTGAAAACGTTCCCTGCCGCCCTCAGCGGGCAGTGGGGGCTTTCGCGCCCGTCAGCGAAGTCCTCTCCGCGAGGTGAAGATTATTCTGCCAGGCCATCTGGATGCGCGCCTCGATAACCTGGAGCGCCATGCGATGGGCACGGGCGGCATCGAACTCTCCCTGGCGATGGGCGAACTGCAGCCAGAAGCCGTAGGACAGGCAGACGATCGTATCGGCGATATCGTCCGCTTCCTGCCTTGACACGATGTCCTTCAGCGACCTGGCCAGATACTTGCGCAGCTGGTAGTCGCAGATGCGCTGCATGCGGTCGAGTACCGGGTCGTAGGGCACGCGGCTCCAGAAATAGAGCCATGCCGAGACGGCGGTCGGCGATATTTGCGAAGGCGCAAAATTACCATCGACGATGGCGACGATCTCATCGATCGTGCTGGCGGCCTGCTTGCGCCGGTCACGGACTTCGCGCAGCAGGCTGGCGACCAGGTCCGACATCGTGTCGGCGATCAATGCCTCCTTGGTGCCGAAATAATGAGTGATGATACTGGTCGCGACCCCGGCCTCGGTCGCAATCTTCTTGAGTGTAAGGTCATCGATGCCATCGCGATGCAGAACCAGATAGGTGGCGTCGATCAACTGCTTGCGGCGAATGGGCGCCATGCCCAACTTTGGCATCTCAAATGTTCCTCATGCGCAAACAGGTTGCGATTGAAGCATGAAGGCTGTCAAGCGCCCATGCCCCTCCAGGCAATATCCGGTTTCAGATTTCAGCTCCAGTACGGAGCGCGGCATCCTCTGGATGTATCTGCGCGGGCAGGGCCTATGTGGGCAAGTACTATGCCCCGGAAGCGAACGGCAGGACGGATGCCGCGGTTCACCAGGCACGGGAAGAGTATCGGCCCGCGCGGCGCGGGCCGACTATGGTCACTCCGCGGCGTCTTGGGCCGGGATGCTCACCTCGAGGCCTCGCGGAATCTTCTTTTCCTTGTCATAGAGCGGCATGTCGTCGAGCACCGCGGCATGTGACTTGCCGTCCCGGCAAAGCACCTCGACCGCCGTGCCGGCAGCCATGGGGCTATCGAGGCGGACGATGGCGACGCCCTGCTTGAGATATGGCGACCACGCGCCGGCCGTCACGAAACCAACCTTCCTGCCGCCCGCCGACACCGCACCTTCGCGCAGCGGCTCGCCAGCAGGACATTTGAGGCCGACAATCCGGTTCGAGCCGGTAGCCTTGGTCAGCGCTTTCTTGCCGATGAAGTCGTCTTTGGTGAGATCGACGAAGGCCCCGAGGCCGGCCTCGAAGGGGGTCATGGTGTCGTCCATGTCCGATCCATTGTTGAGAATCCCGCCCTCGATGCGGCGGATGTCCATGCTGTCGAGCGCGCAGATCTCCATGCCGTGCGGCTTTCCAGCAGCGAGGAAGCGCTCCCACAGGGCGGCGCCGTCGAACTTGCCGGCGTTGGGCAGGGTGTAGATTTCGAAGCCCATCTCGTTCGTCCAGCCGGTGCGCGACAGGATCACGGCCTGACCGCCAATCGTCGCCCTGGCGACGGAGAAGTACTTGAAGTCGGCGGGCACGCCGGTGTCGCTCAGCTTCGCCAGGATGTCCAGCGAAGCCGGGCCTTGGATCTGCGTGACCCACGAATTCGGATCCGAGATCTCGACGTCAAGATCCTGCGAATGAGCGATGAACCAGGAATAGACCGGGCCATCGGCCTGGACATACCAGTAGGTGTCCGCTTCGAGGCGCATGAGGACGCCGTCGCACAGGATGGCGCCGTTGGGATAGCAGAGCAGGCCATAGCCGGCGCGACCGGGTTTCAGCTTGGCGCAGTCGCGGGTAAAGACGCGGTTGCAGAACCGGGCGGCGTCCGGCCCCGTGATCTGGATAGGGCGTTCGCCGGTGTCGAAGAGGCCGGCCTTCGTGCGCAGTGCCCAGTAGCCGTCTAGACGATCGATCTTCTGCGACACCGGCATCAGGCGATTGTTGTAGACGCAATATTTGGCGCCGTTGGCGACATGGAAGCGCGAGTAGGGACCGCGAATGGTGCCGTAGTCCCAGCCGGGCTCGGCATGGGCGGAGACGACGAGGCGGGTAAGATTGTTCAACACTTAAGTCCTCCTTTGATGGCCTTTGTGGTTCTGTTGCGGAAACGATGCGAACGAACGTCGATACTCAGAGCGCTTCGGCCAGGTCCCGGCGGCCATGCGCGACGCCGTCCGAACGAAGTGTGCGTAACCACTCGGTAGTCTGTGTGAAGCTGCCGAAGGGATAGAAATGCACCGACCGGAACGGGGGATGCCCGGTCTTGCGCAAACCCGTGGCCAGTTTTGCGAGCGTCTCGTCGGGCGAAAAGGTGGTGGCGAGCTTGAAGGCGCGCCCGACATGGCGGGTGAGCATGCCGAGCGAGGCGCCGACACCGCAGTCCCTGGCGAAACGCAACAGCGTCGTCATCTTGGCGAGGCCCGGCAGGCCGACATCCACGGCAATCCCCGGCACCGTCGTTTCGACGAAGTCGGCGTGCCAGGCAAACAGCTTGTCGGTGTCGAACAGAAACTGCGTGGTGATCGACACCTCGATGCCAGCCCGGGCGGCATACGCGCATTTGTCGAGCAAGGCGTTGCGCAGTTCCAGGTCGCTCAACGCGCTATGGCCTTCGGGGTGCCCGGCGAGGCCCACCGCCTTGATGCCGTGGCCTTCGAGCATTCCGGTTCGCAGCACATCCAGCGAAGCCGCGTAGGGACCCGCCGGGCGGGCGATGTCGCCGCCGATGAGCAGCACCTGCCGGACCGCGGCGCGCGAGGTCAGGGCGCCGAGAAAGTGCCGGAGTTCGCCGTGGCTTTCGAAGCGGCGAGCGGGGATATGCGGCACAGGCTGCATGCCTTGACGCTGGAGCTTCTCGGCGGCGTCGACGATCTCCACCGTCGATCCCGACGTATAGGCGACATAGACACGCGTCCCTTTCGGAAGGTGATCGGCAAAATCATCGATCTTCTGCGTGTCCCGCGGCAGGACCTCGATGGAGAAATTGTTGACGAGACGAGAAACGGCTTCGTCGGTCTCGTCCTGATTGCTCGGTAAGTCCATTCCTCCCCCTCTGTTCTTTGCGCAGCCTCAAGCGGTGAAATCTGCGGATGATCGTCAATGCACGG
>CAZICN010000196.1:6394-8103 GCA_964537655.1 uncultured Aestuariivirga sp.
ATGAAACTAATATAAATGCTCTCAGAACAACTGTGGCAGGAGGAGGAAGAGGACATGGCAAAGAGCGAAGCAGTTGCCGTCGCTGGCGGCGAGCTGGACCGCAGGATCGATCTGCTGTCCCGCGAGCCTATGGGCGAGGATCTGACGGCTTTCGATTTCAAGATGCTTGTGATGACCGGGATCGTTGCGCCGGTTCTCCTCCTGCTGTGGGGATGGGCATGAGCGGCTCGAATACGAACATCAACCTGGACCAGGCGATCGGCAGCCTGCCGGTGCCGCTGGCGCAACGTAATTGGGGCGGTTTGCTTGCCGGCGCGGTTTCGATCACCGCAGGGGTGGCGACATGGTCGTTTGTGGTCGGTGGTTTCACCGCCAATTATGTCGACGCGCGAATGGGGACAGCGGCGATGCTCGCGGGCGGTCTGATCTCGCAGTTCCTCATCAGCCTGGCGCAGATTCCGCCGGTCACCAAATACGGCCTCGAAACCGTGACGACCACAAAACCTCAGCTCGGCGCGCGCGGCTCCGCCTTCGCGCTGTTCGTTCAGTACCTGACCCTGATCGGCTGGAATTGCGTCCTCATCATCTTCCTCGGGCGCGCTCTCGCCGCTACGTTGATGCAACTCGGGTTGATTGCGCCGGAGATGCAGGGCGGCGTTGCGACCGTTGTTTCGGTACTGACGACCGTCGGCATATGGATATTGCTCCTGATGGGGGCGGAGGGGCTGAAATACACCGGCGTCATCGTCGCCATCGGCATCTTCGTGATCGGATCCTGGATGTATGTCCTGCTCGTCCAGACATATGGCGTCACCGCCATATCCGATGCCAGGCCCCTGGCGCCGCTGCCGCAGGGAAGGCTGATGAACTATACGGTCGCGCTCGAGGTGCTTCTGGTGTCGACGCTCGGCTGGTGGGCCTATATGGGCAGCATGTTCCGCATGGTCGGCAGCGCCGGCAAGGCCGTTTACCCGTCAATGGGCTCGCTCGGCCTCGGCTGGGCGGCCATAGGCCTGATCGGTCTCTATGCCGGGCTCGTCGTCGGCCAGCCGGACCCGACGGTGTGGATCGTCGAGGTGGCGGGGCCGGTCGCGGGCGTCGGGGTGCTGGTCTTCGTGATCCTGTCCAATCTCGGCTCGGCGCTGGTGGGCGCGCATGCCGCCGCGCTGGGCTTCGGGCAGTTGCCGGCGGTCGCCCGCAGCCTCTCCTGGCCCGCCAAGACCTTCATCGTGCTCGTGCCGATGTTCATCATCGAGGTGTTCTTCGCCACGGCCTTCTACGACAATATCGGCACCTTCATGGCCTTCATCGGCATCTTCATCGCCCCCATCGTCGGCGTGCAGATCGTCGACTGGTTCGTGTTCCGGCGAATCGACCGGCTGCATTTGCCTTCCCTGTTCAGGCACGATCGACGTTCCTGCTACTGGTATGCCGGCGGCTTCAATATTTCCGGCATGGTGTCGCTGATGCTGGGCGCGCTGACCTACATTCTGCTGATCGACCCCATCACCTTCGTCCCGAACACCGAACTGGTCCAGTACACGACGGCCTCGCTGCCATCGGTCCTTGTCGGCGGTCTGGCCTACTATATCGGCATGCGCCTGTTCGGCGATCTCGATCCCGAGATGCGAGTGGGGCGCCCGATGTGATCTGTCGTTGGAGGGCCATCCGGTCTGGACCGCCGCAATCGAATGTCGGTTGCGGCGGCC
>CAZICN010000197.1:0-8036 GCA_964537655.1 uncultured Aestuariivirga sp.
TCATCGGGCGCATCTTGATCTCCTTGATCTCGATGACCTTCTGCTTCTTGCGGGCCTCGTTGGCCTTTTTCTGTTCCTGATATTTGAACTTGCCGTAATCGAGAATCTTGGCGACCGGCGGCTTAGCGTCCGGCGACACCTCGACCAGATCGAGACCGGCTTCTTCGGCCATCATGATCGCCTGGCGGGTGGGGACGACGCCGCGATTCTCGCCTTGGGCGTCGATGAGGCGGACTTCGCGCGCCTCGATGCGGTTGTTGATCTTGTGGCCCTCTTCTTTGTTCGGCTGGGGCTGAGCCGAGCGGCTGTTGACTGGCCTGCGGGGGGGTATGCTCAAGTGGTCGTCGTCTCCTGAAAGGCGCCGGGACATGCCAAAGGTCCCGGGGCGCTGTTGCGAACCCCGTATAGACCGTGAAGATGGGGCCCAAGTCAAGGAGAGAGAAAAGAATGCCACAATTCGAAATGATGGAGGCCCGTCCGGGTATTCGCATCGCGCTCGACATCCGCCGGCCGCGGAACATGAAGTTCCCGCATCCGGGATTCCTGTGGCTCGGCGGTTTCAAATCCGAGATGAGCGGGACCAAGGCGTCCTATCTCCGGGATATGGCGGGGTGGGGCGGGCGGCCCTTCATCTGCTTCGATTATTCGGGACATGGCGTTTCCGAGGGCCGATTCGAGGACGGCACGATCTCGCTCTGGCTCGAAGAAGCTCATCTGGCGCTCACGCTTGCCGAAGACTGGCCGATGATCGTCATCGGTTCCAGCATGGGCGCCTACCTTGCGCTGCTGTTAACAAAACGAAGAATCGGGTCCATCAAGGGCCTGGTTCTGGTGGCGCCGGCCGTCGACATGACCGAAGCCTTGATGGCACCGCAGATTGCCGCCAACGAAGCAGCGCGCGTCGCCATCGAGCGCGATGGCGTGTGGATGCGGCCAAGCCGCTATGGCGATCCCTATCCGATCACCCGCAAGTTGATCGAGGACGGGCGCAAGCATCTCATCCTGCCCGAAGGTCTCGATGTCGAGTGTCCCGTGCGCATCCTGCATGGCGATATGGATCCGGACGTCCCCTGGGAACATGGTCTCGCCGCCTATCGCGCCATCCGCTCGGCGGACATCCAGTTCACGCTGATCAAGGGCGGAGATCATCGCTTGTCCCGGGATAGCGACATGCTGGCGATCTACAACGCGGCAGAGCGTTTGGCTATTATGGCGTCCGGCGATTCCCAGCTTCCGGAGTGGGGTCCTGAGCCGCCAGGGCCCTGAGACCCTCGCGATAGGTGGGATAGATCAAACGGTAGCCCAGCTCTTCCTTGATGCGCCGGTTGGCGACGCGCTTCGAGTCGGCATAGAAGCTTCGCGCCATCGGCGAAAGATCGGCGTCGTCGAAGGTGATCTCGGGTGGCGGGGGCCGCTTCAGCAGCCGGGCGGCGAAGGCGACGACGTCTTGCGGCGGGCACGGCTCGTCGTCGCACACATTGTAAGCGCGCCCCGGATCAGGCCTGGCGATCGAGGCTTCGAGCACGCCGGCAATATCATCGACATGGATGCGGCTGAAGACCTGGCCGGGCTTCACGATGCGTTTCGCCGTGCCGTCGAGAACGGAGACGAGCTGGTTGCGCCCCGGCCCATAGATCCCGGCGAGGCGGAAGATATGGAGCGGCAGGCCGAGCGCGCTCCAGGCCCGTTCAGCGGCGAGGCGGCGCGCGCCCCTTGCCGTCGAAGGGGCGAGCGGCGATGTCTCGTCCACCCACTCGCCATGACGATCACCATAGACGCCGGTGGTCGACAGATAGCCGGCCCAGCGCAGACGGGGCGCAAGCCGCCTGAGATCATCGGCATGACAGGCAAGAACCGGATCGTCCGTCTCCGCCGGCGGGACCGAGATCAGGAGATGCGTGACGCCGTCGAAATGATGCGAGGGAACGGGCTTCGCGCCGTCGAAGGCGATGCTGCCGCCTTCGCCCGAGCGGCTGGTGCCGGTGACCGTCCAGCCTTGTTGAACGAGGCGTCGCGCCAGGGCGCTCGCCGAGAATCCAAGTCCGAAACAGAAGAGATGCGCCATGTCAGGCGTTCTGCCATTCGGCGCGAACCGCGTCATCTGTTTCCTGCGCCGCATGCCGGGCGCGCAAATGGGCGAAGTCGTGCGGGGACAACAGGCGGCTCAGCGCCCACACCGCCATGGCGCGCACCAGGGCCGATGGATCGCCGAGCAGTCGCCGTGCTTCGTCGGCGAGGTGCGGGTCGTCCGAATTGCCGATCGCGATCAGAACATTGCGGATGAAACGGTCGCGGCCCGAGCGCTTGACGGGCGAGCCGGAGAACAAGGCGCGGAAGGCCGCATCATCGAGCCGGGCGAGCTCGGCGAGTTTCGGGGCGGTGAGGTCGGCGCGTGCCTTGAGTTTCGCCTCATGCGCCTCGCCGGCGAATTTGTTCCACGGACAGACGGCGAGGCAGTCATCGCAGCCATAGATGCGGTTGCCGATGTGTGAGCGGAATTCGCGGTCGATATGTCCCTTATGCTCGATGGTGAGATAGGAGATGCAACGCCGCGCATCGAGCTGGTAGGGCGCGGGGAAGGCGTTGGTCGGGCAGATATCGAGACAGGCCCGGCAGGTGCCGCAATGATCGCTCTCGGGCGTGTCACGGGCGAGCGCCGCGGCGCTGAGGATGGCGCCGAGGAAGAACCACGAGCCCAGGTCGCGCGAGACGAGATTGGTGTGGCGTCCCTGCCAGCCGAGGCCGGCGGCCTCGGCCAGCGGCTTCTCCATGAGGGGTGCCGTATCGACGAAGACCTTCACCTCTTCGCCCGTCTCCCGGGCCAGCCACTGCGCGATATGCTTGAGCTTGCCCTTGATGACGTCGTGATAGTCGCGACCCAGCGCATAGGTGGAGATGACGCCGGTATCCCTGGCCGCGAGCCGCCCAAGGGGATCGATGTCGGGCGCGTAGCTCATCGCCAGCAGGATGGCGGAACGGGCGCCTGGCCACAGGACGAGGGGATCGGCGCGCCTCTCGGCCGTGTCCCTGAGCCAGCCCATGTCGCCTTCGCGGCCGAAGGCGAGGAACTGCTTGAGCCGCGCCCCGGCCGGTGCCGCGGCGGCGGGATCGGCGATGCGCAGATCGGCGAAGCCCTGCTCTTGGGCCCTACGGCGCAGTCTCTCCTCGATCGCTGTCATGGCCGCGACTATACCCCTTCCGGCTTTGCACGGATCAAGGAAGACGATCGGGGGTGGCGCTCAGCCGAGGCCTTCGGCCTTGCCATAGCTCGCCAGCACGTCTCCGATATCGCTGCCGCGGTCCTTCGGCAGGAGGGCGCGTGTCGTGATCGATTCGAGATGGCTGACCATGAGGTGAGCGGCCTTTTCCTTGTTTCCGGCCTTGAGGCTCTCCAGCAGCTCGTGATGTTCCGACACGGCGCATTCGGAGGAATGCGGCCGTCCGTACAAAGCGAGGATCAATGAACTGCGGCCGACCAGTTCGTTGACATAGCGGATCAGCGTGACATTGCCCGTCATGGAAGCCAGGAGGGTGTGAAACTCCCCGGCGAGGCGGATCGATGTCGCCTCGTCACGGCCGCGCGCCGTTTCCTCGGCGGCGATGTGCCGCGTGAGTTCCGCTTCCTGGGTATCGGTCAGCCGTCCGGCCAGCAATTCCACGACGAGCCGTTCGAGGGCGAGCCGCGTGATGAACAGGTCATGACCCTCTTCCAGGCTGGGCTGCGCGACGACGGCCCCCTTGTTGGGCCGCAACTCGACCAGCCCTTCCTGGCTGAGGCGCACGAGCGCCTCGCGCACCAGGGTCCTGCTGACCCCCAGTCTTTCGCCGATCGAATCCTCGGGCAATTTCGTGCCGGGAGACAGCGCGCTGTCCAGGATCGCGCGCTTCAGCACCCGATGGACGGCCTGGGACCTGCCCTTGACGGACTCTCCCGCGGCCTTGGCGATACCCGGTTCGTCTTGCGGCGATTGCATACAAATCACGCTCAATTGCCCTGTCTATTAAGGGTTTGTGCCATGAGGCGAGGGGGAGGGCAAGCTGCGCGGGCCATATTAAGCAGTTTACTCACCCTTGATTGTATGCTTTTAGTTTATTAAATTGCATACAATATCGAGATAAGCTGGCCGCGCCACCGGGATCGCTGCCGACTGAGAGACTGCTGCCGTGCCATGACACCTGCCGCCACCACGACCCAAGACAGGCAATGGGCGCTGCTCGCCCTTGTCGCCCTCATCGGCCTCAACCTGCGGCCCTTCCTGACGGGGCCGGGCACCGTTCTCGCCGATATCAGGGCCGATACTGGTCTCGGCTATGACGGAATAGCGATGCTGACCTTGCTGCCGACCTTGCTGATGGGCTGCGGCGCCTTTCTCGCGCCGCGCATACAGTCGGCCATCGGCACGCGCCGCGGCATGCTCATCGCGCTGGCCTTGCTGGCCCTGGGCTCGCTGCTGAGGCTCGCGGCTTCGAACGGGCTCGCCCTCATCCTCACCGCGGTGCTGTGCGGCGCGGGCGTCGCCTTTATCCAGGCGGCCTTTCCGGGCATCATCAAGGGGCGTTTCCCGACGCGGATTTCCTCCGTGACCGGATTATATTCGGCGATGATCATGTGCGGCGGGGCGCTGGGCGCGCAACTGACTCCACTCCTGGCCGAGGGCGTCAGCGACTGGCGCCTGGCTCTGGCCTCGCTGGCGCTGCCTGCCGCCGTCGCCTATTTTGCGGCGCACGTCACCTTGGCCGACAACACGAGCGCGACGCCCGACCGCGCCTTGACCAGCCTGCTGCTGCGGCGCCGGCGCACCTGGCTTCTGATGGCCGTCTTCGGTCTCGTCAATGGCGGCTATTCGTCGATCGTGGCCTGGCTCGCGCCCTATTATCAGGCGCAGGGTTGGAGGGCGGCGGAAAGCGGAAGCCTGGTGGCGATCATGGCGATCAGCCAGGCCGTGTCCGCCCTCGCCATGCCCATGCTCGCCGCCCGCTGGCGCGATCGCCGGCCATGGCTTTGCGCCACGCTCGTCATGCAGGCGGCAGGATTCTCCGGCCTGGCATTCCAGCCGGATGCCGCGCCCTTCCTGTGGGCCGCCCTCTGTGGCGCCGGCCTGGGCGGAAGCTTCTCGCTCGCCCTTGTCACCGCACTCGATCACTTGCCGCGCGCCGAGCAGGCGGGAGCGCTCGCCGCCCTGATGCAAGGCGGCGGGTTTCTGATCGCGGCGCTGGGCCCGCTGGCGATGTCCGTGCTTCACGGCTGGACGGGAAGTTTCGCCTCGGGCTGGATGATGCATCTGGTCTTCGTCGCCATCACTTTCCTTCTTTATTTGCGGCTCGACCCGGCGCGTTATCCGCAGGCGATGCGCCTGCCCGCTGCGCGATAAGAATAGAGTTGTTCGGAGGCGATTCGAATAGAACGCCCGGCGCTCTAGAAATCCAGATCGGTATAGGACTTGGACGCCGGCATGCCGCGCACGCTGTCGGACAGCAGCGGCCGGTAGGACGGCCGCGACTTGAGGCGCTGGAACCACGCCTTGGCGGAGGGAAAATCCGCCCACGGAACATCGCCGATATAGTCGATCGCCGAGAGATGCGCCGCGCCGGCGAGATCGGCGAGCGAGAGGTGATCGCCGGCGAGCCAGTTGCGCCCGTCGGCGAGGCGGCCGACATAATCGAGATGGGCCTTCAGCAGTTCGAGGCCCTTGCGCACGCGTCCCATCTCGGGCGACCCGCCGCCCTGCTCGCGCGGCATGAAACGGCGCACCACCTTCTCGGTCAGGACCGGCTCGGCGACCTCGGCATAGAACTTGGTGTCGAACCAGCCGACGAGACGGCGCACTTCCGCTCGCTCGCGGGCATCGCCCTCGATCAGCGAGCCCGTTCCGTTGCGGGTTTCCTCGAGATATTCGCCGAGCGCCTCGACGCCGCTGATCGCCGTGCCGTCGTCCTCGACGAGAACGGGAAGCGTTCCCGCCGGATTGAGCTTGAACAGGTCGGCCGACGGCGCCCACGGCTCCTCGTCGCGCAGCTCCGTAGCGACGCCATATTCGTGGAGGGCGAGGCGCATGCGGCGCGAATAGGGATCGAGGGTGAAATGGTGCAGACGGGCCATCAGGTACCTTTGCTCGCGGGACTCTTGCTCAGGGTTCGATCACGCTCAGGGATCATGGACAAAAATTCATCCACAAACCGTTTATGATCAGCGGCGAAATACCGCGCCGCCATTGCCGGGCCGTCAAGGCGCATATAGAACCCCATGGGGCGGGCGGCAAGCGAATCCGGGGAACAGACTCACACATGCCCATCGAACAAATCCTCATCCTGGCCCTGATCCAGGGCATCACCGAGTTCCTGCCGATCTCGTCCTCCGGCCATCTCATCCTGGCGCCGGTGCTCTTCCACTGGTCCGACCAGGGCGTGCTCACCTACATCATGACCCATATGGGCTCGCTGCTCGCCGTCCTCGTCTATTTCTGGCGAGATGTCGTGGCGATGTTCCAGGGCTGCATCGACGCGCTCAAGGGCAGGATCACCGCCAACAGCCGGCTTGCCTTCTATGTCGCCATCGGCACGGTGCCGATCATCCTGGTCGGTGCGCTGCTCAAGTTCACCGGCCTCAGCGACCAGCTGCGCAGCGTGACGCTCATCGCCGTGAACGCCATCGTCTTCGGCATCCTGATGTATATCGCCGACGCCTATGGCCTGATGCGCCGCAAGATGTCGGACATGACCTGGGTGCCGGCGCTGATCATCGGCCTTGCCCAGTCCTTTGCCCTCAATCCGGGAACGAGCCGCTCCGGCATCACCATGACGGCGGCGCGCGGCCTCGGCTTCGAGCGTCCGGAAGCGGCCCGCTTCTCGTTCCTGCTGTCGATACCGGCGACGGCCGCCGCCGGCCTCCTGATCATCGGCGATGCGCTCGAGAGCGGTGTCGCCATCACCTGGGACGCCATCATCTCCGGCGCTTTGACGTTCCTCGTGGCGCTCGCCACCATCGCCTTCCTGATGAAGCTCCTGCGCCGGATGAGTTTCCTGCCCTTCGTGATCTACCGGGTGGCGCTCGGCGTCATTCTGCTGACGCTTGTCCTGTGGGGAGTCCCGCTCAGCGTGGCCGCCTGATCACGCGCCGTTCAGATCGACGGTCTCTTTCGACTTTTCGGCGGGCGGCGAGAACTCGCCGGCCCGGCGGTAGCGGTAGAGATAGGACGGCACGATGGCCTCGATGCCGCGCGGTGTGATGCCGAGGCCCTGCAGCGTTCGCCTTTCGCTGGTCGCCTCCTTGCTCACCACATTGTCCGTCCTGAGCAATTCGACCTGGTCGGCAGTGAGAAGCGGCCTGGGCAGAAGCCCCAGGATCATCCCCTGAACCCGCGCCACCGGCCAGGGCAGCGGCAGCAGCAGCCGTTTGCGGCCGATGGTACGCAACGTGAAGTCGAGAAGCTGGCGGAAGCTCGCGACCTCGGGTCCGCCGAGCTCATAGGTCCGCCCGGTCGCGAGGCCGGTATCGACGAGGCGCGTGACCGCCTGGGCGATGTCGCCGACAAAAACCGGCTGGAATTTCGTGGCGCCGCCGCCGATCAGCGGCAGAGCCGGCGAGAACCGCGCCATGGCGGCGAAGCGGTTGAAGAACTGGTCTTCCGGGCCGAAGACGATCGAGGGGCGCAGGATGATGGCGCCCGGAAAGGCCGCTTTGGCGCGCGCCTCACCTTCGGCCTTCGACTTCGCATAGGCGCTCGCCGAGCCCGCATCGGCCCCCAGTGCCGACATCTGGATGAACAGCCGCGCCTTGGCCGCCTTGGCTGCCCGGGCGGACGCCTCGGCGCCAAAGACATGAATGGCATCAAAGCTTTGCGCCCCGGCGCCATAGAGGACGCCGGTCAGGTTGATGACCGCCTGGGCCCCCTCGCAGACGGCCACGAGCGAATCCGGATAGCGCACATTGGCCTGCACCGGCATGATCTGCCCGGGCACCCCCAGGGGCTGGACGTGGCCCGCCAGATCGGGCCTGCGGCAGGCCACTGCCAGGCGGGCTCGTCCGCATCACGGGT
>CAZICN010000198.1:0-2034 GCA_964537655.1 uncultured Aestuariivirga sp.
AGATCATGGCGCAGGCCGACCGGGCCTATACCGAGCGGCTCGCCGATTCACGGCGCCAGTCGGAAGTCATCCGCGGCGAAGGCGAGGGTGAGCGCAACCGGATATTCGCCGAAGCGTTCCAGCAGGATCCGGAGTTCTTTGCCTTCTACCGCTCGATGCAGGCCTATGCGAAAAGCCTGTCGAGCTCCGGCACCACGCTGGTGCTGAAGCCCGATTCGGACTTCTTCAAATATCTGGGCATGGACAAGGCCAAGCCGGCCGCACCCTGAAGCCATGAGCGACTTCATCACGGCCCTCGGTCTCGTCTTCGTGATCGAGGGCCTTGTTTATGCCTTTGTTCCGGGCCATCTGAAGGCCGTGATGGCGCTGATGCAGTCCACTTCGGAAGACAGCCTGAGGCTTGGCGGACTTGTCGCCGCAGCCCTGGGCGTGGGCTTGGTCTGGCTCGCCAGGTCGATGCTCGGATCATGAAATCGTGATTGCGCGTCGCTTGCAGGTGACAGGCGTTGGACGCTTACTCAATCCTTGGAAAACCGATGACGGAGAGCGGGTTATGAGTGGAACGGTGAAACGGATTCTGGCCGCGGCGGTCGCCGCTCCTCTGGCCTTCGCGGCCTTCGACGGCTTCGTGCCGGCCAGGCCGGCCGTGGCCCAGCAAATTCAACAGCTTCCGACCGTCGCCGATCTCGCCGAGAAGCTCTCGCCGGCGGTGGTGTCGATCGCCACGACGCAGAAGGCTTCGGGCGGCGTCCAGCTGCAGATCCCCGACCTTCCGCCCGACGTGCCGTTCCGCGACATGTTCGAGGACTTCTTCAAGCGCCAGCGCCCGGGCGGAGGCACGGAACCCCGCACGGTCAATTCGCAAGGGTCGGGCTTCGTCATCGACGCCTCTGGCCTCATCGTCACAAATAATCACGTGATCGACCAGTCGGAAGACATCACCGTCGTCTTCACCGACGGCACAAATCTCAAGGCGGAACTCGTCGGGCGCGACGCCAAGACCGATATCGCGGTGCTCAGGGTGAAGCCCGAGAAGCCGCTGACCGTGGTCAGTTTCGGCGACTCGGACAGGCTCAGGGTGGGCGACTGGGTGCTCGCCATCGGCAATCCCTTCGGGCTCGGCGGCTCGGTGTCGCTCGGCATCGTCTCGGCCCGCAACCGCGACATCAATGCCGGGCCCTATGACGACTTCATCCAGACGGACGCCGCCATCAACAAGGGCAATTCCGGCGGACCGCTGTTCAACCTGCAGGGCGAAGTCGTCGGCGTGAACACTGCGATCTACTCACCGTCGGGCGGCTCGGTCGGCATCGGCTTCTCGGTCCCGGCCGCCACCGTCAGGGGCGTCGTCGACCAACTCGTCAAATATGGCGAGACGCGGCGCGGCTGGCTCGGCGTGCGCATCCAGTCGCTGACCGACGACCTCGCCGAAGGCCTCGATCTCGGCAAGACGCAAGGGGCGCTGGTCGCCGAGGTGACGCCGACCGGACCCGCCGAGAAGTCCGGGCTCAAGCCGCGCGACGTCATCACCGAATTCGACGGCAAGCCGATCCGCGAGATGAAGGACCTGCCGCGCGTGGTCGCCGATACGCCGGTCGGCAAGAAGGTCACGGTCAAGATCCTGCGCGAAGGCAAGCCCCTCGAGCTTCAGACCGAGGTCGGCCGCCTCGAGGACGGCGAGAAGATCGTCGCCTCCGCCAATCCGGAAGCCGGACCTTCGGCCGACACGGCCGACACGCTCGGCATGAAGCTCTCGATCATCACCGACGACCAGCGCAAGCGCTTCAACATCGACGAGGGCCTGCAGGGCGCCATCGTCACCGAGGTCGATCCCAACGGGCCGGCGGCGGAAAAGCGCATCGAGCCGGGTGATGTCATCACCGAGGCCGGCCAGAAGGCGGTCGCCAATCCGGGCGACGTCACGGCCCGCGTCAAGGACGCCGAGAGCGCCCAGAAGAAGTCGGTCCTGCTGTTCGTCGCCAAGGGCGGCAAGCAGAGCGAGATGCGCTTCATCGCGGTCCGGATCAAGAAGGA
>CAZICN010000198.1:2134-7982 GCA_964537655.1 uncultured Aestuariivirga sp.
CTCGCCATCCCGGCGGATGCGAAGAACTATGTCAATGTCGCCCTCTATTCGCAGCCGATCGTCTACGATCCCAAGCAGGTGACGCTGCCTGAGGATATCTCCTGGGCGGAAATCTTCGACAAGAAGTATGCCGGCAAGCTCTTTGTGACCAACACCTTCACATCCTTGCTCTTCCCGATGGCGAAGGCGCTCAATCTCGATTATCAGAAGGACGACCTGGCCCCGGTTTTCGACAAGATCGCCGAGCTGAAGGACTCGATCGCCGCGGCGGGCGATGAGGAAGAATTCATCGCCGGCATCGAAGCGGGCGAAATCAGCTTGGGCGTGACGCTCGTCGGCACGGCCATGGAGGTCGAAGGCCTGAAATGGGTTGTTCCGCGCGAAGGCGTCGTCGTCTCGTCGGAGTCGATCTATGTTCCTGCCGGCCTCCCGGCGGATGTGACCTATTGGGCGCAGCTCTTCATGACCGAGACGCTGACGGCGATGAACCAGAGCAAGATCGCAGCGGGCATCGGCGAAGCACCGGTCAACCTGAAGGCCGAACTCCCCGACTTCATGAAGGGTGATCCAGCCTTCCCGGTCACCGAAGCCGATATCAAGCGTTACGGCATCGTCGTACCGGTCGCGATCGAAGCTCAGAACAAGGATCGTTGGCAGGCCGCTTATTCCGCGGCAATCCAGCGCTAAGGTCAGCCTTAAATGAACACGCTGCATCGCACTCCCGAGGCGGTCTCGGGAGAGCGCCCGGTCGTCAAATTGTCGGGCGCAACAAAAATATATGCCCAGCACCGCGCGATCGACAATGTCGATCTGGAGATACTTCCGCGTGAACTCTTCACCTTGCTCGGCCCTTCGGGGTCGGGCAAGAGCACGGTCCTGCGGGCGATCGCCGGGTTGATCTCGATCGACACAGGCTCGATCCAGATCGATGGCCGCGATGTCAGCGACATGCCCACCTTCCGACGCAATATCGGGATGGTGTTTCAATCGCTGGCGCTGTTCCCGCACATGTCGGTCTTCGACAACATCGCTTTTCCCTTGCGGATGCGGCGGTGGGAACGCGCTAGGATCACCAAGCATGTCCGGGAGGCGCTAGATATCGTACGCCTCCCGGTCATCGCCGCGCGCCGGGTGCATGAGCTGTCGGGCGGCCAGCAGCAGCGCGTCGCCCTGGCGCGAGCGCTTGTCTACAATCCGAGCCTGTTGCTGCTCGACGAGCCTTTCGGGGCGCTTGACAAGCGTCTGCGCGAGGAAATGCAGCTCGAAATCGTTCGCCTCCACAAGGAGATCGACGTCACCATCATCAACGTCACACATGACCAGGTTGAGGCGATGATCCTCAGTGACCGCATCGGCGTGATGAACGAAGGTAAGCTGGTCCAGGTTGCGCCCGGCGAGGAGCTTTATCGCCAGCCGAAGACCCGTTTCGTGGCGGACTTCCTTGGACGCGCGAACTGTGTCGACGGCACCCTCAAGCGCGACGCGGGCAGTGCGCTGTCCGTGGTGACGCCCGGCGGCGCTCGCCTGTCGGTCGAGCCAAGTCTTCCAGGCCCGGACGGCAGCCGCGTATCGGCCATCGTCCGCGCCGAGGACATCGATCTCGCCGCCGAGCCTGCGAAAGGCCCCGGCATGACCGGTATCGCCGGCGAGGTGCTCTTGCGCCTCTTCGAGGGCGAAGCCGTTTATTACGAAGTTGCGGTGAAGGGGCTGGATAGGCCGTTGCGCGTCGCGAGCCGTAGCGGCAGGTTCACGCCCGGCGCCAGCGTCTGGCTCAACTGGGTGCGCAACCGGGTCTGGGTCGTGCCGGAGAAGAGCAATGGCTAGGCGCGATATCAGCATCGGCTGGACGGTGATCGACGCGATCATCGCGATCGGCGAGAAGCTTCGCGTCAGGCGTCTGGCCCCGATACAACCCTATCTGCTCGTGGCGCCCGCCTTCCTCGCGGTGTCGCTGCTCGCCGTGGGCATCGTCTATCTCGGCTGGCTCAGCATCCACTCCTTCGACACGTTTCTGCTGCAGCAGGGGCCGATCTCGACCGAACAGTTCCTACGCCTGGTCGAGCCTCCCGCCGGCGACTTCTATCAGCAGACGCTACTGCGGACGATGGTCGTATCGCTTCTGGTCACCGGCGGCTCGCTGCTGCTCGGCTTTCCAGTGGCCTATGTCATCGTGCGTACCAGCAGCCGTATCTTGCGGGTGGCGATCCTGGTGCTGCTGTTGGTGCCCTTCCTCATGGGCGAGATCGTCCGTACCTTCGCCTGGTACATGATCCTCGCCAACCGCGGAGCGATGGGCTGGCTCGCCTCGCTGTTCGGCATCGAGAATGGCGGCCTGCTTGGCACGCCGCTCGGCGTCTTCATCGGCATGCTGCAGGTTTCGGTACCGCTCGTGGCGCTGCTCGTGCTGCCCGCCGTACGCCGCATCGATCCCAATCTCGAGCGCGCCGCGGCAACTCTCGGAGCCTCGCCGGTACGGATCTGGCAGTACGTGATCACTCCGCTGGCCTGGCCGGGCCTCACGGCCGCGGCGGTGGTGGTGTTGCTGCTCAACATTGCGGAGTACGACATGCCGGCCATTCTGGGCCTCGGCAGGCTTCCCTTCGTGGCCAATGTCATCGGCGATATCTACCGGCTTCAGCAGAATCTCTATTTCGGATCGGCTTTCAGCCTCGTGCTGCTGGCGGTGTCCACGATCATGATCGTGATCCCGTTCATCCTGATCCGGGTCTATCTAAACCTTCGCAAGAGGAGCTCAGCGACGTGATGGGTCCGGTCGTTCGATCCGCCTTGTTCATCGTCATTGCGCTCGTCGCGGTGCCGCTGGTGATCGTCATCATCGCCTCGGTCAGCGGCGGCGAGCGATTGGCCTTCCCGCCGGAAAGCCTGTCCCTCAACCCCTATCGCGCCCTGATCGGCAACGAAGCGATCCGCGACGCGCTCGGACGCAGCCTGATCGTCGGGCTGCAGGTGGTCTTCTTGTCGCTGATCACCGGCGTGCCGGCGGCGTTCGCGCTGGTGCGCCATAGCTTCCGCTTCCGCTACCCGATCGGGATGTATCTGATCCTCGGTCTCGCCACGCCTCTCATCGCATCGGCCTTCGCGTTCCTGGTCCTGTTCACCAAAGCCGGGGTGCTCGGATCGCTCTGGCCGATCTCGGTGGGGATTACGGTCGTCAATCTGCCTTTCCTCATGTTCTCGGTCGCCTCGTCGCTGGTCAGCCTCGATCCGCGGCTCGAGGAAGCCGCGGCGACATTGGGCGCCGAGCAGGTGCAGACGTTCCTGTTCGTCACCCTGCCTGGCATCATGCCCGGCATCTTGTCGGGCACGATCATGGTCTTCGTCCTCGGTATTTCCGAGTTCGTGATCTCGCTGCTCCTGTCCACCATCAATGTGCAGACTCTGCCGATCGCCATGTTCGCCAGCCTGCGCGGGCCGCCGCCCCCCGAGGTCGCGGCGGCAGCGGGGCTCTATGTCATCGCAGCACTACTGGTGGTCTTTACCCTGACGAGCCTCAAGAGCACGGAGCAGTTCTTCTACCGCGCCGACTGACGGCCGGAGACGGACGGAAAGCCGGCCCCGCGTCTCCGAGAATGCAACAGCCTCCCGGGACCAAACACTTTCGCCGGGATGACAGTAGACGAAATGCGAATGTTCCAGGCGAAATACTACTCAACGAACTCATCGCGCCGGTAACCCTGCAGATAGAGCAGGGCGGTGAGGTCGCCATGATTGATGCTGACCGAGGCTGCTTCCTGCACCTTCGGCTTGGCGTGCAGCGCAACGCCCAGCCCAGCCGCTTGCAGCATCGGGATGTCATTGGCGCCGTCACCCACGGCGATCGCGTCATCGGGCGTGATGCCGAGCCGCTTCGTGATGGCGGTGAGGGCCTCGACCTTGGCGTCCTTGCCCAAGATGGGCTCGCGAACGCCGCCGGTAAGCCTGCCGCCTTCGATGCGCAATTCATTGGCGCGGTTCTCGTCGAAACCCAGATGCCGGGCCACATGCCGGGTGAACTGGACGAAGCCGCCGGAGACGAGCGCGGCATAGGCGCCATGCGCCTTCATCGTGGCCACCAGAGTCCTGCCGCCCGGGGTGAAGGTGATCCGCTCCTTGAGGATCGTGGCGATGGCCGTTTCCGGCAGGTCCTTCATCAGCGCGAGGCGGCCCTTGAGCGCCTCCTCGAAATCGAGCTCACCCTTCATGGCGCGGGCGGTAATCGCCCTGATCCTCTCGCCGACGCCGGCCATGGCGCCAAGCTCGTCGATGCATTCCTGGCCGATCATGGTCGAATCCATATCGGCGATGAGAAGGCGCTTGCGGCGGTTGGCCGAGGGCAGGATGGCGATGTCGACCGGCAGACCGGCCGCGAGCCGGGCGAGATCGGCGCGCAGCGTCTGTGAAACAGACCTTGCGGAAACCTGCAGCGCCTGTCCTGCGTCCAGCCACTGGGTCTCGGAGCCGGCCAGCTCACCCACCTTACGCGCCAGCGACGGGCCGATTGCGCGCGAGCCCGGGGCTGCTATGAGAATGACGACGGAGTCCATCGAGCCATGCCTTCGGAAAAACGAGCGGTGCTTATCGCAGGACCGACCGCCAGCGGCAAGTCGGCGCTCGCCATAGCACTCGCCCATGAACAAGGGGGCGTCATCGTTAACGCCGATGCGATGCAGGTCTATCGCGACCTGCGCCTCCTGACCGCGCGGCCCAGCGAGGAAGACGAGGCGCAGGTGTCGCACCGGCTCTATGGCCATGTCGCGGGAGCCGCCGCCTATTCGGTGGCGCGCTGGCTGGCCGATGCCGCGGCCGAGATCGAGGCGGTGTGGCGCTCGGGACGGGTTCCGGTGGTCACCGGCGGCACCGGCCTCTATTTCAAGGCGTTGGAGCAGGGGCTCGCCGACATCCCGCTGATACCGCCCGACATCACCGAGAAATGGCGAGCGGCCAAAGGCGATCTCCATGCCGAACTCGCCAAGCGCGACAAAGGTGCGGCGGCGAAGCTCAATCCCAATGACCGGCAGCGCATCATCCGGGCGCTCGAGGTCTTCGAGGGCACCGGCAAGCCGCTCGATCACTGGCAGCGGGCGGCCCAGAGCGAGGCGGTACTGGCCGGGGTCCAGGCCCAGCGCATCTTCCTCAATCCCGACCGCAAGACCCTCCATGCGAGGGCTGACGCACGGTTCGCCCGGATGGTCAATGACGGTGCCGCCGATGAGGTGAAGGCGCTCCTGGCGCAAGGGCTCGACCCCCGGCTGCCGGTCATGAAAGCCATTGGCGTCAAGCAATTGGCGGCTTGGCTCGGGGGCGAGGCCGGGCTCGAAGAGGCCATCGCGGCCGGCCAGACGGCGACGCGGCAATATATCAAGCGGCAGCTGACCTGGTGGCGCCACCAGATGCCCGGCTGGGAAGAGAGACGCGCTTGACGTTTCGGCCCCGGCCCCCTACAAGGCTCGCCATGAACCAATCTCTCGTTCTTATCGTAGGAATGCGCGTCGCCGGGGCAGCCTAAGCTGCCGCGATACTGGCTGACGCGCAAAAGGCTCCCTCGGGGGCCTTTTTTATTGTCTGCGATGGAACGGAAGCACGAGGATAAAGAGGAAGGAAGAGGACGATGGCTGGCCGAAGCGATGAGCAGATGACAGGCGCCGAGATCATTTTGAAGGCGCTGGCGGATCAGGGGGTCGAACATGTGTTCGGCTATCCGGGCGGAGCGGTTCTCCCGATCTATGACGAGATCTTCCAGCAGGACAAGGTGAAGCACATTCTGGTGCGCCATGAGCAGGGCGCCACCCACGCCGCGGAAGGCTATGCCCGCTCCACCGGCAAGCCCGGCGTCGTCCTCGACACCTCC
>CAZICN010000199.1:0-7966 GCA_964537655.1 uncultured Aestuariivirga sp.
GATTCGAAATACCGCCCATGCCCGCTGCTGGTGAAATATGTCGAGGCCGGGTGGCTCGGCCGCAAGTCCAATCGCGGCTTCTACGACTATCGCGGCGAGAAGCCGGTGCCGACAAGGTAACACCAACGCCCTCGCCCCGCGAAGCGGGGAGAGGGAAGGACCCATTGCGCAGCAATGGGAGGGTGAGGGGCATCCCTGTTACCTGGGCGATGATGTGAGCGCCGCCAAAATCGTGTCCAGCACGCCCTCCATCGCGTTATAGACATCGTCGTTCTGGACCCGAATGATCTTGTATCCGAAGTGATTGAGATCGGCCGTGCGTATGGAATCGCGCCTCATTTCCTCATCGGTTGAATGGGTTGCGCCGTCGACTTCGACGACGAGCCGCGCTTCTCGGCAGAGGAAATCGGCGACGTAATCGCTCACGGGCTCCTGCCGGACAAATTTGAAGCCACCCAGTTGTCGATTGCGCAGTTCTGCCCAGAGCCTCGATTCCGCCGGCGTCAATTCGCGGCGCAGCTTCCTGGCGACCGGGACACCTCTGCGATCAATGCCACGCATGCAATCAGCATAACATGAACAGGGATGCCCCTCACCCTCCCGGCGCTCCGCGCCGGGTCCCTCCCTCTCCCCGTTTCACGGGGCGAGGGGGCTACTTCTCCTCGATCGCCGCCTTGATCAGCGCCTTGGCTTCCGGTGAGTTCCATTCCGCCGGGCCGAGCAGGCGGCCGATCTCGCGGCCCTGGCGGTCGATGAGGATCGAGGCCGGCAGGCCCACCGCCTGGAACAGGCCGAGCGCCTCGGTCGAGGGATCGACATAGAGCCTGAGCGCCGTGGCGCCGACTTCCTTCAGGAACCGGCCCGACACCTCAGCACCCTTGCGGTCGACGCTGATGGCGACGACCTCGAAATCGGGTCCGCCCATCTCGCTCTCGAGGGCGGCGAGCGCCGGCATTTCCTTGCGGCAGGGGGCGCACCAGGTCGCCCACAGATTGACCAGCACGACGCGGCCCTTCCACGCCGCGAGCGTCAGGGCCTCGCCCGTCTCCGGCATGAAGCTGACTGCGGGCGCGGGTTTCCTCTCGGGCTTGACGACGAAGGCGGTCATGGCGCCGGTCGCCAGCGCCTTGCTCACCTGCCCGGACGCCGGCACCACAGCGCCGGTCCCGACCTTGCCATCGCCTTCCCCCTTCAAGTAAACCCCTATGCCTCCGGCAATTACCGCCAGGACGACGATCAGGATGGCGGATTTCGGGTTTCGGGCTTTTTCACTCATCAGGGTTTCCATTTGCGAGGCGGGCGATGACCAACAGGATGTGGGGCGGCAGGTTCGGTAGCGGACCCGACGCCATCATGGAAGAGATCAATGCCTCGATCGGCTTTGACCGGAGGCTGTTTGCGCAGGACATCAAGGGATCGCTCGCCCATGCCAGGATGCTTGCCGAGAAGGGCATCATCTCGAAGTCCGACGCGGCTGAAATAAGGCGAGGACTGGAGAAGGTGCAAGCCGAAATCGAGGCCGGCGCCTTCACTTTTTCGCGCGCGCTGGAAGACATCCACATGAATGTGGAGCAGCGCCTCAAGGACCTGATCGGCCCGGCGGCGGGCCGGCTGCACACCGCGCGCTCGCGCAACGACCAGGTAGCGACCGATTTCCGCCTCTATATCCGCGACGTCACCGACCATCTCGACGCGCAGTTGCGCGACCTGCAGCTGGCGCTCGCCGCCAAGGCCCAGAAACATACCGCGACCATCATGCCGGGCTTCACCCATTTGCAGGTGGCGCAGCCCGTCACCTTCGGCCATCACCTTCTCGCCTATGTCGAGATGCTGGCGCGCGACCGGAGCCGCATCGCCGATGCGCGCCGGCGCATGAACGAATCCCCCTTGGGCGCGGCGGCGCTTGCCGGCACGTCCTTCCCCATCGACCGCGCCATGACGGCGAAGGAGCTGGGCTTCGACCGGCCGATGCGCAATTCGCTCGACGCGGTCGCCGACCGCGATTTCGTGCTGGAGCTTCTGGCCGCCGCCGCCATCGCCGCGATGCATCTCTCGCGCCTCGCTGAGGAGATCGTCATCTGGTGCTCGGCGCAGTTCCGCTTCGTGATGCTGTCCGACAAGTTCACCACCGGCTCCTCGATCATGCCGCAGAAGCGCAACCCGGACGCGGCCGAGCTCGTCCGCGGCAAGCCCGGCCGCATCCTGGGCGCCTTCTCGGCCCTTCTCGTGGTGATGAAGGGGCTGCCGCTCACCTATTCGAAGGACATGCAGGAGGACAAGGAGCCGGCCTTCGACGCGATCGACAATCTCTCGCTCGCCATCGCGGCGATGACCGGCATGGTGAAGGACCTCGAGCCCAACGCCAAGGCGATGCGGGCTTCCGCGGCGCAGGGCTTCGCCACCGCGACCGATCTCGCCGACTGGCTGGTGCGGGCACTGGGCCTCCCCTTCCGCGAGGCGCATCATGTGACGGGAGCGCTGGTGGCGCTCGCCGAGAAGAAGAACTGCGACCTCGCCTCGCTGAGCCTCACCGACATGCACGGCGTCAACGACAGGATCACCACCGATGTCTACAAGGTGCTCTCGGTGGAAAATTCCGTCGCCTCGCGCACCAGCTTCGGCGGCACGGCGCCGAAGAACGTGAAGCGCGAGGCCGAGCGCTGGCTGAAGCTGCTCGCGAAATAGAGCCCCCATGAACGAAGGCGACATTTCGCGCATCTCGCAGTCGATCGTCGCGCGCGGCATCGCCGGCCAGCTGGAAGTGGCGCTGCTGCACGGCTTCTGCGCCAACTGCAACGAGGCCGGCCTCGATCTCGCCATCGCCACCGCGGTCATCGACACGCTGCATCCGATCCATGAGGGCCGCGCCTTCCACTGGCGCGCCGACGGCGCGGTCGAGCGCGAGATGTCGGAATATGCGCCCGGCACCTATTCCGAGGAGAACTGGCGCCGCAGCATCTTCTATCATCTGCTGGACACGGGCGGCGATGAGCTGCGCCGCCGCATCGGCGACGGCGCGCCGCGCGATTTCTCCTATCTCGACCAGCTCGACCAGCAGAAGCAGACCGACTATGTCGCCTTCCTGCAGCGCTTCGACCACGAGGCCGCCATTGGCGGGATGGACTGCATCTACACGCAATGGTCGACGGCGAGGCCCGGCGGTTTCACCGATGCCGAGATCATCGCCTTGCGCCGCCTGGTGCCGCTGCTGGCGCTGGCGCTCAAGACCGCCTCGCTCGCCCGCGTCGCCGAGACGATCGCCGAGGTCTATCTCGGCCGCGATGCCGGCCAGCGCGTGCTGCAGGGCCGCATCGTGCGCGGCGTCGCCGACCGCATCAACGCGGTGCTGTGGTATTCCGACCTCAGGGACTTCACCACCATCACCGATTCATCGCCGCCCGACGAGGTGATCCCGCTGCTCAACGACTATGCCGATGCGGTGATCTCGGCCATCCATGACAAGGGCGGCGATGTGCTGAAGCTGATCGGCGACGGCGTGCTCGCCATTTTCGGCGGGGCGGAGCCGGAGGAGACCTGCCGGCGCGCACTGCTCGCCGAGATGAAGATGCGGAAGCGCATCGCCGGGCTGAACGAGAAGCGGAGGAGCGAGGGCCGCCCGGTCGCCGGCGTCAATCTCGGGCTCCATATCGGCGATGTGTTCTATGGCAATATCGGCTCGACGACGCGGCTCGATTTCACCGTCATCGGCCCGGCGGTCAACGAAGTGAGCCGCATCGTGGCGCTGTGCCGCTCGGTCGAGCGCGATATCCTCCTGTCGTCCGATTTCGTCGCGGCGACCCCCGAGCCCGAGCGCTCGCGCCTCGTCTCGGTCGGCCGCTTCGCGCTCAGGGGCGTCAGCCGGGCGCAGGACCTCTACACGATCGATCCGGAGCTGGTGCGGGGGTAGCTAAGGCCCTCCACGCTTCTCATTTTCATCCCAATCAAATGAAAGCTGAGTTTCTCCTCCCTGACTAATTAGATCTTGCGTACTTACTCCTATCTTTAGATTGCCTCGGTCAACATGAAACCTCACCATAATACCTGGCTCGTCAGCTTTTATTGATATAGGCCTCCCCACAATCGAAGCCATCAGCAATGACAGAGGCAGGGTGATTTCGTTTCCAATTGCTCCAACGTGTGCAATATCCACTAAGCGGACTACCAGTTCCTTGTCAGCTGATGCACTCGGAAGCGGTAACGAGGTTTCTAGCAAAATTCTTCTTTGCTCAAACCCACCGCGTTTCTCCTTCTTTTGTTTTGCAGCAGACTCCACATTTTCCCATTTAACCTCGGATGCCGTCGCCAGCCCGCGAAGAACCTCCAGCAAATCCGCAAGCTCCGCCGTCTTTTCCACAAGATCATGAGCCCGGAGAAACTCCTCTAGTTCTTCAACAAGCTTCCCACCCAACGCAGGCAATATGTCAGATCTATCTAATAGAGCCTCCAAGACCCGCTCTCCACCACGTTTGATACCTTCAGGTACGGAGTCTCGAACAAGTTTTCCAAAAGTCTTTCGTTCTCTTACGCGGGTGTACTTCGGTACCTCAGCTAACGCAACAGCAATTCCGGCATTGCTAAGCCTGTAGTACGTATGACCCAAAAGTGAACCCTGCAATTCAACAGGAAGCCGTTTCTTAAGAGCAACGTCTATGACCTGTTGAAGAAAAGCCTCATCGCGAATTAGATTCGCCTCTGGAGAGAGTCGGATCATCGCTTCGCGATCTGGCAAATTCCTCAGATCACCAGGATTTCTGACATCATAGGGTCGATATCTAGAATCGACACGCGGTGCCTGATCCAATGATTCCCGGGATCTATACCAAGGTAGATTCCTGCCTATCCCCAAACTTCCTGGAATCCCACAAAACCACATTATCTGAGCATCCTGACCCAGCTTTTCGGCAATTTGGGAAGTCCGCTCCGCTATCTCTAGTATGTCTCGCCTTTGCAGAACTTTAGAACGACCTCGTGATCGCAAAACATCTTTGTATCGCCAGCTTCCATCGGGCTCTTCAGCCAAGAACCTGGACTTATAACGGGAAGTCGGAGGGACAATGACCTTCCTTTTCGTGTTAACTTCATACGTGTCGTGCGGTAATACCTGCAAGCCATCCGGAAGGCCCCAAAGCGCATCTACGATAGTATTTGGGTTCTCGTGCTGAGAGTAAACCCAAGCCGACGCGTACGCTGGGATAAAAGCGTGCAGCAAGAACATGACATCAGCTGTCTCCACTCCCTGACGATTGAGGTCACGAAGTATTGACTTGGACCACTCAATCGCTACCGCGGGCGAAACCGTGTCAGTGCGAGGTAAATTGAAGGATCGGATCGAAGCTGCTTTGCAGTCGGTGCGAACAACAACCCTTCCTCCCGTCAGGGAATCGACTTCACTGACCAGTTGTAAAGTCAGCTTTGGGTCAGTGATTGCCAGTTCTAGAAGCGGGCCCTCCATTTGATAGATGTTTGGCTGTCTATCTTGTTCTTCCAGGTCAAAGTCATTGAGATTGCGAAGCTTCTTCCAAGGTGTCGCATTGCCTATACCATATCGGACCAGCCTCTTCGCGGCTGACAAATTAGGTGTTTTAGAGTGCATGCTCAGATTTTGTTGCGACGGGTCAATACCGACATCGTGCTGAGCCCATTCGAAGTCGAGCTGAACAACATAAAGCCCACCCTCGTTTGTGATCCACTCCAAATGTGATCGTGTCACAACGTTGTCATTTATCCATCGGCCAACAGAACGCAATGCTTGGTGCGGGACAACAAGGCCGCAAGAGATGACTTGATTCGTATCTGGCATCGGGGCAAATTTCGAGTTGAGACCGCGCGGAGGTGTCCACGTCGGCTTCTCAATCTCGTACTTCCATTGATTACGCGTAGGACTAAGTCGCGTCTCGTTTGAGAGATGACCTACGATTCCGGGTGTTAGAAATTCCTGCAACACGATACCAAGCTGCTCTTTCGGATCCACTTGATGAGCATGGATGAAGATATCATTGATTGCAGACTCGAGCTCAGAGATAGAAGTCAGGTTCTGAGCTAGGGCGATCGAGAGATATTTTCCGCGATCACCAATTCGCTCCGAGACCCCACTGGATCGAACTATGATGCCTGACCACTCGTGTGCCTGGAAGTTTCGAAGCCAATCGAGTAGTTGGCCACCAAACACTGATAAATCTACTCCGCCGCTGCGTTTCCAGTTCTGATTGACGCTCACCGGCAACGCGAAAAACCTAGGACACCAGGCAACCGGCAAAGCCAATAGTCCAGCTGCCTTTGCGCCATAGATCAACGAAGTTTCCAGGAAGGTGCCGAAGCTTCGGCCGAGGTCAACACGTTCATGCTGGAAGAGCGCGCCAGTCATCCGCTCACGAACTCCGCGCTAGTCCTTCGATTCAAGGGTTCCAAATATACGGCGCGCAAAATTCTGCAGTGCGGCAAGTATATTGTCAGAAAAGTACCCGAAAACAAACCCACACCCCAATAGGGTATAAGTATTCTCAAATGGCTCATCCTTCAGGAATGGAATTAGCCCGGATGCAAATAAGAAGCCAGTAAAGAGCGAAACCATTGCGGACATGATTGGCACCGAAATCCGCCATAGCACGCGATCACAGTTCCAGATGTTGTACGCGACCGAATGATATAACCATTTCAAATCAAAGACGATACCTCCAATCATCCCTGAGAGTGCTAGCGCAACCCATTTCGCTATTGTGGTATTGACCTCTACCCCCAAAAGGGATGAGCGAAGTGTGTCAGTTGCAGGATCAAGTTTTGAAGCCAACAGTCCATCGCTGACGAGAACTATGCACCCTGAAAGGAGTACGACAAGATAAGTGAGTTCGGCCAGAATCTGAACCCACGCTCGCCAGGAGTATTTAGACTCCCAGTTTCCTACTTCACGATTGTCTGAAAGTTCAGCCTTTTTGTATGATTTCGAATTCTCTTGAGACATCCTTGTCGCCTACCACGCCCATAGTATGGCTCATATTCTCAAAATGAGGGAACTCGCGGTAATTCCATTCCGCATGCTTTCCGACAGCCGTGGCTATTTGCTTTCTGAACCATTGCGACGCACACGCGCCCAACTGCCCACAGTAAGAACGATTTGAAGTATCCGAAACAAATAAGTACTCCTCTGCCAGAGTAATGCCGAAAAGACTGAAGGTATGAGAAACCGTCCTCCAGGAAACTTCCGGACTCTCAGTTACCAAGCTGCAGAAATCAACTTCTAGAGGGACAACGTGCAAGTGCGCTTGATCCACCCCGCAAGACAGCGATGAACCTCGCCTGCCTCCATGCTCGAAAAGAAAGGGCGCGCCAGGAAACTTGTTGGCAAGTTCGACTATTCTGGGCAGAAGTACCTTAAGTTCCCGCACTTCATCTGCATGTAGATGACTAAAGTTATCCACCGGACGCTTCGGTACAATTAACATCCATCCAGGAACAAGTGACCCGAGTGACGGCACTACGACGAAACGCTTCGTTTCAGCAACGATCCTATCATAAGTTGGTTTCGCCGCACGGGGGGTATCGCCGGTAATCCAAGTAAACCGCCGAGGTCTTTGCAGGGGTTGAATCTCAACGTTCATCGCAAGAACCTATTCCACTGTACCCATCCTGCTAGGCAGTCCTAAGCCTATTTGCCCACTAAGCCAAGTGTGCAACTAAACCTGTCGGGCGCTGTGAAATGGGGACTTGTGTTGACTAATTCAACCGCCCCCTTCCCCCGCCTCCCACCTTGGTCTAATCCTTGCCCCATGACCCTCCGCGCCCTCCTTGTCAGCCTCCTTCTTGCCGGTCTCCTCGCCGGCTGCGGCGTCCGCGGCAAACCCGAGGCGCCGGCGGGCACGAAGTCGACCGAGCCCATCGTCCTCGACCCGCTGATCGAGTGACCTGAAGCCCCGACCCATGCACCATTTCGCCTACAAAGAGGGCCATCTCCATGCCGAGGAGGTGAGCC
>CAZICN010000200.1:0-7963 GCA_964537655.1 uncultured Aestuariivirga sp.
TGTCCACGCGCAGCGATCTCCTCGGCGATGTTGCGCAGTTCGAGCAGGCTCGAGCGCGCCGGCGGCTCCCTGACGAAAGTGCCGACCCCGGGCACCCGGTCAAGGAAGCCGGCGGCCGTCAGCTCGCGCAAGGCGCGGTTGGCGGTCATGCGCGAGATGCTGAAGCTCTCGACCAGTTCGTTCTCGGACGGCACGCGCGTGCCCGGCGTCCAGGCGCCGGAGCGGATATGTTCGAGGATATGCTCCTTGACCTTGGCATAGAGGGGAGTCGTCATCAGATATGCCCCCTTGCGATCTCGCCGTTGCGGATCACCGCGGCGCAGGGGTTGAAGCCCAGGGGATAAGCCAGATCGCCGGGGCGTTCGGCGTCCCACAGGACGAAATCGGCCTTCATGCCGGGCGCGATCCGGCCGCGATCCTTGAAGCCCAGGGCGCGTGCGGCGTTCACCGTGACGCCGCGCAAGGCCTCTTCTGGCGTGAGGCCAAAGAGAACGCAGGCCATGTTCATGGTGGCGAGAAGCGAGTGGACCGGCGAGGAGCCGGGATTGAGATCGGTCGCGACCGCGATCGGCACCTTGTGGGCGCGAAGTGCGGCGACCGGGGGATGCTGCTTCTCCTTCAGATAATAGAACGCTCCGGGCAGCAGGACAGCGACCGTTCCGGATTGGGCGATGGCCGCGACGCCATCCTCGTCCAGATACTCGATGTGATCGACGGAGAGCGCGTCATAGCGGGCCGCGAGCTTCGCGCCGCCCAGGTTGGACAATTGCTCGGCATGGAGCTTGACGGGCAGGCCGTGCTGCTTCGCCGCGGCAAAGATTTTCTCGGTCTCGGCGACCGAGAAGGCGATGCCTTCGCAGAATCCGTCAACCGCGTCGGCGAGCTTCTCGCGCGCCACGGCCGGCAGGGCCTTGGTGCAGATCAGATCGATATAAGAAGAATGGTCCTCGCGATATTCGGCCGGGAAAGTGTGGGCGCCCAGATAACTCGTCACGATATCGACGGGATAGGATTGGCCCAGCTGGCGGGCGGTGCGCAGCATCTTCAGCTCGGTCTCGACATCGAGGCCGTAGCCGGACTTGACTTCGATCGTCGTTACGCCTTCGGCCAGCAGACTTTCGAGTCGCCTCGCTGCCGATCGGACGAGTTGCTCCTCGGTGGCTTCGCGCGTGGCGCGCACGGTCGAGAGGATACCGCCGCCGGCCTTGGCGATGTCGGCATAGGACGCGCCATTGAGACGCTGCTCGAATTCATGGGCGCGGTTGCCGCCATAGACGAGGTGGGTGTGGCAATCGATCAGACCCGGGGTGAGGAGGCGGCCGCCGCAATCCCGGGATTTGCCGGCCGGCGCGTCCGAGCGGGCTCCCGCCCAGGCAATCCGGCCGTTTTCCACGAGCACGGCGCCATCCTCTATCAGCCCGTAAGGCCGGCCTTCGCTCATCGTCGCCAGTTTGAGATTGGAAAAAAGCATCAAACCCACTTGTATAAGGTTGTATATACAGTATAGTGAAAAGATGGCACAGCGCAAGTTGAAATTCGCGTCGGCCCTTCTTCCCACAGGCTGGGAGACGGATGTCACTCTCACCATCGACGCTGGCGGCATGATCGCAGAGGTTATGCCCGGCAGCCCGGACAGGACGGTCAAGGCTTTGAAAGGCATCGCCATTCCGGCGGTGCCGAACATCCACTCGCATGCCCATCAAAGGCTGATGGCGGGTCTCGCCGAAGTGGCGGGGCCAGGCGCCGACAGCTTCTGGACCTGGCGCGAAGTGATGTATGGCTTCGCCCTCAGGCTCGGACCGGAAGATCTCCAGGCCGTCGCCGCCCAGCTCTATGTCGAGATGCTGAAGAGCGGCTCGACCGTCGTCGGCGAGTTCCAGTATCTGCACCATCAGCCGGACGGACAGCCCTATGGCGAGCCGGCCGAGCTGTCGCTGCGCTGCCTCGCGGCGGCCGAGGATGCGGGCATCGCCATCACCCTGCTGCCGACGCTCTATGCCTATGGCGGCTTCGGCGGCCAGCCGCCCACGACCGGGCAGAGGCGCTTCATCAACGATTCGAGTCGCTACCTGAAAATCCTGACCGTCCTCGACAAGGCGAGCAGGGCCGGCAAGCTCAGCCAGCTCGGCATCTCGCCGCATTCGCTCAGAGCCGTGACGAGGGAGCTTCTGACCGATGTCATTGCCGGTCTCGACGCCATGGGCCGGCAAACCGCGCCGATCCATATCCATGTGGCCGAGCAGACCAAGGAAGTCGATGACTGCGTGGCCTGGTCAGGCGGCGCCAGGCCGGTCCAGTATCTGCTCGATCAGTTCAATGTGTCTAACCGCTGGTGCGGGATTCATGCCACGCATATGACGTCAGACGAAACGAAACGCATGGCCGCCTCCGGCATGATCGCCGGCCTGTGCCCGACCACCGAGGCCAATCTCGGCGACGGGACCTTCCCGGCCGATGCCTTCCTCAAGGCGAAGGGCGCCATTGCCATCGGCTCGGACAGCCATATCAGCGTCAGCCCGGCGGAAGACCTGCGCCAACTCGAATATTCACAGCGCCTGCGCGACCGCACCCGCAACGCGCTCGCTTCCGGCCCCGGCAAATCGACAGGCCGCACCTTGCTCGATGCGGCGCTCGCGGGCGGCGCCCGATCGATGGCGCAGAAAGTCGGCGCCCTGGCGCCGGGCTTCCGCGCCGATATCGCCGTTCTCGATGACGAGCATCCCGCCCTGATCGGCCGATCCGGCGACGCGGCACTCGACAGCTGGATCTTCTCCGGCGGCAACATGTGCGTCCGCGATGTCTTCGTCGCCGGCAATCCTGTCGTCGAGAATCGCCGGCACGTGCGTGAAGAGGCCATCTTCAGGAATTTCCGCGCCGCGGTGCAGCGGCTTACCCATTGAGGCATTCATGAGCATCCGTATCGGCGACAAGCCGCTGACCCTCGACACGATCCGCAAGGCGCTGGCCGGGCCCATCAAGGTCGAGCTCTCCGACAAGGCCCGCGCGGCCATCACCCGCAGCGCCGAAACGGTGACGCGGCTCCTCGCCACCGGGGATGCGATCTATGGCGTCAATACCGGCTTCGGCAAGCTCGCCAAGCAGCGCATCGCCGCAGCCGATCTGTCGGCCCTCCAGCTCAACATCGTGCGATCGCATGCGGCAGGCGTCGGAGCGCCTCTCGACCTTGCGGTGGTGCGCGCCATCCTGCTCCTCAAGATCAACGCGCTTTCGCAGGGCGCCTCCGGCATCAGCCTGAAGGCCATGGAAACCCTGGCCGGACTCCTCAATCAGGACATCCTGCCGGTGATCCCGGGGCAAGGGTCGGTCGGCGCATCGGGCGATCTGGCGCCGCTGGCGCATCTGAGCCTGGTGCTGATCGGTGAAGGCGAGGCCTTCGTCAAAGGCCAGCGGGTCCCGGGGCGCGATGCGCTCAAGGCTGCCGGACTCACGCCGGTTCCGCTCGGACCCAAGGAAGGCCTGGCACTGCTCAACGGCACACAGGTCTCGACCGCGCTCGCTGTCTGCGGCCTCGTCGCCGCCGAACGCAATGCGGCCGCGGAAATTCTCGCCGGCGCTCTCTCGGTCGATGCCGTCATGGGCTCCGACACACCTTTCGATCCGCGCATCCATGCGCTCAGGCCGCATCCCGGCCAGCAGCTCGCGGCAAAACATTATCGCCGCCTGATGCAGGGCAGCGCCATCCGCGCCTCGCATGTCACGGGCGACGACCGGGTGCAGGATCCCTATTCCTTCCGCTGCCAGCCGCAGGTCATGGGCGCCTGCCTCGACATCCTCGCCAATGCGGCACGGACTCTCGTCATCGAAGCCAACGGCGTCTCCGACAATCCCCTGGTGTTCGCGGAAGACGGGGCGGTGCTGTCGGGCGGCAATTTCCACGCCGAGCCCGTGGCCTTCGCCGCCGATATCATCGCCATGGCGATCGCCGAAATGGGCTCGATCAGCGAGCGGCGCATTGCCGCCCTCATCGATCCGACGATCTCGCTCCTGCCGCCATTCCTGATCCGCAATCCGGGTCTCAATTCGGGCTTCATGATCCCGCAATGCACGGCAGCGGCGCTCATGAGCGAGAACAAGCAGCTCTCGCATCCGGCAAGCGTCGACAGCGTCCCGACCTCGGCCAATCAGGAAGACCATGTCAGCATGGCGACGCATGGCGGGCGACGGCTTGCGCTGATGAATGCCAATCTCTCCCGCATCGTCGCCATCGAACTGCTGGCGGCGGCGGAAGGCATCGATTTCCGCCGCCCGCTCACCTCCTCGCCGCCGCTCGAGCAGACTCATGCGCTGATCCGCGGCAAGGCGGCGTCGCGCGAGATCGACCGCGAATTCGCCAGCGACATCGAGGCCATCGCTGCTTTGGTGGAGGCGGGCGCTTTCGAAAGCTTCGTTCCCGGCCTGCTGAACGAGCTGGGTGTCGCGTGATCAACTCGCCTTGCGCTTGCGGAACACCGCCACATTGAAGCGCGTGGCGCAGCGCTTGCTGCAAAAGCGCTGGCGGCCGGATTTCGATTGATCGGCGAAGATCTCCTCGCAGGGCCGCGATTCGCATTGATGCAGGCGGTCGGGGCCGAGTTCGGCAATGAGATCGGCGAGGGCGCGCGTCACCACCGCTTCGACATGCTGCACCGGCTTCAGATGCGGCGAGGGCACGAAGGCGACGCGAAAGGACTGGCCTTCCTGCTCGGGCCGCGCGATCCACGGCCAGTGCATGAGCTTGTGGTCGAGATAGCGCGTGAAATCCGCAAGCGGCAGCTCGCCCGCGGCGAAGCGCCTGAGGGACGCACGCAAGTCGTCGCGAAACAGCTGCAGGCGCCGCGCGATCTTGCCCCAGTCGAGATCCCAGTCCATCTCGCACCATTCGCTCAAGAAAACCCGGCAGTGCTCGGGATTGGCCAAGAGGTCGACGACCGGCCGCATAGGATCGTAAGTGTTCACGAAAGCGAGGGCAAAGACGGCCGGATCGCGATCCTTGCGGAGCCAGGCCGGGCCGTGAAGCGTAATTTCTGATTTCATTCTATAAGCTTACTGATCTGGAGTGGTAAGCGCCTATCTATATTATATAGATTACTCTGCGACATGTCCACTGGATATCGTCATGGCTTTCGCCACCGGCGAATCGATGCGCTCTGCGCGTGGTGGCGATCTGTTGATGGATCGATTGCCCGGTGGTCATCCGAAGAGCCAGGTGCTCGACGAGCCGTTCATCGCCTGAAAAGCGCTTCGCTGTTTTCAGCTCGATGCTGTAGCTTCGGCCGGGAAAGGATGACATTGTGACGAAGCTCTATGAACTCCATGCGGGTGATGGCCCGCTTGTTTTTTCCGTGCCGCATGCCGGAACCGACCTGCCGCAGGACATCGCCGAACGGCTCACCCCGCATGCCCGCGATCTTCCCGACACCGACTGGCATGTCGAGCAGCTCTATGATTTCGCGCCCGAGCTCGGCGCCGGCATGATCCGGGCCAATGTCAGCCGTTATGTAATCGACCTCAACCGGCCACCGGAAGATCAAAGCCTCTATCCCGGCCAGGCGACCACTGGCCTCTGTCCGCCGATCGAATTCGACGGCACGCCGATCTATCGCGACGGGAAGGAGGTGTCGGCCGATGAGGTCGCAACGCGGCGCGCAACTTACTGGCGACCTTACCATGATGCCCTCGCCAAGGAGATAGCGCGGGTAAAGCAGCGCCACGGCTATGCGCTGCTGTTCGACTGCCACTCCATCGCGTCGCGCGTGCCGCGGCTGTTTCCGGACACGCTTCCCGATCTCAATCTCGGCACGGTCAATGGCGCGAGTTGCGCCTCGGAGCTCCAGTCGCGGATCGCGCGGGTGATGCAGGACAGCGGCTTCACCCAGATCGTCAATGGCCGCTTCATCGGCGGCCATATCACCCGCCACTATGGCAAGCCTTCTGACAATGTGCATGCGGTGCAGATGGAGAAAGGCCAGGACTGCCATCTGATGGCGGATGGCTCGAACCGCCTCGATCCCGCCAAGGTGGCGAAGCTCAAGCCGGTGCTGCGTCGGATCGCCGAAGCCATGCTCGCATGGCGGCCCTGATCCTCAACGGCCAGATGCTCGATCCCGCGAGCGTCGAGAAGGTGGCGCAGGGTGGGAAGGTCGCGATTGATCCAGCGACACGCCCGCTGCTCGAAAGAGGCCGGCGTATCGTCGAGCGGCATTTGAGCGAAGGCATACCTGTCTATGGGCTCAACACCGGCCTTGGCGCGCGGGCCGGTCAGATGCTGGCCGCCGAAGCGCTCGCCGAGTTCAGCCTGCGCATGGTGCGCGGGCGCGCGCAGGGGCTCGGGCTGCCGCTCGCCGCATCCGAGGTGAGGGCCGTCATCGTCACCCGCCTCAACACGCTGCTGTCGGGTGCCGCCGGCGCCAGCCCGGCTGTCGCCGACTATCTCGTCGAAGTCATCAACCGCAACATTGTGCCCGTCATGCCGCGCCATGCCTCGATCGGTGCCGGCGATCTCGTCGCCATGGCCGCCTTGCCGCATGCGCTGATCGGAGAAGGTGAGATTCTGGTCGCAGGCGAACGGAGACCCGCCGCGGAAGCGTTGAGATCGGCCGGCCTGAAGCCTCTGGCGCTTGCGCCCAAGGACGGACAGGTCCTGTGCAACTCGACCGCCTTCTCCGTCGGGCTCGCGGCGCTGGCGGCGGCGCGGGCGCGGCGCGCCGTGACGTCGCTGCAGATCGCGGGCGCGCTTTCCTTCGTCGGCTTCCGCGGCAACCGCACGCCCTTTCAGAAACAGGCGACGCGCATGCGGCCGCAGCCCGGCGAGGTCGAAGCGGGCGATGAACTGCTGGCACTCACCGATTGCGGCACGGCGGAGGTGAAGGCGCGGCGCTTCCAGGATCCCCTGTCGCTGCGCTGCATGCCGCAAGTCCATGGCGCGGCCTATGCCGAAGCGGCGCGGCTCGCTGCGGCACTTTCGGTCGAGCTCAACTCGGTCGCCGATAATCCGGTCGTGCTCCTCGATGAGGAGAAGATCATCGGCACCAGCAATTTCCATATGCCGCATCTGACGCTCACGCTCGACAGCATGGCGCGGGCGCTGGCACTGGCCGCGACCGACAGCGTGTCGCGCATCCAGCGCCTCATGAGTCCTTCATTCTCCGACCTGCCGCCGCTGCTCTCCTCGGAAAGCACCGATCGTGCCGGCTTCGGCCCGCTGATGAAGCCGGCGGAAGCGCTGAGGGCCGAGATCATCCATCTCAGCCAGCCGGTGCCGATACTCGCCAGCCACAATGCCGATGGCCAGGAAGATGCGGCGACCTTCTCGGCGCTGGCCGCGCAAAAACTGGCCGAGCTGCTCGACCGGCTCGATCTCCTGATCGCGCTCGAGCTCGTGGCCGGCGCCCAGGCCGTCGATCTCGCGGGGGTGAAGCAGTTGCCGGCACGCCTGGCGCCGGTTCACAAGGCGTTGCGCGGGATTTCGCGATTCATCGATGATGACCGCCCGCTCGGGAGAGAGATCGAGAGGGTTGCGGCAGAGTTGGTGAGTAGGGGGAAGCTCATTTCTATTGGAGCGTGAGGTCTCTCGCCGCAGCAAGGCCTTGCTATTTCGTTCCCTGCCATTTGGCGGAATTCTGATTAAGCTAGCTCAGCTGGATTGATGGAGGTCTTCGTGCGTGAAATTGGTGCCTTTGAGGCAAAGAATACGCTGGGTACCCTGCTCGACCTGGTTGAGCGCGGTGAGGAGGTCGTCATCACGCGCCGCGGCAAACGTGTCGCGAGACTGGTGCGAGAGTCTGGTATGATTGATCGCCAGCAGGCAATGCTGGCCGCCGAGCGGATCATCGCCAATCGGAAGGGCAAATCGCTTGGCGGTCTCAAGATCAAGGATCTGATCACCGAAGGTCGGCCGTGAGTCTTGTCGTCGACAGTTCGTTGACGCTTGCCTGGTACTTCCCTGACGAAGGAACCGAGGCGA
>CAZICN010000201.1:0-6580 GCA_964537655.1 uncultured Aestuariivirga sp.
GCCCTTGATCCAGTCGCGCGCCCGGTCGTTGAGATCGAAATCGTCGCTCATCACCCGGCCGCGGGTGATGTGGATGCCGAGATCGGCGCCCTCATAGCGATAGTCGCCCGGCCCGGTGATGCGCAGGAAGAAGGCCTCGCGCTCGGATTCGATCGCCTGGCGGTTATAGTCGAAGCGGTCATAGGAGACCGAGCCGTCGCTCGCCATGCGGTAGATGCCGGTCGGCGGCGCGTGGGTCACGATGTCGACGGTCTCGTCGGTCGCCTTGATCACGAGCTGCGACCAGGAATCGATGAATTCGCGCCGCGCCCAGCGGGCGTTCAGCTCCTCGACATCGATTTTGTATTTGAGGCCGGAGAATTCCATCAGGTGGAAGAGGAAGAGCGGCGCATCGGCATAGGCGAAGGCGGCGTGATTGGTCATCGATGAGGCGCCGCAGATGCGCGGATTGAGCTCGCCCAGATAGACCTCGCCGTCCTTCTCGTCGATCAGGAAGTCGAGATCGAAATAGCCGCGATAGCCCTCCTTGATCAGCCGGTTGCCGAAGCGGAAGGCCATGTCGCGCGCCTTGTCGCGCACCTTCTCGGTGAAGGCGCCGGGGAATATCTCGTTGCCGCACCAGCCGCCCTTGTAGGGGGTGAGCTCCTTGCGGCCGACGACCTCGGTCAACAGCGGTCCGACCAGCGTGCCGGAGCGGGTGGCGCAGGCCTCCATCGTGGCGCCGCGGCACTTGATCCGCTTCATGATCTTCACCTCCTTCTCGCCCACGATGTCCTTCGCATGGCGGGCGAAGTCCTGCTCGTTGGCGATGAAGAAAGTGGTGTGGCCGGAATCGCCGAAGGCGCTCTGCACCACGAGGTCGCGGCCGATGCCGGATTTGTCGGCGACCTTGATCAGCTCGTCATAGCTCGCGGCCCTGGCCAGCGCATTCGGCACCGAGGCGACACCCGCCTTGTTGCCGATGCGCACCGTCTCCATCTTGTTGTCGCAGCGCTGGCGCAGCTTCGCCTTGGGAAACCACACATCGATGTCGAGCTCGCCGCACAGGCCTTCGGTCTCCTCGTCGAACATCAGGAAGGTGGCGGCCGGCTTGCCGCCGCGCTTCCTCACATGGTCGATCACGTCCTTGTGCTGCAGCATGTGGTTGTTGATGTCCTCGATGGACTCGAACTCTTCATGCGGCTGCTTCGAAGGCACGAAGACATTGGGATGGCGGCCGTCGAAGCAGTCGATGTAGCTGACGAATTTCAGGTTGCGCACCCACTGGTCGATGCCGAGCAGGTTGAAGTTGGTGGCCGAGATGAAATAGATCGGCTGCTCGTTGCGGTGCATGACATTGCGCAAGTCGGATACGTTTCTGACGGTCTGCATCGCTTCCTCTTGGTTCAGGCGGGCTAAAGCCGCCGGGTCTTGTGCTTGACTTCGAGATAGGCATCGAGGCCCCAGGGGCCGAGCTCGCGGCCGATGCCGCTGGCCTTGAAGCCGCCCCAGGACGTCTCGACGAAGATGACCTGCGGGCTGTTGATCCAGACGAGGCCGGAATCGATCGCATCGGCGACGCGCTCGCCTTTCGCCTTGTCGGCCGTCACCACCGTCGCCACGAGGCCGAAATCGCTGTCATTGGCGAGATCGATGGCTTCTTCTTCCGAAGCGAAGGTCTTCATGCACAGGACCGGCCCGAAGATCTCCTCGCGCCAGAGGGGACTCGAGACCGGCACATCGCCAAAGAGCGTGGGAGCGATGAACCATCCGGTCCCGAGCCCGTCCGGCCTGTCGCCGCCCAGGATGAGAGAGAGGCCCTCGGCCTTGCCCCGCGCGATATAGGACATGACCTTGTCGTACTGGGCTTTGGTGGTCAGCGGACCCAATGTCGTTTGCGGATCGAGCGGGTCGCCGGGCTTCAATGCCCTGGCCGCGGCGACGACGCGCTCGACGAGCCGGGGCGCGATCGATTGCTCGACCAGCAGCCTCGATGTCGCCGAGCACATCTGGCCGGCATTGTAGAAGATGCCGTTCACCACGCATTCGGTGGCGATGTCGAGGTCGGCATCGGCGAAGACGACGATCGGCGATTTGCCGCCGAGCTCGAGGCTGATGGCCTTGGGGCCGTTGGCGGCGGCGGCCATGACGCGGGCGCCGACCGCGTTGCTGCCGGTGAAGGAGACCTTGGCGACGTCCTTGTGGGTGGTGAGCGGGGCGCCGACATCGGGCCCGAGCCCGGTGACGAGATTGAGCACGCCCTTGGGCAGGCCGACCGCATCGGCGATGGCACCAAGCTCGAGCTCGACCAGCGGCGTCACCTCGGAGGGCTTCAGCACCACGGTGCAGCCGGCGGCGAGCGCCGGGGCCACTTTCCAGGACGTGGTGACGAGCGGAAAATTCCACGGCACGATCAGGCCCGCGACGCCGACCGGCTCGCGCCGCAATGTCGCGCGAAAGGCACTGTCGGGTACGGCGACCACGCTGTCCTTCTCGCGATCGAGGTCGGCGGCAAGACCGCCATAATACTCGAAGGACGAGGCGACATCCTGCATGTCGATCAACGCCTCGGCGAGCGGCTTGCCGTTGTTGAGCGAGGACAGGCGCGCCAGCTCGTCGCGGCGCTCGCGCACCTTCGAGGCAATGGCCTTGAGGAACATGCCGCGCACCGAGCCCGAGGTCCTGCGCCAGGCGGCGAGTGCTTCCTTGGCGGCGGCGACCGCGAGATCGACATCTTCCGGGCCGCCGGCCGCGACATGATGAATGACCGCCTCGGTATAGGGATTGAAGACGGGCAGCTTCCCGCCCCCTGCAGGCTTGCGCCATTCACCGCCGATATAGAGTTCGCCGCGCATCACCCGGCCAGTTCGCGCGCCAGGGATTCGCCGGCCTTGATCTCGATGATGGTCGGCACCTTGCGCTTGTCCGACTTGACGAGTTCGTCGCGCAGCGCGGCGATATCGGCGGGGCGCGACGCCTCGCAGCCGAGACCTTTGGCGATCGAGATGAAGTCGGGCGTGTAGATGTCGACGCCGATCTCGGGGATCTGGCGCTCCATCATATAGGCCTTGATCTCGCCATAGCCGGTGTTGTTCCAGATCACCACGGCGAGCGGCACCTGGGCCTCGACGGCGGAAGCCAGCTCGGGCAACGAGAATTGCAGCCCGCCATCGCCAATGAGACAGGCGGCCGGGCGATCCGGCTGGCCGAGCTTGGCGCCGATCGCGGCGGGCAGGCCATAGCCGAGCGTGCCGTAGCCGGTGCTCGAATTGAAGTAGGAGCGGGGCTTCGGCGCCTCATAGGTCTGGTTCGCGGCATAGACCGGCTCGGTCTGGTCGCCGCCAATGACGACGTGCGGCAGCGCCTTGGTGATGACCTCGAGAAGGCGGCCATGGATCCTGCAGGCGGGCCACAGGCCGGCCTTGACCTTCTCGCGCATCCGGGCGGCTCGTTCGGCGCCCTTGCCGGACGGCCTGGCGCCTGTCGTCAAGGCTTCGTTGAGGGCCGCGACCGCCAGCGCGCTGTCGGCGAAGATCGCGACATCGGCGCTGAACTGGTTGACGAGCTGCAACGGGTCGATATCGACGCGGATCAACTTGCCCTTGATCGCGATCTCGCGCGCCGCCGGGTACATTTCGGTCTCGCCGAATTCGGTGCCGATCGCCAGGACCACATCGCTCGCCGCAAGCTCGTCCTGGGCGGCGTCCATGCCGAGATTGCCGGCCAGCGCCAGCTTGTGGCCGGGCGGCAGGATGCCTTTGCCGTTGATGGTGGTGAAGACCGGCGCGTCGAGCTTCTCGGCGAGCGCCTTGATGCCGGATGCGGCATCGGCGGCGCCGCCGCCGGCGATGATCAAAGGCGTCCTGGCGGCGCTGAGCAGCGCGGCGGCTTCAGCGACCTGCTTCGGGTCGGGCGCCGGACGGCCGGGCAGCGGCCAGGCCTTGGCCTTGCCGTCCATGCGCGCGGTGATTACATCGAGCGGGATCTCGATATGGACGGGCCGCGGCCTGGCGCTTCCGAAGACGGCGAAGGCGCGGGCGAGGACTTCCGGCAGTTGCTCCGGATCGAGCAGCGTGTGGCTGAAGGCCGCGACGCCGGCAATCAGGTTGCGTTGCGACGGCAGCTCGTGCAGCCGTCCCTGCGCCATGCCGAGATGCGCCTTGGCGTTGACGCTCGAGATCACCAGCATGGGGATCGAATCGGCATAGGCCTGGCCCATGGCGGTCGCGATATTGGTCATGCCGGGACCGGTGATGATGAAGCAGACGCCGGGCTTGCCGGAGGCCCTGGCATAGCCGTCCGCCATGAAGCCCGCACCTTGCTCATGGCGCGGCGTCACATGGCGGATGCGGGTCGCGGGCAGGCCGCGATAGAGCTCGACCGTATGGACGCCGGGAATGCCGAAAATGGTCTCGACGCCATAGGCTTCGAGGATCTTGACCAGAAATTCGCCGCAAGTGGACACGCTTGGTTCTCCTTCACAGAATCAGCGGCCACCAGTAGCCCGGATCGCCCGCTTCAGCCATGTCACTCATCGTCCGAGAAATCGGCGACCGTGGTGCGCGGCACGACGATCATCGGCACCGGCGCATTGCGGATGATGCGGTTGCCGTTCGAGCCGAGGAAGACCTGGGCCAGCGGGCCGATGCGGCCCGAGCCCACCACCAGGACCTCGCCCGGCTTCCAGCCGACCGACTCGAGCGCCGCCTTCCAGTTGGCGCCGTCGCCCATCGCGGTCTTGACCGGCACGTCGGTCGAAAGCCCGGCCAGCAGGGCTTTCTGCGCCGCCACGGCCTGCGACCGCCACTGATTGGCGACGACATTCTCGATCTGGTAGCCGGCCCCGGTCGGATACATCTGTTTGTCGCGCACCACGAACGTGGCGAGCCTGAGCGGCACCTGATATTTGCGGCTGAGGCCGAGGCAGTACTCGACCGTATGCCGCGACTTGCGCGTCGCCGCGAAGGCGCAGGTCACCCGGCTCAGCGCCGTCCGCGCGCCTGGAACGAAGCCGCGTGGCGCCAGCGCCACGGGCAGCTTCGACAGATGCAGGAGATTGCGGGTGACGCTGCCTTCGAGGAACTTGCCGGCGCTGGCGCCGCGCGAGGAGCCGAGCACGATCATGTCGGCGCCGAGATCCTCGGCGGTGGCGATCAGTCCCTCCTCGGCCGAGGAGTGGCTCCGGGTGATGAACTGGGCGTTCAGCTTCGGGTCGACGAGCGACTTCGCCTTGTCCATCGTCTTCTGCGCGTGTTTGTCGAGGAAGGCCGCATATTCCGCGTCGACCCGGGCCATCGAGGGATAGCCCCAGGTCTTCGGCAAGATGAGGCAGACGACCAGCTTCGCCTTGGTGCGCCGCGACAGCATGGTGCCGAGGGCGAGCGCTTCCTGCCCGCCGCGGTCGGCCGAATAGGCAACCAGGTACTTCATGGGACGCCCTCCGGGCTTCAGGACTTGGTGACGCGAGCCTTGGGCTCGAGCCGCGATTTCTTGACGCTGTAGAGGAAGTAGAAGATGCCGGCGAAGACCAGCCACACACCGAACAGCTCGAAGGTGCGCGGGTTGAGATTCCAGATGAGATAGAGCGAGAACACGATGCTGAGGATGGGCAGCACCGGATAGAGCGGTACCTTGAAGCCACGCTGCATGTCGGGCCGCGTGCGGCGCAGGATCATGACGCCGGCGGAGACGACGATGAAGGCGGTGAGGGTGCCGAGGCTCGTCAGGTCCCACAGGATGGCGTCCGGCACCAGAGCGGCGATGGCGCCGACGAACAGCGCGACGACGATGGTGTTGGCGACCGGCGACAGCGTGCGCGGATTGACGCGATGGAACAGCTCGGGGATCAGCCCGTCGCGCGACATGGCGAACAGGATGCGGGTCTGGCCGTAGAGCACGACCAGCGTCACGCTGAACACCGAGATCACCGCGCCGATGGCGAGAACGAGCGCCGGCCAGTCCGAGCCGGTGAGGTTCTGCAGAATGGTGGCGAGGCCGGCTTCCTGGCCTTCGAAGGCGGCCGGCGGCTGCACGCCGATCGCCGTCACCGCGGTCAGCACATAGAGCGTGGTGACGATGATGAGGGCGGCGATGATGGCGAGCGGCAAGTTGCGCTTGGGGTTCTCCACTTCCTCGCCGGCGGTCGAGACCGCGTCGAGACCGACATAGGTGAAGAAGATGGTGCCGGCGGCGGCACTGATGCCGGCGAAGCCCTGAGGCGCGAAGGGCTGGAAGTTGCCGGAGGAGAAGCCGGTCGCGGCGATGACGATGAAGAGGATGAGGACGGCGATCTTGATCACCACCATGACGGCATTGGCCTTGGCCGATTCCTTCGAGCCGCGGATGAGCAGGAGACAACACAGGAAGACCAGGATGGCGGCGGGGAGGTTGAGATAACCCTCACCGCCGATCGAGAGCTCATAGCCGTCGGCGACGATGGGGGCCGCGGACAGCCAGGCCGGCAGGCCCGAGCCGAAGACGATCTCGAAGAACTTGTTGAGATAGCCGCTCCAGCCGATGGCGACGGCAGACGCCGAGATGCCGTATTCGAGAATGAGACAGGCGCCGACGAAATAGGCGACGGCCTCGCCGAGCGTCGCAT
>CAZICN010000201.1:6680-7953 GCA_964537655.1 uncultured Aestuariivirga sp.
TCAGGCCGGCGACCACGCCCGCCATCATGAAGGAAATGATGACCGCGGGTCCGGCGGTCGGCACGGTCTGCGAGAGGACGAAGAAAATACCTGTTCCGATGGTCGCGCCGACACCGAACATGGTGAGTTGGAAGGGGGTGATCGACCGGCTGAGATGGCCGTGTTCGGAATCGGCGCCGGCGGTCTCGCTGATCAGCTTCTCGACCGGCTTCTTGCGCAGCAGGCGAAGGCCCAGCGTTTGCTGTTGGGTCATGTATGTTCCTCCCCACATCGCGCGAAGCGGACCGGTCTGCCGTGTGGGTTGCGGCCGGTCTCATGCGGTGCGGCGCCTTTGCGGCGCTCTGTTCCTGGCGGTGCTTTTAGCGCGAAACGGCCAGAATGTGCTGCCGTTGTTGCGCCGCCCGGCAAGCGAAGCTTTCGACGCGCGTCGCCGGCAAAGCGGTTTCTGCTGTCCCACTCGACAGGGTCCGTCCGGAAATGCCACATTGTCAAGGCAGGGGGGAAAGATGAAAGACAGCGATGCTTCCGTAAGGCTGGATCATCTCGATCTCAAGATCCTGGCCAAGCTGCAGACCGATGCCCGCATCACCAACCAGGAGCTGGCGGACGCCGTCGGCCTGTCGCCGAGCCCCTGCCTGCAGCGCGTCAAGCGGCTGGAACGGGCGGGGATCATTTCGATCTATCAGGCCCAGATCGACCTCAACAAGGTCTGCCGGCATGTCGATGTCATCGCCGCAGTCACCCTCAACAGTCACGGGCTCGAGGATTTCGGCGACTTCGAGAAGATGGTCGCCGACATGCGCTATGTCGTCGAATGCACCAAGGTTTCCGGCACCATCGATTATCTCGTGCGCTTCATCTGTCCCGATATCGGCTCCTATCAGATGCTGTCGGACGAGCTCCTGAAGCTCGGGCCGAAGGTCGGCAATCTCAGCTCCTATATCGTGCTGAAGGCGGTGAAGCCGTTCCGCGGCGTGGTGCTCGACGACCTCGTCTCGCCATAGGATCCTCACTCGCGCAACAACGCCGTCATCCCGGCTTTCGCCGCTATCAGATTCACACAAATCTGATCCTTCCCCCTTGCGGGGAAGGTGGCGACCCCGGGGGGGGCCGGATGGGGGTTTCGGGCAAAGGCAGTTCTTGCCCAACCCCCGCCCTTCGGGCGGACCCTCCCCACAAGGGCAGGGCTATCGCATATGAAGTATTGCGAGACTCAGCAGTTACTTCCCCTTCTCCCGCCTGCGGGAGAAGGTGGCGCGAAGCGCCGGATGAG
>CAZICN010000202.1:0-7949 GCA_964537655.1 uncultured Aestuariivirga sp.
CCGCCGAAGAGCCCTCATCCGCCCGTTGGGCACCTTCTCCCACGCTCCGCGCGGGAGAAGGGGGAATTGTTCAAGAGGCAGGGTGCATTGAAAGCATTCCAAACCAACCGATCTTCTCCCTGGGTCTCATACCGCAGTGAAATCCTTCACCAGCTCATGGCGCAAGCCGAGCGTGATCCCGGGCTTCGGCATCACGCTCGGCCTCACATTGATGTGGCTCAGCCTCATCGTGCTGATCCCGCTCTCGGGTCTCGTGCTCAAGGCGGCGAGCCTCGGCTTCGCCGGCTTCTTCGACACCATCCTCACCGATCGCGTGCTCGCCGCCCTCAAGCTCAGCTTCGGCCTCTCGCTCATCGCCGCGGCCATCAACCTGGTGCTGGGGCTGCTCATCGCCTGGGTGCTGGTGCGTTATGAGTTTCCGGCGCGCCGCATCCTCGGCGCCATGGTCGACATCCCCTTCGCGCTCCCGACCGCCGTCGCCGGAATCGCGCTCACCACGCTCTATGCGCCCAATGGCGCGCTCGGCTGGCTGTTCGGCCTCGTCGGCCTCAAGATCGCCTTCACGCCGCTCGGCATCCTCGTCGCCCTCATCTTCATCGGCCTGCCTTTCGTGGTGCGCACCGTCGAGCCGGTGCTCGCCGACATCGACCAGGCGACCGAGGAGGCCGCCGCCTGCCTCGGCGCCACCAGGCTCGCGACCTTCCGGCGCATCATCCTGCCCGCCATCCTTCCCGCCCTCCTCACCGGCTTCGCCCTCGCCTTCGCCCGCGCCGTCGGCGAATATGGCTCGGTGATCTTCATCGCCGGCAACCTGCCGATGGTGTCGGAGATCGCGCCGCTCCTCATCGTCATCAAGCTCGAGGAATTCGAATATGAGCAGGCGACCGCCATCGCGGTCGCCATGCTGGTCGCCTCGCTCTTGCTGCTCTTCCTCATCAATGCGCTGCAGGCCTGGGGCCGCAGACGGCAAGGGACGGGCTGAGACATGAACCGCGACCCGCTCGGCGTCAGGCTGCTCCTGATCGCGCTCGCCTTCCTCACCATGGCGCTGCTGATCGGCCTGCCGCTGATCACCGTCTTCGCCCAGGCCCTGGCCAAGGGCTGGGACGAATATGTCTTCGCCCTCATCGACCGGGTGACGCTGTCGGCCATCCGCCTGACCCTGATCACGGCCTTCATCTCGGTCGCGGTCAATCTCGTCTTCGGCGTCATGGCGGCGTGGGCGATCGCCAAATACGACTTCAGGGGCAAGAGCTTCCTGCTCACCCTGATCGATCTGCCCTTCTCGGTCTCGCCGGTCATCGCCGGCCTCGTCTTCGTCCTCCTGTTCGGCCTGCAGGGCTGGCTGGGCCCGGCCCTGCAAGGCACCGGCCTCAAGGTGATCTTCGCGCTTCCCGGCATCGTGCTCGCCACCATGTTCGTGACCTTCCCGTTCGTGGCGCGCGAGCTCATCCCCCTGATGCAGGAGCAAGGCACCGAGGACGAGGAGGCCGCCGTGTCGCTCGGCGCCTCCGGCTTCCAGACCTTCTGGCGGGTGACGCTGCCCAACATCAAATGGGGCCTGCTCTATGGCGTGCTCCTCTGCAATGCGCGCGCCATGGGCGAGTTCGGCGCGGTGTCGGTCGTCTCCGGCCATATCCGCGGCCAGACCAACACCATGCCGCTGCATGTCGAAATCCTCTACAACGAATACAACTTCACCGCCGCCTTTGCCGTCGCTTCCCTCCTGGCGCTCCTCGCCTTCGTGACGCTCGCCGCGCAGAGCGTGCTGGAATGGAAAAGGGACCACGCATGAGCATCGATGCCATCGACATCACCAAGGACTTCGACGGCTTCGTCGCCCTGAAGAGCGTCAGCCTGTCGGTCAATCGCGGCGAGCTCCTCCCTCTGCTCGGCCCGTCGGGATCGGGCAAGACCACGCTCCTGCGCATCATCGCCGGGCTCGAATGGCCGGATGCCGGCGATATCAGGATCGAGGGTAAGAGCGTCCTGCGCGTCAATGCGCGCGAGCGCGGCGTCGGCTTCGTGTTCCAGCATTACGCGCTGTTCCGCCACATGACGGTGTTCGACAACATCGCCTTCGGGCTCACCGTGCGCAGCCGCCAGACCAGGCCGTCCCAGGCCGATATCGCCAAACGCGTACATGAGCTGCTCGAGCTCGTGCAGATCGAACGCCTGGTGCGGCGCTACCCGTCCGAGCTCTCGGGCGGCCAGCGCCAGCGCGTGGCGCTGGCGCGCGCCCTCGCCATCGAGCCGATCGTGCTGCTCCTCGATGAGCCCTTCGGCGCGCTCGACGCCAAGGTGCGCAAGGAACTGCGGCGCTGGCTGAGGCGCCTCAACGAGGAAACCGGCATGACCTCGATCTTCGTCACCCATGACCAGGAGGAGGCGATGGAGATCGCCGACCGCATCGTGGTGATGAGCCAGGGGCGCATCGAGCAGATCGGCAAGCCGCATGAAATCTACGAGAATCCGGCCAACCCCTTCGTGTGCGAGTTCCTCGGCAATGCCAACCGCATCCCGTTGAGCTGGAGCGACGGGAAGATGGCGCATCCGGCCATCGATCTCGACGCCATCACCGTCAGGCCCAAGCTCGTCGGCGCCGAGCATGTCTATGTCCGGCCGCATGAAATCGACCTGGTGAAGGACGCGGCCGGCGCCGGCACGGTGCGCTTCCTGTCGGTCGTCGGTCCCATCGCCCGGGTCGATGTCGAGGTCGTGGCGGGCGAGAAGCCGATCGAGGTCGAGATGCCGTCGCACCGGCTGCAGCGCTCGGGCCTCGAAGTCGGCGCGCAGGTGAAGCTCGCGGCGCTCAAGGGACATATTTATTGATTCCGGTTTAAGCCCCACCCGGCGCTTCGCGCCACCCTCCCCGAATTCGGGGAGGGAGATATGGCGGAGCTTGTCCTCCCTCCCCGCTTGCGGGGAGGGTGTCACGCGGAACGCGCGACGGCTGGGGCCTTCAAATATCCACCGGCAGCAGGTGATTGTCCCAGATCCAGCCCTGCAGCCGGTCGCCCGAGAGGCGCGCCAGCGTCTCCGCGCCCTCGACCAGCCGGCGCACGCCGTCATTGCCGGAGGTGAGAAGGAAATCATGGCGGTCCGGCAAAGCGGCGACGCCGCAGACATCGCTCATGCGCTCGCGCGTCAGGAACTCGCCGCTCTTGCGGTTCCATAGCGCCACGCTGCCGCCCTGCGGGCTCGTCGCCGCGATGATGTCCTCCGACCGGTCGAGCGAGACCGAGCCGACATAATTCGACATGCCGATGAGCTCCATCTCCGGCATGGCGAGAAGAGCGATCTTGCCATCTGGGCTCACGGTGCCGACCAAAGGCGGCAGGTCATTGGGTTCGCCCTGATACTGGCAGCCAAAGGCGACGGTGCGGTCCCTGGCGACGGCCATGTGGCGGATCGACAGAGCCCGGAACGGCTTGTCCAGCTCGAGCACGGCGAGCGTCGCATCATGGCTTGAATCGATGAGCGCGATATTGGGCCTCAAGTCGCCGGGATTGAGCACTTCGCGGCCGGTCTCGGGCAGCGTGCGCAGCCCGCCATTGGCGACGACCAGCGTCCGGCCATCGGGCAGGAACGCCAGATCATGCGGGCCGATGCCGCGCGACGGCATCTCGGCGATGCGGCGATAGGCATCCGTCGCATCATAGATGCCGAGAACACCGTTGCCGCTCGCCGTGTCGTTCTCGGTGGCATAGAGCAGCCGCCCGTCGGGGCTGAACACGCCGTGACCGTAGAAATGCCGCGCCTTTCCGGAGAGAATGGTGCGCGCCAGCGCGCCTTTCGCCGCGTCGACGACGGCGAACCAGTTGCCGGGACGCCTGGCGAAGACGACGATCTCGGGCGAGCCCGGCCGCGCCGTCGCATCATGGCCGCGCGAAGGCAGAAGCGTCGAGAACAGTTCCTCGCCGTCGAGGGAGAACATGGCGGCCGACGCCTTGCCCTCGGCATCCATGCGGCAGGAGACATAAAGCGGCACCCGCGCGGCGCGTGCTTTGCCCGCAGGCACGAGGCTCGCGGCGATCGCTGCCGCCAGGCCTTGCACGATCGCGCGACGATCAATCACCATCGCGGCTGTTGAACCCCACGGTTATGCCGAGCACGGCCGGGATCTCGTCATACGCCTTGTCGCGCGCCGCCGCTAAAGCATCGAGCACCAGGAAGAATTGCTGGCGCTGCTTGACGTCGAGGACCGCCGGTCCGAACTCGACGGGAAGGTTCTCGGCAAAACTCAAGGCGGTGGCGAGGGTGGAAAGCGTGTCGCCTTCCCTGTCCTTCATGATGATCTTGGAGACGTCGCGCGCCGTTTCGAGATTGAGGGTGAGGGCGCGCCTCGAGCGCCGGCTGCGCCAGCCCTCGGCGAGCAGCGGACGGGCGCCCGCCGCATCCTTGCCGAGCATGGCGCGCAGCTTCGCGTCGCGTATGTAGGCGAAGGCGGCGAGCAGGTCGGTGGCGATGCGCGAGGTCGCCTCCCGCGCCATGTCGGGCTTGGCGATGCTCTCGACGATATCATTGGTCCAGCCCAGGCGCACGTCATGGGCGATGATCACGATGTTCCAGGCGATCGCCTGGCCGACCGCGCAGCGCCGCTCCCTGCGGGCGCCGGCGAGCATCTCGGTCTCGGCATTCTCGTCGAACAGCAGGCGCTCGAGCGCCGGCAGGCCCTGCGCCGCGACACTGTTCTCGGCGAAGCGTTCCGGTGTGAGGTCGGCGACGCCCTCCTTTTCGAGCAGCAAAGCGAGGCCTTTCGCCGTGGCGTTCTTGCGCTCCGGCCAATAGGACAGGCGCTCGGCGCGGAACTCCTCGGCGATCGGGCCATACCGCAGGAACTCGATCTGCGACCATGAGTCGGCGGTGGCGAGATAGGCGCGCTGCAGGCCCTTGAAGCCCGTCTGGTCGGGCTTGGCGCAGAATTCCGCCCAGGCATTCTCCTGCGCGTCGGCGGTCAAGGCCAGCGCCTGGTAATGCGGCATGATGAAACGCTCGACCAGCTGGTTCAGAACCTCGCTGCCGGCGCGCGCCGGCGCTGCCGCGAGGATCGCGACAGAGAAGACAAGCAGAAAGCGGGCGATGTGCATCACAGCGATCCCAGATAGTCGATCAGCCTGGCCCGGTCGGCCGCCGGCAGTTCCATATAGCGCCGCTTCGCCGCCAAAGCTTCGCCGCCATGCCAGCGGATGGCCTCATCGAGGCTTGCAGCGCGTCCGTCATGCAGGAAGCGCCGCCGGCCCTTCTGCGCCGCGAGATCGATCAGCGGCGCGGTGCGCCATTCATTCGCGCTGGCGAAACTGTCGGGAAAGCCGCCGGCCAGGCCATCGCCCATATCATGCAGCAGGAGATCGGTGAAGACCGGCAATGCCTCGCCGGTCTCGGTCTTGAGGCTCGGCACATGGCAAGAGGTGCAGCCCGTCGCCGCGAGCAACTTCTCGCCTTGCGGATCCGCCTGGGGCGCGCGGCGATTCAGCGACGCGACATAGGTCGCGACCATCTCGACCATCTGGCGGGAAATTTCCTCACCGTCAAAATCCGGGCTGCGGCCCGTTGCATTACCGCGGCACTCGGTTTCGGCCACGGTGCAGTCGCCATAGGGAAACGGCGCCAGGGGCGACGACAGGCCCATGTCGAGCATCGCCGCGTCGGCCGTCTGCTCGGCGAGGCTCGCGGCCGTCGCCTTGAGGCCGAAGCGGCCGAGGCGCGATCCCTCCGGCGTCGCGACGATGCGGGCGCGCCCCGATATGCCGTCGCCGTCCCGATCGTCGGGATCGGCATTCTTCAAAATCTCCTGCGCGGCGACGCGCGCCATCATGCCGCGTCCGACGAGCGACGGCGCGACGCGGAATTCGAGCTTGACCCCGTCGGACGGCGACGCCTTGCCGAAGGTGACTTTCGCCAGCATGCGCGAGAGGCCGTCGCCTTCAGCCTCGAGATAGGGTTCGATGCGCGCCTCGGGCGCCAGGCCCGGAATGGCATGTTCCTGAAGCTGGCGGCCGAGAACCGGATCGGATTTGCCCTGCGCATCGCCCAGCCTGACGACGAAGCCGGCGACGCCGAGGACGCCGCCGATCATCGAGAACCGCGCGCCATTGCCGTTCTTGTGGCACGAGGCGCAGGCCTGCGCGTTGAACAGGGGGCCCAGGCCGTCGGCGGCGTTGGTCGAGGCCGGCGCCTGCACCCATTTGCGGTCGAACAGCGCCTTGCCGACCGCCGAATCGAGCTCTTCCGCTGCGGCGGGCGCGGCCAGGCAGCAGATGAATGCAAGGATGCAGCGCAGCGCGGTCATGAACTGGCGAAATATCCCATCATGCCGGTCTCCAGATGCTCCAGAATATGACAATGGAACATCCATCTCCCGGGCGTTGCGACAAAGGCGATTTCCACGCGTTCCTTAGGGAGAACCAGAACTGTGTCGGCATGATGGACGGGCAGCGCGCGCTTGGACGAGGACAGCACCTTGAATGTATGGCCGTGCAAATGGATCGGGTGCGGATGCGGCGTCGCATTCTGCAAGGTGAAGCGGTAGCTGTTGCCGGCTGTGAGCCGCGCCAGGGGCGGCGGCAGGTTGCGATGTCCGTCATTGGGCCAGGAGCGCTTGTTGATCGCCCAGAATGTACGACTGGCGGTGCACAGTTCATCCAATATTACTTTTGATAAAGGATCGTCGGGATCGAACGTGTCGATGAAGCTCGCGATCGCCTCGGACGCCGCGCCGAAGACGTAAGTCTGCGGTTCCGCCCGGGCGAGATCGGGTTCGGGCAGACCTGAGGCATAGAGCGGGGCGGGAGCGAAGGGCCGCGCGCGCCGGTCCGGTCCCTCAGCCTCGAACACGGCGAGATCGAAGATCTCGGCCGGGAAATAGTCGCGCAGCCTGATCCGCCCGCCGGCGGGAGGCGTTCGGATCACCAGGTCGAGGCGGGATGCCGCACCCAGCCGCCAGGTATCGAGCGGCACCGGCTCGAGCGGATTGCCATCGATGGCGATGATCAGCGCCTCAGCCCCTTCGACGCCCACATCCATCATGCGGGTCGAATCGAGATTGACGATGCGCAGCCGGATATCGGCCGAGGCCTTGACCTTGCGGGCAAAGCCTTGCCGGCCATTGACGGTGCGCAGGGTGCCAAAGGTGCCGGCGCGCGCCGCGCCGCCGTCGGTCGAGAAGGGCAGGAAGGAACCATCCTTGTCGAGCCGCCAGTCCTTGGCGATGATCACGATGTCGTCGTCGAAGGCCTCGCTCTCGTCGCCTTCGACGACCAGCACGCCGGCGAGCCCATGCCCGACCTGTCCCGTCTCGTTGCAATGCGGATGGAAGAAGAAGGTGCCGGTGTCGGGAACCGTGAAGTCATAGAGAAAGCTTTCGCCCGGCGCGACCGGCGGCTGCGTCACATATTGCACGCCATCCATGGCATTGGGCACGCGCACGCCGTGCCAGTGGATGGAGCTGTGCTCGGCGAGGCTGTTCCTGAGCGTGGCGCGCAGGCGGTCGCCGCGCTTCACGCGGATGACGGGAAAGAGCGCATCGCCATAGGTCCATACCGTGCTGGGCGGACCGTCGGGACCGAGAAGGCGCATGTCGCGCGCCTTGGCTTCGAGGACGATGGCATGGATGACGGGCGCGGCGAAGGTGGCCGGCCGCTCCAGCAAGGGCCGCGCCGTCGACCGCTGCGGCGAAGCGAGGAGCGCCGGCGCCGCGAGGCCAGCGCCCAGCGTGACGAGAGCCGCCCTGCGGGTCAGCATGGCGGGACCTTCTCAAAGCCCATTAAGAGCCTGTTCGCGATCGCTGATTTCCCCTTCTCCCGCCCGCGGGAGAAGGTGGCGCGCAGCGCCGGTTGAGGGTGTCCTTCGCAAGGTGAATAAGACGCTCGAAGAAAATACGGATCTTGAAGCGACACCCTCACCCGCCCTATCGGGCACCCTCTCCCGCAGGCGGGAGAGGGGGAAAA
>CAZICN010000203.1:0-7933 GCA_964537655.1 uncultured Aestuariivirga sp.
CTTCGCCGTCGGCTCGAACGGCACCGATTCCTTCGAGCTGGTGGAACTGGAAGTCTGCCGCAAGGCGGTGTTCAAGCGCCGCCCCGATGCACCGGGCTATCTCGATGAGCTGCAGTTCATCGACCTGGGCGACAATCCGGCGGCGGTCGCCGCGGCGCTCGCCTCCAAGCAGGTCGATGGCATCTATCAAGGCAATATCGAGCAGTTCGACCTCTACAAGGGCATGGCGCATGTCGACATCCACCAGGTGGTGACGGCGCAGACCGCGGTCGCCCGCATGCAGATGACGCAGAAGCCCTTCGACAATCCGAAGGTGCGCAAGGCGATCCGTCTCGCCACCGATCCCGAGAAGTGCCTGCAGATCGCGCACAAGGGTGTCGGCCAAGCGGCGGAACATCATCATGTCTGCAGCGTCCATCCGGACTACAAGAAGATCGAGGCGCTCGGCTACAAGCCGGATGAAGCAAAGGCGCTCCTGGCCGAAGCCGGATTCCCGGACGGCATAGACATCGAGATCAACTGCAAGCCCGATCCCTCATGGGAGCAGGCGGCGGTCGAGGCGATGGCCGAACAGTGGAAGGCCGGCAATATCCGCGCCAAGATCAACGTGCTGCCGTCGGCCAAGTTCTGGGAGCTGTGGACGGAAGTGCCCTTCGGCTTCACCGAATGGACACATCGCCCGCTCGGCTTCATGGTGCTGGCGCTCGCCTATCGCACCGGCGTGCCGTGGAACGAATCGCGCTATTCGAACGCCAAGTTCGACGAGCTGCTGGCATCGGCGGAAGGCACGCTCGATGTCGACAAGCGGCGCGAGATCCTGGGCGAGCTCGAGGCGATCATGCTGGAAGACGGCCCGATCACCCAGCCCTTGTGGCGGTCGGTCTATGCCGCCTACGACAAGCGGGTGCAGGGCTTCCAGATCCACCCGACGCTCTATATCTTCGCCGAGACACTGGCGATCGCGCCGGCATAGGAATGCGATAGAAAACAGGACAGAGCCCGCGAGCGTCAGCTCGCGGGCTTTTCATTTTGGTCGCACTTCTTCGAAGAACCGCATCTCGCGCGTCCAGGTCTCGAGTGAAAACACCGAGCTGTGCGTGGCGCCCGCAACCACCACCAGCCGCTTCGGCTCATTGGCGAGCGCGAAGAGCTTCTCTCCCTCGCTCAACGGAATGGCGCCATCCTGATCGCCATGGGTGATGAGCAACGGCACATGCACCTTGCCGATGAAATCGACAGAATCGAATTTGTCCTTCATCAGAAGGCGCACCGGAAGCCACCAATAACGCTGGCCCGCGACACTGGCGGCCGAGGCGAAAGTCGCCTCGAGCGCCAGCGCTCCCACCGGTCGCTGTGCCGCGAGCTGCACCGCCACGCCGCCACCCAGGGATTCGCCCACCAGCATGATCTCCGCAGGCTTGACACCTTTGGCGATCAGCCAGTCATGGGCGGTGAGCGCGTCGCGCACCAGCCCCCCTTCGCTGATGCTGCCGGTGCTCGCGCCGTAACCGCGATAAGACAGGAAGAAGACGCCGAAGCCTTCCGCCTGATAGGCGGCGAAGCGATCCGCCCGGTCGGCGATCTCGCCACCGTTGCCATGGAGGAAAAAGATCGTCGCCTTGCCCGGACGGGCCTGCGAATACCAGGCCTGCAGAACCTCGCCGTCGCCGCTCGCGAGTTTGAGATCGACGACGCCCGACAGGCCGGCGGCCGCGGCCGTCAGCCCCTGATGGCTGGGGAAATACTGATAGCTCCGCTGGTTCACATACATGAAGGCCGCGGCCAGCAGATAGCCCGCGACAGCAAGAAGTCCCAAAGCGCGCAGGAGCGATAACAGGTCGAAATTCATGGCTCGCCGACCAGCCGGGCCGGCTCGCTGACGTCGCTCGTCCAGGCCCAGATGGCGAGAAGCGGTGTTGCGAGCGTGCGGGTCGCATGGACCACGCCCGGTGCGTGCCAGACCGTCTCGCCTGCCCGGCGCGTCATGAATTCGCCGTTGCCCTGCCGCCATTCGCTGGGGCCGGTCAAAAGCCAGTAGAGCTCAGGCGCTTTATGATGATGGCCGCGATAGAGCAGGTCCGGTCCCAGCAGCAGGAGGCCCATGAGGAAATCCTCGCCCGGGAAGAAGCCCGTCGATCCGATGAGCTCGGCATAGGCGTAGTTGTCCATGTAGCCTTCGCCCATCACGGCGTCGGAGTAATTCGGATTCTGCCTCCAGTGCAGGAACTCGTCGATCTCGGCGAGAGCGGCCGCGACATCGGGCGCCATGAACATCGAGGCCGCGACGCATTCGGGCAGATGGCGGCAGGCCGGAAGACGGCGTGGTGTGGGCTCGACGGCGGCGGAGGGCGAGAGGTCCTGCGACGCGAGGCGCGCCTTCACCTCGCTGGCGCCTTCGCCCGCGAGCTTGCGGCGGATGGCGTCGATCGCCCACATGGCCGGACCATAGATATTGTCGTTCAAAGGCCTGCCTCGATTTCATCCCAATCCGCCGCCGGCGTCACGACCGCCTCGGCATCGACGTCCTTGGTCCAGGCAAAGAGCGAGAGGAAGGGCAGGTCGCGCACCAGGGTCGCATGGACTTGCATGGGTTCATTCCAGATCGGGGTGTGGGCGCGGTACTCTGTCCAGCTTTCGCCGGCGCCGAAACGCCATTCATGCGGGCCGGTTAACGGCGCATAAAGTTCCGGCGCCTTGTGACGATGGTCGCGATAAAGCGTCTTCGGCGCAATGAGGAAAAGTCCGAGCTCGAAGTCGTCGGCCGGCATGAAACCAGTGCCGCCGATCAGGCTGACAAAGGCATGGGCATCCGGGAAGCGCCGGCCGATCAGCGCGCGCGGATAGGCATCATAGGTGACCCAGGCGAACTCAGGACGGATATCTTCGATCGCCGTGCGGAGAGGATCGGCGCCGGTCAGATGCAGAAGCGCCTCATCGAGATGACCGCACACCGGGGCGGCAGGCGCCATCGTCTGCCGAACCGCACCTGCGCCGAAGCGAGCGATGCCGTCGCGCACGTCGGCGACGCCCGGCCCGTCCAAACGAGCCAGGTAGCGGTCGATCTCGGCGATCAGCCGCGTGACCGCCCCTGGATTTCTCATGGTTCCTACCTCTCAGGCGAGCCCATAGACGCATTCGGCCAGCCTGAGAAGGTCACCGTCGGTCACCTCACGCACGGTGTTCTTGCGCATCGGCGCATGTGCCGGAGAGGCCATGCGTTCCGCCAGCAGTTCCGGACGGCCGAGATCCAACCCATCGCCGGCGAGGCTCACCTTGATGCCGGAACCGCGCACCAGGTCTTCATACGCCCTTGTGACGCCGCCCGCCTCCTCTGTCACCCCCATGGCGCCAGCCACCTTGGCGAATGCCGCCGGATTGCCGTCCTTGACCCAGTCGATGGTGGCGAGCATCGCCAGACCGGTCGCCCGGCCATGCGGGACCGGCGCCAGCTCCGCCATGGCATGCGAGATGTTGTGCGCCAGCGCCGTGCCGCAATTGTCGATGCCCATGCCGGCATAGCAGCTGCCGAGCAGCAGCCGGCCGCGCGCATCGAGATCCTGCGGCGTCTTTACCGCTGTGGCGAGCGCGCCCGAGATGAGGGCGATAGCGCGGTAGCAATAGACATCATTCGCGTCGTTGCTATTGCGGTTGGTGCAGGCCTCGATCGCGTGCACCAGCGCGTCGAGCCCGGTCGCCGCGGTGACCGAAGGCGGCACGCCAACGGTCAATTCGGGATCGAGCAGCGCCAAAGCGGGCTTGAGCTCGGCCCCCCAGGCCCAGACCTTCTGGCCGGCGCTGTTGGTGAAGATGCAGGTGCGCGTCACCTCGGCGCCGGTCCCCGCCGTTGTCGGGACCGCGATCAGGGCCAGGGGATCGGCGGGAAGCGGCGTCTCGCAGAATTGATAGGCCTCGACCGGCTTTCCCGACACCGCGCAGGAGGCGACGAGCTTCGCCGTGTCGAGCGCCGTGCCGCCGCCGAGACCGATCACCAGCTTTGCGCCAAGGCCACGGGCGCGTGCCGCCGCCTGGTCGATATCGGCATATTTGGGCTCGCCCTTGAAACCGTCATAGACATCGGCAGCGTGCCCGGCATCGGCCAGGAGCTTCATGAGCCGCGCCACGGCGCCCGAGGCGGTCATGGCCGGATCGGCGATGATCATGACCGGCGCCGCCTTGCCGGCCAGATCCGCCGCCCGCCGGGGCAGGTCGGACAGAAGGCCATTGCCGAACGCAATCTCGGGGACGGGAGCAAGCGAAAAGGGGTGCATGGGACGCCCGTGAAATGGAAGAACCGAACCGGCTCTAGTTAGCCGCCCGTGGCCGATCAAGCGTCAAACGGCTTCACCTGTCACACCGCCATCCCCGTCTTGCGGCCCTCATAGATCGCCATGACGGCGGTCCGCGCCGCGACCGTGTCGCCAATATCACGATGGGCGACAGAAAGGTCATCGAGACCCGAGGCGACCATCGTGTCCGGCACATTGGTGGCGGCGATCACCAGCGAGTCGGCCGCGATGCGCTCTTCGCTGCCGCCGATCTGGACAATCGTCGCGCCATCGCCATGCCACTCGCGCAAACCCGCATCGGTGATGAGCCGCGCGCCCAGCTCGCGCAGGCGCTGGCGCAAAGGCACATCGGCGCTGGTGCGCGCCATCTCGAACATCACAGAAGCCGCTGGCGTCACCACGATCACCTCATGGCCGGCCTCGGCCAGATGCAGCGCCGTGCCGCCGCCCTTCCAGTTGGCGGTCTCATCGAGCACGAGCACCCGTTTGCCGAGGCGAGCCCTTCGGCTCATCACCTCTTCCGCCGGCCAGGCATTGCCGCGCTCGATGCCCGGCAGCGCATCGCGCTCCGGGAAGAAGCGCTGGAAGCCCTGGCCGTCCGGCTGCGAGCCCGTCGCCACGATCACCTCATCGGCGCCGAAGGCCTTGATATCCTCGGCCTCGAGCAGCGTGTTGTAGAGGACCTTGACCTGCAGCTTCTGCAACTGCCGCTCATACCAGTCGAGGAAATCGATGATCTGCTGGCGGCGCGGCTGCATGCCGGCGAGGCGGAACTGCCCGCCGAGCTTGTCGGAGGCCTCGGCCAATGTCACGCGATGGCCGCGCTCGGCGGCGACGCGCGCCGCTTCGAGGCCGGCGACGCCGCCTCCCACCACCAGCACTTTCTTCGGCGTCTTCGACGGCGTGAAGCGATCGCCGCCCCACTCGAATTCGCGCCCTGCCGAAGGATTGATCAGGCAGGAGATCCAGTAATCACGATAGCGCCGGCCCCAGCACATCTGGTTGCAGGACAGGCAGGGCCTGACATCCTCGGGCCGGCCCTCCTTCGCCTTGTTGGCGAGATGCGGATCGGCGATCTGGCCGCGCACGATCGACACCATGTCGGCCTGGCCCGAGGCCACCACATAATTGGCATTCTCGGGCGTGCGCACGTGACTCTCGCACTGGACGCGCGCATGCTTCACCACCTGCTTCAGCGCCTCGGCGAAGGGGGCGCCGAGCTTGTCGGCATAGAAGACCGTCGGCATCAGGTCGTAGAAGGAGAAATAGCTCCCGGTGCCGCATGTGACATAATCCATCAGGTTGCGCGCGTCGTGCCAGGCGATGATCTCCTGCATCGCCTCGATGGACAGGTTGGGCTTCACATGGGGCTGCATGTTGATGGCGAGGCCGATGATGAAATCCTCGCCCGCCATTTTTCGGATGCGGCGCATGATCTCCGAGGAGAAACGGGTGCGATTCTCGAGCGAACCCTTGCCCCATTTATCGTCGCGCCGGTTGTTGAACGGCGTCCAGAACTGATCGATGATCGCGTTGTAGGCGGCAAAAAGCTCGATGCCGTCGAAGCCCGCCTCCTTCGCCCGGCGCGCCGCCTGGACGAAGCTCTCGATGATCTCCTCGATCTCGGTCTCGCTCATCGCGTGGCTGCCGTCCGAATCGTGGAAGGACGGAAGCCCCGACGGCGACCAGTTGGGCTCGTAGGAATTGTCGAAATCACCATGCTGGCCGACATGGTAGAGCTGATGGCAGATCACCGCGCCATGCGCATGGACGGCATCCGTCACCTTGCGGAAATGCGGGATGACCTCATCGCGCGACGGGCGAAAGTTGCCGCGGGTGAGCACGGCGGTGCGGTGCACCGGCATCGGCTCGACCACGATCATCGCCGCCCCGCCCCGGGCGCGCTCCTCGTAATAGCCGCGATGACGCTCGCCCGGCAGCCCGCCTTCCGACATGTTGGCGGTGTGCGAGCCAAAGACGATGCGGTTGCGCAAGGTCTTGTGGCGCAGCTTGAGCGGCTGGAAGAGAGCGGGAAACTGCTGGGACATCGGCTGATCCTGTTACTTATCCTTCCCCCTTGCGGGGAAGGTGGCGAGCGCAGCGAGCCGGATGGGGGCCAACCCACACAACCAGACTACCAACAACCTTACCTCCTGCAGCGTGGCCGTCCCGTGCAATTTCTGCATTCGCGCCCTGCAATCCCCCATCCGGCGCTTCGCGCCACCTTCCCCGCAAGGGGGAAGGATAGGATGCATCATACCCAATCCTCGAAGGGGAAGCTGTCCAGCCGCTTCGTGCCGGTGTCGGTGACGACGACCTGTATCTCGAGCTTGACGGTCTCGCCTGCCCGTTCGGATCCGGTGCAGCTCTCGACACAGACGCACATGCCGGGTTCGAACACGCCGTCATAACCCTTGCCGTTGTCCATATCGACATGGGTCGGCACCGAAGGATACTCATCGCACAGGCCCACGCCATGCAGCGCCACGCCATAGCGGTTCTCGTGATATTCCTCGGGAATGCGCAGCGACCTGTCGTTGAACTCGCGGAAGCTCATGCCGGGCTTGATGATCGACCAGTTATGCATGATCTGCTCGAGCGCGTAAGCATAGAGCTCTTTCTGCGACGGCTTCGGCTTGACGAGGCCGACCGTCCATGAGCGTGAGAGATCGGCGCAATAACCGTAGGGCCCGATGAGATCGGTGTCGAAGGAGAGCATGTCGCCCTCCTTGCCGACATGGCCCGAGCATTCCTTGAACCAGGGATAGGTCCGCTCGCCGATCGCCAGAAGGCGCGTCTCGATCCATTCGCCGCCATTGCGGATATTCTCGTAATGGAGCTCGGCCCAGATCTCGTTCTCGGACTTGCCCGGCAGCGAATTCTCGCGCATGCGCCACATGCCGGCTTCTGTCACCTTGATCGTCCAGTCCATCATCTCGAGTTCATCGGCCGATTTGATCATGCGCGCCGTCTCGGTGAGCTCCTGCCCCTCGATGATGGTGATGCCGCGTTCGCGCAGGAGATCGACGCCCAGAGGCTCCATCTTGTCGACGGCAAGCCGCATGTTGCCGCCGCCATGCCGGCGCACCAGATCTACGATCTCATCCGCCCATTTCCTGGCGCTCGCCTCGAGATTGGGGCCGCTGGCAAAATAGAACCAGCTGATGCAGGGGCGGACCTCGTCCACCATCGGCAGGCCTTCGGCGAGGTGCATGGCCTGCGCGTATTCGAAGCAGATCGTCGGGCCCTCGGCGCAGATGAGCGCGTAGCGCGAGGGATTGTGCATGGTCCAGATTTGCATGTCGGAGCAGTCGGTGGCGTAGCGGATATTGAGCGGGTCATAGACCAGGAGGGCGGCGCAATCATGCTCGATGAGCTTCCGCTTGATGCGGCCGTGGCGATAGGCGCGGACGCGGGCCAGTGTCTCCGGGCGGATCGGGTCCTTAAGCGGCTTGCTGCCGGCATCGAAATTGAGATAGGCGGGCTTGCGCGGATCGCTGAAGACCTTCACATCCATATTTCTTTCACCTGAGATTGCGCCAGATGAACAATGCGGTGAACAGATCGAGATGCGCGCCGCCGCCATTCTGGTCGAGGGTGATGTCGTCGGGCTTACGGTTCACGGCATGGTCATCGCGGCAGAGTTC
>CAZICN010000204.1:0-7874 GCA_964537655.1 uncultured Aestuariivirga sp.
GCGCGGGTCCGCGGTGATGATCTTGAAGGCCGCCGCGACCTTTTCCTTGGACGCGCCGCCGCCGACATCGAGGAAGTTGGCGGGCTCCGCGCCATAGAGCTTGATGATATCCATCGTCGCCATGGCGAGGCCGGCGCCGTTCACCATGCAGCCGATCGTGCCGTCGAGTGCCACATAGGAGAGATCGAATTTCGACGCCTCGATCTCCTTGGGATCCTCTTCCGTCACATCGCGCAGTTCCTTGATATCGGGATGGCGGTCGAGCGCGTTGCTGTCGAAATTGATCTTGGCGTCGAGGCAGAGAATGTCGCCGGCCTTGGTCACGATCAGCGGATTGATCTCGAGCAGGCTCATATCCTTCTCGACGAAGGCGCGGTGCAGTTCGGTGACGTGCCTGGCCAGCTGCTTCTGCTGCGGCCCGCCGAGCGGCAGCTTCAGCGCCTTGGCGATGGCGCGCACATGATGCGGGCAGATATTGGTGACGGGATCGACAGAGACGGTGACGATTTTGTCGGGCGTGTCATGCGCGACTTTCTCGATATCCATGCCGCCTTCGGTCGAGACGATGAAAGCAAGTCTGGATGTCTCGCGATCGACGAGGAGCGCCAGATAGAATTCCTTGTCGATGGCGGAACCCTCTTCGACATAGAGGCGCTGCACCACCTTGCCTTGCGGCCCGGTCTGGTGCGTGACCAAAGTCGAGCCGAGCAGGCGCTTGGCTTCGCTCTTCACGTCGTCGATGGATTTCACCACCTTGACGCCGCCCGCCTTGCCGCGCCCGCCGGCATGGATCTGGGCCTTCACCACCCAGACAGGTCCGCCCAGCGTTTCGGCGGCTTTCACCGCTTCATCCACCGTGAAGGCGGGAAGGCCCTTTGCCACCGGCACGCCATAGGCCTTCAGTACCTGCTTGGCCTGGTATTCGTGAATGTTCATGTGGCCTCCCGATGCGAACCCTTCATATGCGTCACGCGAGATCGGGCGCGATCTTCTTGGCCGCGTCCATCAGGCTCTTCACCGCGTCGACCGATTTCTTGAAGGCCGCCTTCTCGTCCGAATCGAGCTTGATCTCGACGATGCGCTCGACACCTTGCGAGCCGATCACCACCGGCACGCCGACATAGAGATTGTCGACGCCATACTGGCCGGTGAGTTGAGCGGCGCAGGGGATCACGCGCTTCTTGTCCTTGAGATAGGCCTCGGCCATCGCGATTCCCGACGTCGCCGGCGCATAATAGGCCGAGCCCGTCTTGAGCAGGCCGACGATCTCGGCGCCGCCATCGCGGGTGCGCTGCACGATCTGGTCGATGCGCTGCTGCGTCGTCCATTTCATCTGCACGAGATCGGGCACCGGAATGCCGGCCACCGTCGAATAGCGGGTCAGCGGCACCATCGTGTCGCCATGGCCGCCGAGCACAAAGGCGGTGACGTCCTCGATCGACACGTTGAATTCCTCGGCGAGGAAATGCCGGAAGCGCGACGAGTCGAGCACGCCCGCCATGCCGACGACATGGTTGGGCGGCAGGCCGGAATATTTCTGCAGCGCCCACACCATGACATCGAGCGGGTTGGTGATGCAGATGACGAAGGCCTTGGGCGCGTATTTGGCGATGCCGGCGCCGACCTGCGCCATGACCTTGAGATTGATCTCGAGCAGGTCGTCGCGGCTCATGCCGGGCTTGCGCGGCACGCCGGCGGTGACGATCACCACATCCGCACCCTCGATCGCTTCATATTTGTTGGTGCCCGAGAGTTTGGCGTCGAAGCCCTCGACCGGCCCGGACTGCGCGATATCGAGCGATTTGCCCTGCGGCAGGCCCTCGGCGATATCGAAGACGATGATGTCGCCCAGCTCCTTCAAGGCGGCCAGATGTGCGAGAGTCCCGCCGATCATGCCACCGCCGATCAGCGCAATTTTATTTCGAGCCATTTCGATTTTTCCCTGTGACGTGCAGGTCAACGCGTTCCTTGTGTCACGCGCGCCCTTTCGCAGTGCAAAAGCGACGGAAGCTCTACTCCCGTCCGGTGACACCTTCAAGACTCCATATGGATAAAATCCTGACCAAAACGTCAAGTTTCGGCGATTTTTGCACCCCACCAGGAAGCCGACTGCATTTCCTGGAGCCGTGACACCGTGCGGGCGAATTCCTGGGCGTGATGACCTTTGCTGTAGAGCGCCTCGGCCGGCCTGGCCGCCGAGGCGACCAGCCTGACATGCGCGTCATAGAGCGTGTCGATGAGCAGGATGAAGCGCTTGGACGGGTTGCGGTGGCGCGGCGTCAGCACCGGGATGTGCTCGATGAACACGGTGCCGAAATTTTTCGCGATGGCGAGATAATCCGGCGGCCCCAGCGGCGCCTCGCACAGATCGGCAAAGGTGAAGCGGGCCGCGCCATGGGCGGCCTGCGGCACCACGAGCTGCCGGCCGAGCACCTCGATCGCTCTGGGCTCGCCCTTCTCCGTGTCGGTGAGCTTCTCCCACAGATCCTGCAGCTTGCGGTCGGCCTCGGGTCCGAGCGGGTGGATGAAGGTCTCGCGGCCCTTGACCCGGCCGAGCCGGTAGTCGGTCGGGTTGTCGAGGGTGACGACATCGAGCCGCTCTTCCATCAGCCGGATGAAGGGCAGGAAGAGCTGGCGGTTGAGGCCGTCGCTATAAAGATCGGCGGGCCTGAGATTGGACGTCGTCACCACCACGGTGCCTTCGGCCAGCAGGATCTCGAACAATCGGCCGACGATCATCGCATCGGCGATGTCGGCGATCTGCATTTCATCGAGACAGAGAAGCGCCGCTTCCGCGGCTACCGCTTTCGCCACGTCCTTCAGCGGATCCTTGGCGCCGCGCCGCGCCTCGTGCAGGCGCGCATGGATGTCCTGCATGAAGGCGTGGAAATGCGCCCGCCGCCTGGGCGCGATATCGGCCGCGGCGCAGAACAGGTCCATCAGCATGGTCTTGCCGCGCCCGACCTCGCCCTGGATGTAAAGGCCTTTCGGCGCCGCACCGTTCCCGGGCCTGATCAGCCGCGCCAACAATCCTGATGGACGCGGGCGATAATTGGCAAGCGCTGCCGCCAAGCCATCGAGCCTGCGCGCGACATCCGCCTGCGCGTCATCCGGCTTGATGTCTCCGGCCTTGATCTTCTCCTGGTAATCCGCCCAGAACCCCATGCCGCCTTATGGCGTGGCGCGCGGCGAAGCGCAACGGCGGCGGCTCAGCTCGACGGACCCGAGATCGCCAATGCGCAATCGAGCCGGGAACCATTTCGCCTCGCCGGCATCTGATCATTTCGTGTCGTGATGGGAGAAGCCGATGGACATGTCCGTGAAACTGCTGGGCCAGATCGAGGAAGGCGCATCGTTCGATCAGCGACGGCCGACGCGCGCCGAGGCGGAGGCCGCCGTCCGGATGCTCATCCGCTGGGCCGGCGACAATCCGGCGCGGCCGGGCCTCAGCGACACGCCCGGACGTGTCGTGCGCGCCTATGAGGAATGGTTCAGCGGTTATGACCAGGACCCGTCCGCTTTGCTGGAGCGCACTTTCGAGGAGACCGGCGGCTACGATCAGATGGTCGAGCTTCACGACATCCCGTTCCGGTCGATGTGCGAGCACCATATGGCCGCGATTTCGGGCAAGGCGCATATCGCCTATCTGCCGGGCCGCCGCGTGGTGGGCATTTCGAAGCTCGCCCGGCTTGTCGAGGCCTGCGCCCGGCGCCTGCAGATCCAGGAGCGCCTGACCGGCGATATCGCATCCGCCATCGACCGGGCCCTGCGTCCGGGCGGGGTTGCCGTCGTCCTCGTCGCCGGGCACGACTGCATGACATCGCGAGGTGCGCGCGCCCATGGCACGCGCATGGTGACCCGGCGCCTCATCGGCGCTTTCGCGCAAGACGCCGGCCTGAGAAGCGAATTCCTGTCCTCGATCGGCCGATGAGGAATTCCGGGAACCTTTTCCACCGGAGCGCATCCAATGCTAAAATGCTAGAGAGGATGCCATGCCGCAGATCCAGGCGACCCTTGCCGCACCGGATGATATGGAACTGGCCCGCCGGGCCCAGGCCCGCGAGGCCGGCGCCTTCCGCGCCATCATGCGCAAGCACAATCAGAAGCTCTACCGGCTCGCCCGCAGCATCATCCGCAACGACGCGGAAGCCGAGGACATCGTCCAGGAGACCTATGTGACGGCCTTCGCCCATCTCTCGTCGTTTCGCGGCGAGGCGACGCTCGCGACATGGCTGTCGCGCATCGCGATCAACGAGGCGCTCGGCCGGCTGCGCCGGAAGCGCCGCGCTGCGGCGGTGCTGGCCGAGGATACGGCCGGCGACGCGCGCATCATCCCGTTTCCACTCGGCCACAGCGGCGACGATCCGGAGCGGACAATGGCACAGAGACAGATCCTGAGGCTCGTCGAGCAGGCGACCGACACGCTGCCCGATGTCTATCGCACCGTCTTCGTCGCCCGTGTCATCGAAGGCCTGAGCGTGGAAGAGACCGCCGATCTCCTCGCCATCAAGCCGCAGACGGTGAAGACCAGATTGCACCGCGCCCGGGCACTCGTGCGCCGGCAGCTCGATGCGCAGATCGGTCCCATATTGCTCGATGCCTTTCCCTTTGCCGGCCGGCGCTGCGATCGGCTCACCACGGCCGTGATGAAGAGGCTCGGCCTTCCCGACTGATTTCGCGGGAACGTTTGCCCGCCATCGGCATCAAATCACCGTCAGTACAACAACGACCGGCCATGATGCGCCGGTGAAGGAGATTTCCATGCATATCCGACCGATCGCCGCATTCGCCGCTTTGTGCCTTCTCGGCGCCGCCTCCATGACGCAGGCCGCCGACAAGCCGAGCGACCCGCAGATCGCCCATATCGCCTATACCGCGAGCGCGATCGACATCGAGGCGGCGAAGCTCGCCATCAGCAAATCCAAGACCAAGGAAGTCGTCGGCTTTGCCGAGGACATGCTGCGCGATCACGAGGCGGTCAACAAGCTGGCGCTCGAGCTGGTCACGAAACTCAATGTCACGCCAGAAGACAACGCCACCAGCCAGGCTCTCTCCAAGGCCGCGGTCGATGAGCGGACCAAGCTGTCGGCTCTCGAAGGTGCCGCCTTCGACAAGGCCTATGTCGCCAACGAGGCAGCCTATCACAAGCAGGTCAATGGCGCGCTCGAGAGCCTGCTCATTCCTTCCGCCAGCAATGCCGAGCTCAAGAGCCTGCTCGAAACCGGCCTGAAGATCTTTCGGGGGCATCAGCAGCATGCCGAAAATGTGGCGAGCGCGCTGAAATAGGGCCGCCGCTCATGCTGACGAGACGGCATCTGCTGATGTCCACCGTGCTGGCGCTGCCCCTCGGCGCCGGCACGGCCAAAGCGCAAACCCTCAAAGTGACGATCGCCGGGATGGCCTTTTCACCCGCCGATATCGAGGCGCGGATCGGCGATACGATCGAATGGATCAATGCGGATGCCTTCGCGCATACCGCAACGGTGAAAGGAGGCTTCGAAGTCATGCTGCCGGTGAAGAAATCGGGCAGCATGGTGCTGGAGAGGGCGGAAACCATCGACTACTATTGCCGCTTTCACCCCAATATGAAGGGCCGCATAACGGTCAAGGCGCCATGAGACGAGGGTCAAATGTCTTAGAGCGCTTCCCGCCAAAGGCCTGCCCCGGACCCGATCCGGGGTTGCTCGACTTTGGCGATAGGGAAGCGCTCCATAGTATATGTTTGCGAGCCTTTTTACCCGTTTTGATCGAACCAGAGTGATTCGATCAAAACGGGAAAGGCTCTAATATTGATTGGACGCCGGTCTCGGGAGTATCTAGGTTCGGTACTTCCAGGCGAATTCATTTCGCTCCATTGGCTTCCGACACCCGCTTCGCGGGCGCAGGGCAATATCGGGAAGCAACTCCCACCGATGGAAACAGTCAGCGGCGCGGCACGCGGTCCCCCCGGGGGAGACACCTGTTCCGCCCGTTCCAGCCGGTCAGGAGCGTGCCCATGCCAGAACAACCCCGCAGTGCCGGCGTTACGCCGAATTCCAGCCGGCTGATCAAGGAACTTGCCCCCTATCGCCAGCCCAGCAGCGCCCGCAGCCTGTTCGAGCTGGCGGTCACGGTGATCCCGTTCCTGCTCGCCTGGTTTCTGGCCTGGGCCGCGGTGGACGCCGGCTACTGGGCCGGCCTGCTTCTTGTCGTGCCGGCGGCGGGCCTGCTGGTCCGCCTCTTCCTGATCCAGCATGATTGTGGTCACGGCGCCTTCTTCCCGCAGCGGCTTGCGAATGACTGGGTCGGCCGAGTGCTCGGCGTGCTGACGCTGACGCCTTATGATTACTGGCGCCATTCCCACGCCTTGCATCACGCGACTTCGGGCAACCTCGATCATCGGGGCATCGGCGACATCGATACGCTGACCGTGGCCGAGTTTCACGCGCGGACACCCTGGCGCCAGCTCCGCTATCGCCTGTACCGGCACCCGCTCGTGATGTTCGGCATCGGGCCGGCCTATCTGTTCCTTCTGCGCCACCGGCTGCCGATGGGGCTGATGCGCAACGGCTGGCGGCCGTGGATCAGTGCCATGGCGACAAACGCCGCGATCGTCCTCCTGGCCGCGGCGGTCATCTGGCTGGTGGGCGCCGTGCCGTTTCTGCTCGTGCACCTGCCGATCACGCTTCTCGCCGCGGCGGTCGGAGTCTGGCTGTTCTATGTCCAGCACCAGTTCGAGGAGACATCATGGGAACATGACGGCGACTGGAGTTTTCACGAGGCGGCATTGCATGGCAGCTCGCATTACGACTTGCCGCCTGTCCTGCGCTGGTTCACCGCCAATATCGGCGTGCATCATGTGCACCACCTGTCGAGCCGCATTCCCTTCTACCGGCTGCCGGAGGTTCTGCGCGACCGCCCGGAGCTTCACAATGTCGGCCGCCTCACCTTGCTGGACAGCCTGAGATCCGTGCGGCTCGTCCTGTGGGATGAGAAGAAGCGGCGCCTGGTCTCGTTCGAGGAAGCATTGCAAGCCGCCTGATCAGATGCCGGTGCCTTGCGCCAATGTGGGCGCCGAATCCCAGGAATGGCCGGCGGCGATGATGCAGCTCTTGCCGTTTTCGAGCGTGACCAGCATCGTCCAGGTGCCCTTCTCCGACACATAGAGCTCGGCCGCGCCATTGTTGGAAATGAGCCCGACCGCCTGGCGGGCTTCCTTGTACTTCGTCTTGAGCTGCTCGATGATCTGCGCGCGTTCGCCGCACATGGCGAATTGCGCGGAAGCGACGGCGGGAGCGGTGAGGATAAGGCCGGCGGCGAGAAAGCTGCGCCGGATATGGTTCGGCAACATGCAAACCTCCATCTCGTGTCCGAGACGCCGTTTGGCCGGGAGGTCTTTGCCGTTGTCGGTCAGGCGGGCCCCGGAGCATCAAAAAACGACGCTCCGTGTTAGAATCACCAGACTCGCAGCTATTCCTTACCGAAGGATGAAAAATGCGTTCCATCGGGGAACGCCGACGAAAGTCGGGATCCTCCGAATAAGCAAAAGCGGGCAACGCCGCCCGCTTTCGAGGATTGAATGTAACCCGGCTTGCGCCGGGACAATGACAGTCTCACCGCATCGTCGGGATGGAGAACTGCGCGCCCTCCTTAATGCCGGACGGCCAGCGCGACGTCACCGTCTTGGTGCGCGTATAGAAGCGCACCGCGTCGGGCCCGTGCTGGTTGAGATCACCGAAAGCCGAGCGCTTCCAGCCGCCGAAGGTGTGATAAGCGAGCGGCACCGGGATCGGCACATTGATGCCGATCATGCCGACCTGGACGCGCGAAGCGAAATCGCGCGCCGCATCGCCGTCGCGTGTGAAGATGGCGACGCCGTTGCCATATTCATGGTC
>CAZICN010000205.1:0-3396 GCA_964537655.1 uncultured Aestuariivirga sp.
GTCACGCCCGCGAATTTGAGGCCGAGCGAGGTGTCGCGGCTCATCGACCATGTCGTGTTGCGCGACAGCACGTCGATTTCACCCGATTGCAGGGCCGTGAAGCGTTCCTTGGCCGACAGCGGCGTGAACTTCACCTTGGTCGGATCGTTGAAGACCGCCGCGGCGAGCGCCCGGCAGAAGTCGACGTCGAAGCCGGTCCAGTTGTTCTGGTCATCCGGGAAGCCGAAGCCGATGAGGCTTGGATTGCTGCCGCACTGGACGAATCCCTTGGCCTTCACGTCGTCGAGCGTTCCGGCGGAAGCCGCCGTAACGGCCGCAACGCTGAGGCCTACTCCCAAAGCCAGTGACAAAAGTTTGCTTTTCATTGCTGATCCTTCTCTGAACATGTTGCCGCCCTGAATGTATCTCTCGAGGAGATCGCTTCGCCCGTTTTGGAGCTTTTATGTTATTCTGGGGCGGTACACCTGTTCGATTTTCGTTACTCCCTCGAGAACCGGCAAGAACCGCGTTCTCTTGAAGTTAGAGAAGCCGAGAAACGCGGCGCGGTCAAGCGCTTACAACTTGGCTGAGAAAGTCGAGCGCGGCCCGGGCGTTGGCGACGGTGGGCGCTCCGGGCTTCTTCGGGCGCGCGATCATGATGACATCTATGCCCATAAGGCGCGCCGCCACAAGCTTGGCGTGCGTTTCCTCGCCGCCCGAATTCTTGGTGACCAGATGCGAAATGGCATTGTCCGACATGAGGCCGAGTTCCGCATCGACGGCGAAGGGCGGCCGCGCCAGGAGGATGCGCCAGGCGCCGGTAACCTCTTTGTCCATGGGCTCGATCATGCGGGCGATGCCGGAGATGTCGGGACGGGCGAAGTAGGGCTGAACCTCCTTGCGGCCGATGGTCAGCAGCACCCGCGCGCGCGCCGGCAGTGCGCTGACGGCCGCGGCATTGTTCGCGGCCTCGATCCAACGGTCGCCGGGCTCGGCCCGCCAGGCCGGCCGTTCGAGCCGCAGAAACGGCAGGGCCAGTCTCTCCGCTGTTTCCTTGGCGTAACGCGATATGACGGTCGCGAAAGGGTGTGTCGCGTCGACCAGGGCGCAGAAACCTTCCGTCTCCACATAGCGGGCAAGCCCTTCAGCCCCGCCAAATCCGCCGCTGCGCAGTTCGCCAGGCCTCTCGCCCGGCCCTTGCGTGACCCCGGCGAGCGACGTCACCGGTTCGAAACGCGCTTCCGCGAGGAGGCCTGCGAGGGCGCGGGCCTCGGCTGTGCCGCCAAGGATCAGCACCCGCCGCGCCGAGCGTGCGGCCGAGGTCGGACGCGCGCCCGAAATGGTCGGGGCCGGATCGCCGGGAGCTGCCATAAGCTGATTGTATTATCCCGGATTTCAGGCAAACAACACCCGATGAACAGGCAACCGAACAGCCCGGTGAGTGCCGGCTTTGCGCGGCTCGACAGCGAGCCCTTCCCGGTCTTCGAGGCGGGCTGGGTCTGGCTGGTGGGTGCGGGCCCGGGCGCGCCCGGCCTGATGTCGCTTCTCTGCTATCACGCTCTGCAGACGAGCGATGTCGTCGTCTACGACGCCCTCGTCAATCCCGGTATCCTCAAATGGGTACGCCCCGGAACCGAGCTCGAATATGCCGGCAAGCGCGGCGGCAAGCCTTCGGCCCAGCAGCGCGACATCTCGCTGCGCCTGATCGAGCTGGCGAAATCCGGAAAGCGGGTGCTGCGCCTCAAGGGCGGCGATCCCTTCATGTTCGGCCGCGGCGGCGAGGAATGCCAGCATCTGGTCAAGGCCGGCGTTCCCTTCCGCATCGTCCCCGGCATCACCGCCGGCATCGGCGGGCTAGCCTATGCGGGACTGCCCTCCACCCATCGCGACACCAATCATTCGGTGATCTTCCTCACCGGCCATGACGCATCGGGCAACATGCCCGCCAATGTGAACTGGCAGGCGATCGCCACCGCCTCGCCGGTGATCGTGATGTACATGGCGGTGAAGAATCTCGACGAGATCGCCGCGGCCCTCTTGGCGGGCGGTCGCGACCGCAGCGACCCGGTCACCATCATCTCGCATGCGACCCTGCCGCAGCAATCCGTCGTCGAGACCGTGCTCGGCGATGTCAGGGATTTCCCGGGGCGCCGCGAGCTTGCGACGCCGGCGATCGTGGTCCTCGGCCCCATCGCCGAATGGCGCTCGATCCTCGACTGGTATCAGGGCGCGTTGCGGGAGAATCCGATTGGCTGACGGGCTTGTCATCGCCGCACCGGCCTCGGGCAGCGGCAAGACCATCGTCACGCTGGCCCTGCTGCGTGCCTTCGCCCGCCAGGGCATCGCCGTCACATCGGCGAAGGTCGGCCCCGACTATATCGATCCGCGCTTCCATGAGGCGGCGAGCGGACGGCCGTGCTTCAATCTCGACGGCTGGGCGATGGCCCCTGCCGTCATTCGCGGGCTCGCCGCCGAGATCGGCGACGGGGCGGCGCTCACCCTCATCGAAGGCGTCATGGGGCTTTTCGATGGACCGGAACAGGGCCGCGGCTCGACCGCCGATCTCGCCGAGGATCTGGGGCTGCCGGTCGTGCTCATCGTCGACTGCAGCCATCAGGCGCAGTCGATCGCCGCCCTGGTCGGGGGCTTCCGGTCGCACCGGCCGGGCCTCGATGTGGCGGCCGTCATCCTCAACCGCATCGCCAGCCCGCGCCATGAAAACACCCTGCGCCAGGCCCTGGCCGCTTCGGACGTCACCATCCTGGGCGCCATCCCGCGCGATGCCGCATTGACCTTGCCGAGCCGGCATCTGGGCCTCGTCCAGGCGAGCGAGCATGAAGACCTCGAAGGCTTCTTCGGCCGTGCCGTCGAAAGCGTCGCCGCCCATATCGACATGGCGAGACTTCAGGCCCTGGCGAAGCCCCTGCCGGTTTCGCCCGTGCAACCGGCTTTGCCGCCATTCGGCCAGCGGCTCGCCATCGCGCAGGACGAGGCCTTCGCCTTCGCCTATCCGCATCTCATCGCCGGCTGGCGCCGGCATGGCGCCGAATTGTCCTTCTTCTCGCCCCTGATGAACGAAGCGCCGGCGAGCGACGCCGATGCGGTGTTCCTGCCTGGCGGCTATCCCGAGCTTCATGCCGGACGCCTGAGCGCGGCCTCAGCCTTCCTCGCCGGGTTGCGCGAAGCGGCGGCGCGCGGCCGCCTGATCTATGGCGAGTGCGGCGGTTACATGGTGCTCGGCCGTGCGCTCATCGATGCCGAAGGCGAGGAGCATCCCATGACCAGCCTCCTGCCGGTGACCACGAGCTTCGCCCAACGCAAGCTGCATCTGGGCTATCGCCTGCTGGCGCATGATGGCGCCCTGCCCCTGCCGGTCTTGCTCAAGGGCCACGAATTCCATTATTCGACGGTCGCGCA
>CAZICN010000205.1:3496-7818 GCA_964537655.1 uncultured Aestuariivirga sp.
TGCCCCTGCCGGTCTTGCTCAAGGGCCACGAATTCCATTATTCGACGGTCGCGCAGCAGGACGCCGCGCCGTCGCTCTTCCGCGCCCAAGACGCGGCGGGCCGCGACCTGGGTCCGATGGGCTCGAGGCACGGCACGGTGATGGGCTCCTATGCCCATGTCATCGCATGAGACAGCGCATCACGCCGAGAGCAACTTCCATACTCTCGCCCCTCGAAGAGGGGAGAGGGAGGGCCCCATTGCGCCGCAATGGGAGGGTGAGGGGCACCCGCAACGCGTCTTCATCAAATCAGAAAAGTCAGCATGTTGTAGACAGAAGTGCTCTCTCGGCACACATGCCCCTCCCCCTTCCCGCCGCTTTGCGGCGGGCCCCTTCCCGCTCCCCGCTGCGCTTCGCTTGCAGGGCGAGGGTAAAAGCGCCGGAGAGCGATCTTGCCTAGCTCTCCTGCCAAAGCCATCATGCTGATGGGCACCGGCTCCGATGTCGGCAAATCGCTCATCGCCGCGGGGCTGTGCCGCCTCTTCGCCGATCGCGGCCTGGCAGTCCGCCCCTTCAAGCCGCAGAACATGTCGAACAATGCGGCGGTGACCGTCGATGGCGGCGAGATCGGCCGGGCCCAGGCGCTGCAGGCGCGCGCCGCGCGCGTCGATGCGACCGTCGACATGAATCCCATCTTGCTCAAGCCCGAGACCGCGACCGGCGCCCAGGTGATCGTCCAGGGCCGCCGCACCGTGACCCAGACGGCGCGCGACTTCTTCCGCGAGCGCGCCCGTCACATGCCGGCCATCCTGGAGAGCTTCCACAGGCTCGCCTGCGAGGCCGACCTCGTGATCATCGAGGGTGCCGGAAGCCCTGCCGAGGTCAATCTGCGCCAGGGCGATCTCGCCAATATGGGTTTCGCCGAGGCCGCCAATGTGCCGGCCATCCTCATTGGCGATATCCATCGGGGTGGCGTCATCGCCTCTCTCATCGGCACCAAGGCGATCCTGTCCGAGCCGGATGCGCAGAGAATTAAAGGATTTATTATCAATAACTTCCACGGCGATCCTGTCCTGTTTTCGGAAGGCCTCGCGGTGATCGAGGCGAGAACCGGATGGCCGTGCCTCGGCGTCGTTCCGCATTTCGCCAATGCCCGCCGCCTCCCCGCCGAGGACGCGGTCGCGCTGGAGAAGGCGGCACGCGCCGGCACCGGCGGCTTCCGCATCGCCGTTCCCCGCCTGCCGCGCATCGCCAATTTCGACGATCTCGACCCCTTGAAGCTCGAGCCCGGCGTGACGCTGGAAATCGTCCAGCCGGGACGGCCGCTGCCGCAGGATGCCGATCTCATCATCATCCCCGGCTCCAAATCGACGATCGGCGACCTCAAGGCCTTGCGCGATCAAGGATGGCACATCGACCTCGCCGCCCATCATCGGCGGGGCGGCGCGGTCCTCGGCCTGTGCGGCGGCTATCAGATGCTGGGCAGGATGATCCATGATCCCGAGGCGCTCGAAGGCGAGGCGGGCTCGTGTCCGGGACTTGGCCTGCTCGATGTCGAAACGACGCTCGCCGCCGACAAGACGCTCACGCGCGTCAAGGCCCGTCATGTGGCGAGCGGCGAGACTGTCACCGGCTATGAGATCCATCTCGGCATAACCCGGGGCCCCGACTGCGCCCGGCCCTTCACCTTGATTGGCGAAGCGCCCGACGGCGCCCAGTCGCCGGACGGCCGCGTCATCGGAACCTATATCCACGGGCTCTTTGCCAGCGACGCCTTCCGCCGCCACTTCCTCAAGAGTCTCGGCGGCGAAACGGGCGCCCTCGTTTTCGAAGCGACCATCGAGGCGACCCTCGATGAACTCGCTTTGCATCTCGCCCGTCATCTCGATGTCGATCGGCTTCTCGGCTTCGCCGGCCCGGTGACACGCTGACATGCATTTCGCCGCCACCGCTCTCGCTTTACTGATCGAACGTTTCGCCGGCTATCCGGACGCCCTGGCGCGCCGGATCGGTCATCCGGTCGAATGGATCGGCAGACTCATCGCCTGGCTCGATGCGCGGCTCAACCCCGAAGGTCGCCCGGCTGGACGCCTGACGGGTGTCGTCGCCCTCGTCATGCTGCTGCTCGTCGCCGGAGGTGTCGCGGTGGCGGTGGCGTTCCTGCTGCGCAAGCTGCCCTATGGCTGGATCGCCGAAGCCCTTCTCGCCACGCCATTCCTCGCCCAGAAATCCCTGCGCGATCATGTCGGGGCGGTCGCGGACGGCCTCGAATCCTCTCTCGGGCAAGGCCGCGCCGCGGTGAGCCGCATCGTCGGGCGAGACCCCGAAGCACTCGACGGCGCCGGCGTGTCGCGCGCCGCCCTCGAGAGCCTGGCGGAGAATGCCTCCGACGGAATCGTGGCGCCCGCTTTCTGGCTGGCGCTTTTCGGCCTGCCCGGCATCGTCCTCTACAAGGCGATCAACACCGCCGATTCCATGATCGGCCACAGATCGCCGCGCCATCTGTCCTTCGGCTGGGCGGCGGCGAGGCTCGATGATCTCGTCAACCTCCCTTGTGCAAGATTGACAGGTCTCGCCTTCGCGGCGGCGGCCCTGTTCTCGAGCCGTGCCGCGGCCAGAGCTTCAGTCGTCGCGATGTGGCGCGACGCCCATCGCCATGTCTCGCCCAATGCCGGCTGGCCCGAGGCGGCGCTGGCGGGCGCGCTCGGCTTCCGGCTCGGCGGTCCGAGGTCCTATGGCGGACGCCATGTCGATCTCGCCAGCATGGGAAACGGCAAGGATGATCTCGGGCCATCCGATATCCGCGAAGGTCTCAGGCTCTATGGCCGCGCCTTGAGCCTGCTGGCCGGCCTCTTCGTGCTGCTGGCCGTGCTTTTTTGAGCGTCAGCGGCAGACCCGCGGCAATGAACACCACCTCGCCGGCCGCTTCCGCCAGCGCCTGATTGGCGCGGCCGGCTTCATCGCGGAAGGCGCGTGCCAGCGCATTGTCGGGCACGATGCCGAGCCCCACTTCGTTCGACACGATGGCGATGCGCCCGCGCGTCTCGGCGAGCGCGGCGCACAGCCGCTTCACTTCGGAAGCGACATCCTTGCCGTGATACATCAGGTTGTTGACCCACACCGTGATGCATTCGACGAGGACGAAGGCATTGGCGGCGTCGGCCTTGCGCAAGGCGCTGACCAGATCGACGGGCGCCTCGACCGTTTCCCATCCCGGCCCGCGCTCTTGCCTGTGGCGGTCGATGCGGGCCCGCATCTCCTCATCGGTGACCTCGGCGGTCGCGATATAGATCAACCGCCCCTTGTGGCCACGGGCGAGGCTTTCGGCATGCCGGCTCTTGCCCGAGCGCGCGCCGCCCAGGATGAGCGTCACCCGCCTCATGGCCTGGCCGGCGGAAAACGGGCGATGAAATGGCCGCGCATCGCCGAGGGCCAGGTCTTGAACGGCACTTCGCCGGTGGCGCTCTCGCCATGAAGGTCGAACCAGGCGAGAATCGCTTCCGCGGTCTCGCGCGCCGGCTGGAAGCCGCCAGCCAGATAGCTGTAGCGCTCGCTGTCCTGGAGGAAGACATTGCAGTGCTTGAGGCACGACCACAGGCAGGTCTGTCGATCGACCGCGATGTCCTGGCGCTCCCGGTCCTTGAGGACGGCCTCCATATGCCGCGCCAGGGTCTCGCCGCCGGTGAGCCCGTCGGGCCCTTCCCGGTCCTCGACCGAATGACGGCATGTGATACAGAAGACGATGCGGCGCATAATGGTCAGAGGCTCGTCGATTTGAGGCTTGCCAATCTCGCCGCTTCAATGATTGAGTTGCCCGGTCCTGTCAACGCCACGGAGTCTTCATGGAATTTCGCCGCCTCGCCTTCGTCGCAGCCGAGGTTCCGCAGGCACGCCGCGCCCTCAACCGCCTGGTGAAGCTGCATGGCCAGACCGAGGCCCAGGACGCCGATGTCATCGTCGCGCTCGGCGGCGACGGCCTGATGCTGCAGACGCTGCACCGTTTCATGTCGTCGGGCAAGGCGATCTACGGCATGAACCGCGGCTCGGTCGGCTTCCTGATGAACGACTACAGCGAGAAACATCTGCATCAGCGCATTCGCGCCGCCGAGCTCACCACGGTGCGGCCGCTCAAGATGACGGCGAGCGACCAGTCGGGCCGCGTCCACAAGGCGATGGCGTTCAACGAAGTGTCCTTCCTGAGACAGACGCACCAGACCGCCAAGCTCAAGATCTCGATCGACGGCCATGTGCGGCTCGAGGAGCTGACCTGCGACGGCATCATCCTGGCGACGCCCGCCGGCAGCACCGCCTACAATCTCTCGGCCTATGGGCCGATCCTGCCG
>CAZICN010000206.1:0-7723 GCA_964537655.1 uncultured Aestuariivirga sp.
AGACCGGCCGCTTGCCGAAGGTGCAATGTCCCACGAAGGGCAGGTCGAGCCTGCCGCCTTCATATCCATGGCTCATGGTGTGTTCCGTGATCGAGGTTGCGCGAAGGCCATTCCGCCACGGGACGGCCCGGTGAAAAAGCGGAAACTGATCACGATCATATCGATTTTCTCGATTTGATCCGCGCGGCCGGCTTGCGGCCCGCCCCTTCCTGGGCGATCGCTTTGGCGGCGGCGGCCATCCGACCCTCCTGCGCATGCACGCCGCGCACCACCAGCTCGCGCGTGAACAGCCGCTGCAGCGGCGAGCCCGGCATGTCGCTCTTGGTGGTGATGACGAAGGGCCGGACGATGCGCGTCTCGGGTGACATCAGCGCGCGCATCGCCCGGCGCTCGACCCAGTGCCGGGCATAGTGCTCGGGCAGGTAGCCGATGAACTCGCCGCTCAGGATGTAGGCGGCCTGCGCCTCCATGGTGGTGGCCTGGGCGCGCACCCGGGCCTTCCTGAAATGCTGGAGCTCGCGGTTGTTGGCATAGGGCCTGACGACGAACTGGCAGTGCTCGATCTCGGCCCGCGTCGGGCGCGCGGCAAACAGCCTGTGGAGGCCGCCGCAATAGAGCGAATTGAGCTCTTCATGGAACACGACCTGGTCGAAGCCTTCGGGAATATCGAGGCGCGGGATCACCGCGAGGTCGAGCCCGCCGGTGGCGACCTGCGTCATGAGCACGTCGGGCGCCGTCACCGTGAGCTTGATCTCGACATCGGGGGAGCTGCGCACGCAGTGCCGGATGACGCCCGGAAAATCGAAGCGCGGATCGGTGATCGTGTTGTCGGCCAGCCCCACCCGCAAGGTGCCGACGATCCGGTGATGCAGCTCGCCGAGCGCTCCTTCGAAGGCCGAGATCGACGCGACGAGTCCCCTGGACCCGTCATAGACGGCCTGCCCGCGCTCCGTCAGCACGAAGCCCTTGCGGCCGCGCCGGCACAGCTCGAAGCCGAGCCGCTCCTCGAGCGCGCGCAAATGGAAGCTCACCGTCGACTGGCTCATGCCGAGCGCGAGCTGGGTGCCGAGGAACCCGCCATGCTCGACGAGCGCGCGGAACACCGTCAGCGATCTGAGGTCACTTGGCGAGAAACGCATATCCGGCCTTCCTCGATCGGAAAGCCGCCATTGTGGCAGGTTTGCGGCTCATATCAAATAATTCGATATGAACCCGGCGCTCACCCCCTGAAGCGCGGCTCCGGCAGGCCGGTGATCCCGGCATGGACGGCGAACAGGCTTCCCGCCATGGGCTGGGACCGCAAGCCGGATGAAGGACGGATCGAGGTCACATAGATCACATCGAGCCTTGTCCCGCCGAAAGCCAGCATGCTCGGCTTGACGACCGGGAGCGCGATGCGCGGTCGACCTTGTCCGCGGGCGTGAAGCGGACGGTCAAGCGGCGAAGCGCGGGACGCCGATGCTATTTCCTGAAGGCCCGCAGCCGGTCGATGCGGCGCTTGCCCTCGGCCGTGCCGCGCATGTCCAGGAAGTCGGTGAAGGTGAAGACGCACAGGCCGTCCGCTTCCGATGCCTCCACATCATCGACGATGCCCAGGAATTCTTCCGTGGTGATCGCACTCGCCCGCCCGCGGCCGGCATGCATGCCGTTGAGATAGAGCGCCGAGCCCTGGATCGTGCAGACCGTGGTCGATTGGCTGCGCCGCTTGACGTCGGTCGCGATGCGGGCCGGCCATGACGCATCGCGCCCGAGGATCTGGTGATAGGCCATCACCTCGAAGACATCGGCGACATCCCTGAGCATCGCGGGGCTCTGGCCGAACACTTCCTCCCCGACATTGCCGAAATCGGCGGAGGAGAAAGGCAGCGTGTTGATGGCGACTTTGATGTCGGGCTTGATCGCCCGCAATGCCGAGCGGATGCGCTCGACGGCGCCGCATGTCACCGCGCACTTCCAGTCGCGCCACGCCGCCTTGTGCTTCTCGGCGATAATGGCCGCCGCCCTGGCCGCATCGCCCAAGGGCAGATCGACCTTCGCCGCGGCGCAGAAGCGCTCGAGCGTCTCAGGCCCGTAGCAGTAATCCGGCATGTCGGAGCGCTTCACATCCGGCAGCCAGATTTCCCAGAAGCCCGGCCAGCGGATGAAGCCCAGATGCACGCCATCCGGCTCCAAGAGCCGCGCCGCCTTTTCGAGCAGCGCCAGCTTGTGGTCGATATTGGCGGTGCGATCGGGCGGCAGGCCGATATACCAATCGGTCTTCTCCTCGCGCCGGCCGAATTGGTCGACCGGCAGGAGCTCGCCATGGGCGGCGATGAAATTCGGATCGAAACCGATATTGAGGCTGGCGAAATAGGCGATGCCGCGCGCCCGGAGCGCATCGCGGAAGGCGCGGTCGTCGAGGGTGGCGAAGCGCGCCTGTTCCTCGGCCGTCACCTCGCTCTCGATCGCGGTGTCCTGCATCGGCAGGAGCTTGCTCTGCGCCAGAACATAGGTGACGCCCATGCCGCTCAGTATGTCGGCCGCCTCGTCGGGTTCGAGGCGATGCCTCAGATACCAGACATTGTCGTAGATCTTCATTCCGACACGCGCATCAAGCATGGCACCACTCACAGGATTTGAGGAAATTGCGCCGGCCGGATGAACCGGCCGGCTGTCGCGCCGGCGGCACACGGAACACACCCCCTGCGTTCCGCGCCGCGGCGCGACCTGTCGTTCAGCTCACCACTCGCCCTTGAACTCGTTCACATTGGCGGAAGTGATCTTCGGCATCGGGATGATGTTGCGCTTCTCGGCCAGGGTCTCGCCCTTGGCGAGCTTCAGAGCGAACTCCAGCGCCTGCTTCGCATCGGTCGTCGGCGACTGGTCCATCGTGCCATACATCAGGCCGTCGCGGATCGCCTTCAGCCCGTTGATCGTGCCGCCGGTGCCGACCACCTTGATGTCGGAGCGCCCCGCCGCCTTGAACACGTCGGCCGCGGCCGCACCGGTATTGTCGTCCTGCGAGAACACGCCTTTCAGGCTGTCGCCATAGGCGGTGAGGAAGGCCTGTGCCACATCCTTCGCCTTGACCGGATTCCAGTCCGCCGTCTGCGAGCCGATGATGGTGATCTTGGAGTTGAGCTTGGCGAGGCCGTCCTTGAGGCCCTGGCTGCGCAACAGCGTGGTGCTCTGGCCGGGCGAACCTTCGATGACGGCGATCGAGCCTTCACCTTTCAGCGCATCCTGCAGGAGTTCGGCGGCGATCACGCCCTGCACATAGTCATCCGGCCCCGAATAGCCGGCGAGCAGCGCCTGGCCGGCTTCCGAAGGCTCGTTCGACACGGCGAGGATCGGGATGCCCGCCTCATGCGCCTTCTTCAGCGCCGGGACGACGGCGTTGCCGTCGAGCGAGGTGACGAGCAGCACATTCACCTTGCGGTTGACCAGCGTCGCGATATCGCTGCTCTGCTTGGCGATGTCGCCATCCGCACTGAGCGTCACCACTTCGACATCCGCCATGCCCTTGGCCGTCGCCTCGAGCGCATTGGTGACGGCGGCGATATAGGGCCAGCCGAGATTGGGCTGCGAATGGCCGATCACGATCTTGTCCGCCGCGGCGGGTGACGCGATGAGCATGACGGCCGCCAGCGCCGCCAAAGCGGTGCGGCTCAAGGATTTCAAACTGACTGACATAGGTACTTCCCTCCACTTACGTTGTTGGCCGGATCGCCGGCCGCGGCGGCTTCTTCTTCCTTTCAGCGCGGCCGCGAGCGCTGCAGCAGGCCCTCCACCACGACCAGCGCGAACAGCAGTCCGCCAATGGTCATGCGTTGCGTGTAGGACGGCACACCGAGAAGATTCATGACGTTGACGAGGCAGCCGACGAACAGGAGGCCGAGCAGCGCTCCGATGATCGAGCCTTCGCCGCCCCTGAGCGATGCCCCGCCGATCAAGGCGGCGGCCGCTGCCGTGAGCGGCGTCATCTCGCCGACGATCGGCGATCCGGTGCCGAGGCGCGCGGCGAGCAGGAAGCCCGCCAGCGCCGCGAGCACACCGCTCAGCACATAGCATTCGATCTTGAGGCGGCCGACGCCGAGACCCGTCATCTGGGCGGCGCGCTCATCGGCGCCGACCGCATAGGCATGCCGGCCCCAGGGGCGATGATGGAGCAACACATGGCCCGCGAGCATGACCGCGAGCATGACCAGGAAGGCGTAAGGCAACGGATCGCCGCCGCCGAGCGCCAGGAAGGCGTCGTCGAGGCCGACCACCGGGCGCGTGTCGGTGAAGGCGAGCGTCGCGCCGCGCACCATGACCATGACGGCGAGCGTCGCGATGAAGGGATTGATCCTGAGCCGCGTCACCAGCGCGCCGCATAGCGACCCGCTCAGGGATCCGGCGATCGCGGCACCCAGGGCCGCGGGCACGATGCCATAGGGCAGAAGCACGACCGCGGCGACGCCGCCCATGGCCATCACCGCGCCGACCGAGAGATCGAAGCCGCCGGCGATCATCACGATGGTCATGCCGGCGACGATGAGCCCGTCGGTCGAAATCGATTCGGCGAGCGTGCGCAGATTGCCGGCCGACCAGAAGCCGTCGACGAAGCTCGCCACGACGAGGAGCGGGATGATCGGCGGCTTGACGAAGAGCCTGACGGCGAGCGGCGAGAGGGCGATCGTCATGATGACAGCCCCCGGCACCGCGATGTCTCTCCCGCCTCGCGGGGCAGGATGGATCGAGCATTCAGGGGCGCGGTCAGCATCGGCCTATCCCCTTCCCCGTTGCCAGGAATAGAAGGCGACGGCGGCGGTCAGCACGACACCCTGGACGAGAAGCTGGACCGGATACTGGTAGTTGAGGATGGTCATCACATTGGTGATGACGGCGATGACCAGGATGGCGGCGGCCGTATCGGCCGGCCGCCCGATGCCGCCGGTCAGGCTCGTGCCGCCGAGGACGGCCGCGGTCAGCGCCGGAAACTCATAGCCGCGGATCGCCGTCGGATCGAGATTGCCGACCAGCGATGCGATGAGGACGCCGGCCAACGCCGCCAGCATGCCCGACATCACATAGGTGGCGATGCCGGTGCGCGCCACCTTGATGCCGGCGCGGCGCGCCGCCTCGATATCGCCGCCCAGCGCATAGACATGCCGGCCGAAGACGGTCTTGCTCATCACCACCGCCAGCACGGCGACGAGGCCGAGGAAGATATAGACCGAGGCCGGGAGGCCGAAGTAGCGCGCCTTCGTCAGCCCGGTGAAGACAGCGCTCATGTCGTCGGCGCGGACATGCTGGCCGGAGACGAGCGCCAGCACGGCCCCCGTCACCAGGAACTGCATGCCGATGGTGGTGACGATCGAATTGGCCCCGGCGCGGTAGACGGCAAACCCGTTGACGAGGCCGATGACGGCGCCGGTGACAAGCGGCAGGAGGATCGAGAGCGCCGTGCTCGCCCCGTCGGAAGGCGAAAGCAGCAGCGCCATGACCGCCGCCATCATCACGGTCGCACCCGTCGAGAGATCGAACTGGCCGCCGATCAGCACGATGGTCATGCCGAGCGCCACGATGCCGGTGATGACACCTTGCTGCAGCACGGCCGCGATATTGGCCTGGCTCAGGAACGGACCCGACAGCAGCGAGGCGCCGATCACGAGGACAGCGAGCACCGGCCAGATCGGCGTGATCACACGGAAGGGAGCGCGCAGGGCAGCAGCGGCCGTCATGGCGACAGGCCGTTCGGCTCGAGCCTGCGGCCGCGGATGATCATGTCCACGACCTCGTCCTCATGCGTGTCTCTCGCCTGGAGCGCGCCGACAAGCTCGCCGTTCTTGAGGACGACGATGCGGTCGGCGAGGCGCAGCACGTCGCGCACATCGTGGCTGATCAGCAATATGCCGATGCCCTGGTCGCGCAGGCGCTTGATGAGGGCCCCGACCTGCGCCGTCTCATGCGGGCCGAGCGCCGCGGTCGGCTCGTCCATGATGAGGAGCTGGACCTGGAAATGGATGGCGCGCGCGATGGCGATGGCCTGGCGCTGGCCGCCCGACATCTGGCGCACCGGGCGCTCGATATCGGTGAAATTGGGATTGAGATCGGCAAGGGCCTTGCCCGCCTCCTCGGCCATCCTCTTCTTGTCGAGGAAGCCGAAACGGGTGCGCAATTCGCGGCCGAGGAAGAAGTTCGCCGGGGCGTCGAGATTGTCGGCGAGCGCCAGCGTCTGATAGATCGTCTCGATGGCGTAGCGGCGCGCATCGCTGGGCGATGCGAAGGTGACGGCCGCACCGCCGACCCGGATCTCGCCCGATGTCGGGGGAAAAACGCCCGAGAGGATCTGGACGAGCACCGATTTGCCGGCCCCGTTGTGGCCGACCAGCGCCACCACCTCACCCGGGGCGATCGCCAGATCGACCCCTTTCAGCGCGCGAACACCGCCGAATTGCTTGGTGATTCCGGTGAGAGTGACCAAGGCGCCGTCAGTCATGATGTCCCTTTCCGCGAGCGAGACTAGGAAAAGCCCCTGGGCGAGTCAATAAATCAATTTCATTGTTTTACTTTAATCAGGTAAAGTCCGACCATGCCTGATGGAACCCCTCGCCCCGGATTCTCCGCCAATTCCGCCAGCCGCGTGCGCCACCACAACCGCCGCGTCCTGCTGCACGCACTGCGGCTGGAAGGCAGCCTGTCGCGGGCCGAGCTCGCCCGCGCCACCGGCCTCACCCCCCAGGCGATCGCCAATATCGTCGAGGACCTGATCGGCGCCGGCCTCGTGCGCGAGGCCGGCCGGCGCAAGGCCAAGCGCGGCCAGCCGCCGATCGAGATCGAGATCGCCAAGGATGGCGGCTATGCGCTGGGCATCCGCATCGACCGGACACATTTCCATGCCGCCGCCGCCGATCTCGGCGGCGACATCATCGAGACGCGCGAGGGCGCGGCACCTGAGGCATCCGATGGCGACTGGCTCGACTTTCTCGCCGGCCTCTATGCCGATTTCGCCGAGCGCTTAGGACCCGAACGCTGCCTGGGCCTCGGCCTGGTGACGCCCGGCCCCTTCGACACGTCCTGGCCGGGCATGCCGACGCCGGGCGCCGTATCGGCGTTGCAGAGTCGCGCCATCGCCGATGCGCTCGCCGAGAAGACCGGCACCGACGTGCTGCTCGAGAATGACGCGACCGCCGCCGCATTGGGCGAGAAGCTCTATGGCGAGGCGCGCAGCCTCAACGACTTCTTCTATGTCTTCATTGGCGAAGGTGTCGGCGGCGGCATCGTCATCAGGGGCGAGCCCTATCGCGGCGATCGCGGCAATGCCGGCGAATTCGGCCATGCGATCATCGATCCCCATGGGCCGCAATGTTATTGCGGCAACCGTGGCTGTCTGGGCGAGTACCTCTCGCTGAGCGCCATGCGCCGCGATCTGGCGCAGGCACAGGCGCGGGGCGAAGATGCCGGGGCGGCGCGCGACGCCTGGATCGCGCGCGCCGGCGAAGCTTTGTCGATCGGGCTCACCACCATCGAGAACCTGTTCGACCCGGAGATGATCATCATCGGCGGCGCCGCGCCGCCGCCGCTGCTCGATCGGCTGGCGGGCCATCTGGGCAGGCTCAAGCCCTCGGTGCGCCAGGATTTCGGCGCCGGCCGCCTGCGCCTCAGCACGCTCGGCGAGAGAAGCGCCGCCCTCGGCGCCTCCGCTCTGCCGATCCTCGCCGCCACGACATCGGGCCCAACCCATATCAATGTGAACTAG
>CAZICN010000207.1:0-7687 GCA_964537655.1 uncultured Aestuariivirga sp.
GGCCGGCGAAATGGCGGTCAGCACCTTGGTCGAGTCGATATGCTTCGGCAGGGGCAGCTGAACCAGGATGCCATGCACTGCCGGATCCGCATTGAGTTTCTCGACCAGGGCCAGCACTTCGGCTTCCGGCGTCTCGGCCGGGAGCTTGTACTCCCAGGAGTTCATGCCGACCTCGACGGTCTGCTTGGCCTTGTTGGCGACATAGACCTTGCTCGCCGGATCCTCGCCGACGAGCACGACCGCCAGGCCGGGCTTCAGCCCGTGTTTCGTCCCGAGCTCCGTCACCGCCTTGGCGATGCGGGCGCGCAGGCCCTCGGCAAAAGCTTTTCCGTCGATGATCTTGGCGGTCATGGGGTCTGGTCCTGAACGAGGCTTGCGAGCGTCTGCCCGATTTCGGTGGGATTTCCGGCGATGCGGACCGTCTTCAGACGATCGGTCTCGCCGGCGGTGATGGTGAAGGCCCTCTTGGGAAGGCCGAAGGTCTCGGCCAGAAGCTCGATAGCGGCTTCATTGGCCTTGCCCTTTTCCGGTTGCGCCCTGACTTTGACCTGAAGCGACACGCGGCCGTCGGCGCCTCTGTGGAGCCCGGCGACCGCGGCCAGCGCCGATCGGGGCGTGACGCGCAGGAAGAGGAGGCCGCCGGTGTCATCGGGCCGGAAGGGCAAAGGGCTCACATCAGGAGCCGCGGCCCATATTCCCACAGCAGGCTGCGGATGAACCACAGGGCGACGAGGACGACGAGCGGCGACAGGTCGATGCCGCCGAGATCGGGCAGGATGCGGCGGATGGGCCCGAGCACCGGCTCGGTCAGCCGGAACAGCGCATAGCGGATCTGGCGGACGATATCGTTGTGTCCGTTGATGATGTTGAAGCCGATCAGCCAGCTCATCACCACCACCGCGATGATGATCCACCAGTAGATGCTGAGAACGAGGTCGATCAGTTGAAGAACGGAAATCATGCGCGCCTCTGCAGGGATTTTGGACCTGAGATTTAGAGACCCGGGGGGCGCGGCGCAAGGCGGCCGAAGCTTGACAGTGGCCCTTGCGGACCCTACACAGCCCCGTCTCTGGCTAAGGGGCAGTAGCTCAGTTGGGAGAGCGCGGCGTTCGCAATGCCGAGGTCAGGGGTTCGATCCCCCTCTGCTCCACCAGTTCCCGGCAAACCTTTGAAATAGAACCGTTTCCTCTGGCGCATGTCGTTCGCTGTTGCCGCGGGCAACTCTGCGGGGGCCGGGTAGTGGATTGACACGGCCCCTCCGCCCGGAAATAGTTGACGTTTCGTCCATCCCACGGTTTTCCCCCATGAGCTCTCTCTCCCGCCGCGCCTTCGTGGCCGGCCTCGCCGCCGCCGCTGCGTCCGGCGCCGTCCAGGCCGAGGAAGTCGTCGCGCCCCGTCTCGGCAAGAACAGCGCCAAACGGATCGCCGCCAAGGTCGAGCGCTTCCGGTCGCGTTTCGACGTGCCGGGCCTCGGCGTCGCCTTCTCGCGCAAGGGCAGGCTCGTCTATGACGGCGCCTTCGGCGAGGCCTCGCGTTTGACGAACGAGTCCCTGACGACCCGGCACCAGTTCAGGATCGCCAGCGTCTCGAAGCCCATCACCGCGAGCGCGGTGATGCTGCTCGCCGAGAAAGGCAAGCTCAGCGTGGAGCAACGCGTCTTCGGCGCCGAAGGCATTTTCGGTGGACGCTACGACCTGCCCGGCGCCACGGCCGACTGGCTGAAGCAGATCACCATCGACCACCTGCTGACGCACACGACCGGCGCCTGGACCAATGACAATCGCGATCCGATGTTCCGATATGAAAACGACGATCATGCCGCGCTGATCGCCCGGACGCTGCTCGAGGCCGAACTCACGCGGCCGCCGGGCAAGGCCTATGCCTATTCGAATTTCGGCTATTGCCTGCTCGGGCGGGCGATCGAGCAGGTCACCGGCCAGTCCTACGATGCCTTCGTCAGGACGGCCATCCTCGACCCGGCGGGTGCCGGCGGCATGGCGATCGGCGGCAATGTGCTCGACGAGCGCCGGGAAACGGAAGTCACGTATCACGCCGACTATGCCTATCTTATGAATGTGCGCCGCATGGATTCGCATGGCGGATGGATCGGCTCGGCGAGCGAGCTCGTCCGTTTCGCCCAGACGGTCGACGGCTACAAGAGCGTCGCCGACACCCTGTCGCGCCAGAGCGTCGCCTTGATGTTCACGCCGTCGCGGGTCTATTCGGGCTATGGGCGCGGCTGGGCCCTCAATCCGCGGCACCGCAACCGCTGGCATACGGGAAAACTCCCGGGCACGACCAGCATCCTGGTCCGCGTCGATGGCGATGTCTGCTTCGCCGGCCTCGTGAACACCAGCGCCGAGGGGCTCGATGAGGCGCTCGACACGCTCATGTGGGATATCTACGCGGAAGTCATCGGCTGACGCTGACCCGGGCGGACGGCGTTCTGTTTGCCGTTGAGAACATTGGCGGCAAGAGCTTAGTCGCCGGCCCCGAGGTCGCCGTCAACGATCACACACATCATCTGCCGCTTGACATCGGCCTCCACACGCGACCGGAGTTCCAACGGCATACGACGGGCGCCGACTTCATAGCTGCGCCAGGTGCGAGGGCTGACGCCGTATCGGGGCGCAATCGCCTCGACACGCTCGCTGAAAGCCTCTCTCGCCAGGCTCAATTTGAACCGCCCGAAAAGCAGGTTTTGGTGGCGAGGTGGTTGGTTTACAGCGGTTTCCCGATCCTCATGCTGTTCATGTGCTTGCTTTCCCGGATTGGCAAGATCGAGCCGGACAATGTTCGTCACTTGCCTCCACCCTTCTTCAGTTGGCGACATAAGCTGTTCCCCTCATTCTATTAATATAAAGAATCCCTACCGGGTCGGTGGTCATGGCGGGACTGGCTATCTAGGCTGCTTGGCGACGCCCGAAACGGAAGAGGCGGCTCAAGGCAACCTCCTCATCAAGTCGGCCAAAGGCAACCTTGATCGCGATGGAGATTATGGTGTCGATCAGACGTTCATAGACGAACGCCTCGGCGCCACAATTGTGAAGCTTGTCCTCGAACAGGACGCACCAGCCCTGGACAACACGCATTGCTGACTTGTGGAGCACCGGCAAGGACGACACGACGCCCCTCTTGGCCCGCTCGTACCAGATCACTTCTTTGAGATTGCTCAGCCGCAGCATGAGATACTTCAGCGGGTCATCGCGGGGCGGAACAAGGCAGCCCTCGATTATTATGCATCCCCGATGGAAGGGGTCGTGAGGCGGACCTTCGTGAAACCGGACGGTTCCTACCCCGCCCGCGCAAACGATCGGGACAATGCCCACGGCGCCCAGACCGCAGGGCACATACGCAGATACGGCACGAAGCAGCACTCCCTCGGCGTTTTCCTCGTCCCGGGGATCGATGGCGAAAAGGACGCATTCCCTGACGGTCGCCGAAACATATCGAACGGACAATGGACTACGCATCTGCAGTTTCCTTACCCTTGAAGGGGAATTGTAGCGATAATCGCTACAAAATCAAGCTAATTGTTGTTAAAAACTCCCTGGATGACCGCGCTTCGTGACCGGCGCTATAGATCGGCGCCCCGCAACCAGAGACCAGTGCCCCATGTTCAATTTCGACGCCGACCGTTTCCTGAAAATTCAACGGGGCGCCGTGGCGCTCGGTCCCGAGATCCATGCGGCGGCCGCGCGCTATGTGGCGGAAGGCCTCGACAGCGTGTTCTTCCTCGGCACCGGAGGCGCCGCCATCCTCATGTATCCGGCGGCCGCTCTCCTCGCCCGGCATTCGGGCTTGCGCGTCTTCACCGACCGCTCGGCCGAGCTTGTCCTCTCCGGCCCGCGAGCGCTCGGGCCGAAATCGCTGGTGATCATCCCTTCGCTCTCCGGCACCACGAAAGAGAGCATCGCCGCACTCGATTTCTGCAAGTCGCGCGGCGCCAGGGTCATCAGCCTCGTCGGCCATGCCGACACGCCGCTCGGCACCGGAGCCGACCGCGCTTTCGTCAACTTCGCCGAAGACGATACGTCATCCGAATCCTTCTACATCCAGAGCCTGCTGATCGCCCTGTCGCTGCTGCAGCAGCGCCGCGAGGCGGACCTCCATGCAGCGCTCGCCGCCTCCTTCGCGCAACTGCCGGAAGCGCTGCTCGGGGCGAAAAGGGGTTTCGAGGCGAGAGCTCGCACACTCGCCGCCGTCTTCAGGGACGAGCCCTATCACATCATCACCGGAGCGGGCTCCGCCTGGCCGCAGGCCTTCTACTACGGCATGTGCATCCTCGAGGAGATGCAGTGGATCCGCACAAGGCCGGTGCATGCCTCCGACTTCTTCCACGGCACGCTCGAGCTCGTCGAGAAGGGCGTGAGCGTCGTGCTGTTCCACAGCGAGGACGAGTTCCGGCCCCTAGGCGAGCGGGTCGAGCGCTTCGCCCGCCAGTATACGGACAAGCTCACCGTCATCGATCCGCGCGATGCGGCGCTGCCCGGCATCCCGCAGGGCCTGCGGGCGCTGCTGTCGCCCGCCATTCTTGCAACGCAGCTCGAGCGCCTCTCCGCCCATATCGAACATCTGCGCGATCATCCGCTGACGACGCGGCGCTATTACAAACGCGTCGCCTATTAGGATCACACGGTGGGCCTCGCCTTCGCCACTGTCGGCGACAACTGCATCGACCGTTACCTGCCACCGGTCGACCGCAGCCTCGTCGGCGGCAATGCCGTCAATGTCGCGGTCAATCTCAGCCGCGCCGGACAGACGGCCGCCTATTTCGGCGCGGTCGGCGATGACGAAGAGGGTGCCCGCACCCGGGCGATGCTCACGCGAAACGGCGTCGATGTGCGCTCGCTGCGGACGATCGCCGGCGGGCGCACCTCGGTCACCGTCATCGCCACCGGCCCCGATGGCGACCGGCGCTTCGTCGCGGAGGATTTCGGCGTCTGCCGAGGCTACCGCCCCGATGACGCGGACATGGCCCGGCTCATGGCGATGGCCCATGTCCATCTGGGCTGGCTCGATGACGGCGGTGCCACCCGACGCGCGCTGGCGCGTGCGGGGGTGAGCGTTTCGCAGGATCTCTCGGTCAATGCCGAGCCACAGAATATCTCGCCCGAGGGGCTCGCGGTTGCCTTCGTCTCCTGCGACGGCGCGGATGCCGAGGCGCGCCGCCTCGCCGAGGCGACGCTCGCCCGGGGCGCCCGCCTCGCCGTCATCATGCGCGGGGCCCGGGGATCGCTCGCTCTGTCGGAGGCCGGCGTCACCCAGGGTGCGGCCCTTGCGGTCACGGTCAACGACACGACCGGCGCCGGCGACAGCTTCATCGCGGGTTTCCTGGCGGCGCGTCTCGCCGGCAGGTCCCTGGCGCAGTGCCTGGCCGAGGGCCACGAGGCCGCGGCGCGCACCTGCCAGGTCTTTGGCGGCTTCGCCCAGGATTGAGCATCCGCAAGAGCGCCCTCGCGGGGCGGGCTTGACACGCCCTCGCTTTGCAAATAGTTTTGCAGAAACTTAAAGTCTTGCAAAATTATTGCAAAGCCATGACCCTGTTCGAACGCATCAAGACGCAGGCGCCCAAGCTCACCGAAGCCGATCAGCGGCTGATCGGCGCGCTGATGGAGAATTCGGCGGAAGCGGCCTTCCTGTCGGCGACCCAACTCTCCGAGCGGGTCAAGGTGCATGAAGCCGCGGCGACGCGGCTCGCCCAGAAGCTCGGCTACAAGGGCTATCCGGAAATGCGCGCCGAGCTGCAGAAGAGCCTGATGGAGGGCCATGACGCCGCCAACCGCATGCGCCGCTCCGTCGCCAAGGTCGAACATGGCGGCTTTCTCGCCGATCTCATCCAGAGCGAGATCGGCGCGCTCGAAAACCTCAAGCACTGCGTCGTCCAGAAGGACATCGACCGCGCCGCCGACATGATCGTCGAGGCCTCGCGCGTCTTCCTGTTCGGCCAGGGCCATGCGCAATCGATCACGCGCTTCCTCGAGCGCCGTCTCAACCGCTTCGGCATGACCACCATCGCGCTCGAAGGCCGCGGGCGCGACATCGCCGAGCGCGTCGTCAGCCTGGGCAGGAGGGACCTTGTCGTGGCGCTGGCCTTCCGCAAGCAGCCGCAGGCCTTCACACCTTTGGTCGAGCTCTGCCGCGCGCGCAAGGCGCCGATCATCCTGATCTCCGACCTCGCCGGGCCGATGATGCGCCCGGAAGCCGATCTCATGCTGGCCGCACCGCGCGGCAGGTCGGGCAGCGAATTCCAGACGCCCACCGTTCCCTTCGCCATCGTCAATGCCGTCCTCCTGACCATCGCGGGCCGGCACCAGAAGCGGGTGATGGGCGCCCTGGAGAATCTGACGGAGCTGTTCAAAAGCTTCGAGTAATAACGGGAGGAACCCAATGTTGAAGTCACTCAGGATTGCCGTTCTGGCGGTCATGGCCGCGACGTCCGCGGCCGCGGCCCAGGATCTCGATTCGCTCAAGCCCGCCGAGCTTCTTCCGCTGGCGCAGAAGGAAGGCAAGGTCACCATCTTCTCGCTGTCGAGCCGCATCGCCAAGGTCGAGAAGGCCTTCGAGCAAGCCTATCCGGGGATCGATCTCGTCGGCATCGACATGAGCTCGGTCAAGCAGATCGCCCGCGTCGTCGCCGAGCAGACGGCCGGCGTGAACGAAGTGGACGTGCTCTATATCGCCGATACGCCGGTCGTGTTCGAGGACCTGGTCAAGCCCAAGCGCGTCCAGGCCTATGTCCCGCCACGCGTGGCGGGCGAGCTCGCCGCCGAATATAAAGCGCCGCTCCTCACCCAGCGCCTCTCGACCAAGGTCCTCATGTATAATGAAGCCGCCAATCCCCAGGGCGCGCCGGTGAGCAATCTGTGGCAGCTGACGACGCCCGACTGGAAGGGCAAGGTCCTCATGGTCGATCCGCTGCAGCGCGGCGAGTTGCTCGATCTCCTGGTCGAGATCGCCCTGCATCCGGACGAGATGGCCAAGGCCTATGAGGCGCAGTTCGGCAAGCCCATCGTGCTCGCCAGCGGCGTCGAGGGTGCGGGTGAGCAGTTCATCCACGACCTGTTCGCCAACGACCTCATCCTCGTTCCCAACAGCGATGTGCTCAACAAGGCGGTCGGCGACAAGACGGCGCAGAACCCTCCCGTCGGCTTCGGCACCTATTCGGACCGGCGCGACAACGAGAAGGAAGGCTGGGCGCTGCAGGTGGCGAATGACGTGACGCCGGCCAATGGCATCCTGTTCCCGGCGGTTCTCGCCGTCGTCGACAAGGCGCCCAGTCCGGCCGCCGCCCGGCTTCTCATCGACTTCATGATGGGCGACGACTCGCCGACCGGCGGTCCCGCCTTCGAGCCGTTCAATGTGCCGGGCGACTATCCGGTCCGCCCGTCGATCAAGAGCCATGCGGATTCCGTGCCGCTCGACAAGCTGAACGCCTGGCGGATCGATCCGGTCAAGACGGCGGCGGCGCGCAAGCGCATCGCCGACCTGGTCGTCACGCTGCAATGACGGCTGGCGCGGGATGCGAAAAAGTGGGTACCGGTTTTTCGCGAGACTCCCGCGCTACAGCGGGGCGAATCTGGAAGGAATCGTCTCTTCAAGACGTTCATGCAGCAATTCTCCCTCCGCCGCCGAAGGCGGGGAGGGTGGCGCGCGGAACGCGCGACGGGTGGGGTGTTTGCGCAAG
>CAZICN010000208.1:0-7684 GCA_964537655.1 uncultured Aestuariivirga sp.
GAAGGGCCAGGCGATGTCGCGCACCGTGCAGACCGGCTTCGACCCCGAATCCGGCGAGCCGATTTTCGAGCGCGAAGAGATGGACATGACGGCGATGCCCTATATCGTCGTCATCATCGACGAGATGGCCGACCTGATGATGGTGGCCGGCAAGGACATCGAAGGCGCTGTCCAGCGCCTCGCCCAGATGGCGCGCGCCGCCGGCATCCATGTCGTGATGGCGACGCAGCGCCCCTCGGTCGACGTCATCACCGGCACGATCAAGGCGAATTTCCCGACCCGCATCTCCTTCCAGGTGACGTCCAAGATCGACAGCCGCACCATCCTGGGCGAGCAGGGCGCCGAGCAGCTCCTAGGACAAGGCGACATGCTTTACATGGCGGGTGGTGGACGCATCTCGCGCTTGCATGGTCCCTTCGTGTCGGATGACGAGGTCGAGAAGATCGTGCGCTCGCTGAAGAAGCAGGGCGCCCCCGAATATATCGAGGCGGTCACCGAAGAGCCGGAAGAGGGCTATGGCGAAGCCGGCGGTTCCTTTGGCGGCGAAGGCGGTGGCGGGTCGGGCGATGAGCTCTATGATCAGGCGGTCGCCGTGGTGCTGCGCGACAAGAAGGTCTCCACCAGCTATATCCAGCGCCGCCTGCAGATCGGCTATAACAAGGCGGCGAGTCTCATCGAGCGCATGGAGAAGGAAGGCCTGATCTCGTCCGCCAACGCCACGGGCAAGCGCGAAATTCTGGTGCCGGGCGACAGCGCATGATCACGCCGATGCGTGAGCAAGTGCCGCAAAACCGCCCCGTTATTGGGGGATAGGGCCCATCGCATCGGGCCGGAAAAGTGCGGTTCTCGGACAACCCGAGGCGCCGAAAACGAGACAGACGAAGGGAACCTACCGTGACGAAGCTCTTCAGCAGGAATTTCCTCGGCCTAGCGGCCGCCGCGGTGCTGGGCGCCATGATCGCCGCGGGCCCCGCCGGAGCGGCGAAATCCGTCGACCTCACCGCCGACCAGTCGGCCAAGGTGAAGGAGGTCGCCGACTATATTCAGGGCTTCCGCACCCTCCAGGGCGAGTTCACCCAGGTCAGTTCCAAGGGCAATGTCTCGAAGGGCGTCTTCATCCTGGCGAAGCCCGGAAAGATGCGCTTCGAATATGCCTCGCCCAACCCCTTCATCATCGTGTCCGACGGCACCTGGGTGACGATCAAGAACCGCGCCAAGGACAAGGCCGAGGAATATCCCTTGTCGCAGACGCCTTTGCGCCTTGTCCTCGACGACGACATCAACCTGCTCAAGGAAGCCAATATCCTGGATGTCGCCACCAAGGACGGCTTCACCACCATCACCTTGCAGGATCGCAAGAAGACGGTGCCGGGCCACCTGATCCTCGTCTATGACGACGGCCGCAAGGAGCTTCAGCAATGGGTTGTGGTCGACGGCCAGGGCCGGCGCACCACCGTTTCGCTCGAAAACATCGTTGCCGGCGGCAAGCCCGATCCTAAATTATTCAAGATCGAAGTCCGCCGCCTGAACAGCAAGAAGAACTGAGTTTTCCGGGCGGAATCCGTCGTCCGGGCGGAATCCGCGCCTAATCAAGTCGTTAGGCGGAATGTGCGGATTTTGTGGCATGGTTACGGGCTTTCGGCCCGCGCAAATATTCATATCTGCTCTCTCGAATGTGACTGGGCGGGGCATTGAAATCCGGACACGGACTATCTAACTATCCCAGTGTGCAGCGGGCTTAATCCCAACCCACGCCCCCCCGCTTGTCGGTTGTGGATCTGCTGTACGCGCCGGTTTTCCCCTCCCGGCGCAATTGCGCACGAGGCGCCGGGCGCCCGGACCCCGAACCGGGCGCCCAATTTTTTTGCCCTCTTGCCTGACGCCGGATCGGCGGGCATGAGGCCTTCATGAAAATCAAAGTCGCCACCTGGAACATCAACTCGGTGCGCCTGCGCATCGGCCTCGTCTGCCGCCTGCTCCAGGAGCATGCCCCCGACATATTGTGCCTGCAGGAGACCAAGTGCCCGCAGGGCCAGTTCCCGTCCGGCCCGCTCAAGGACCTGGGCTACAACCATATCGCCGAATCCGGCCAGGCCGGCTATCACGGCGTCGCCATCATCTCGCGCCTGCCGCTCAGGGAGATCGCGGTGCGCTCCTTCTGCCAGAAGCAGGATTGCCGCCATATCGCCGCCGTCGTCGGCGAGCGCGATCCGATCATCCTGCACAATCTCTATGTGCCGGCCGGCGGCGACGAGCCCGACCGGACGATCAACGAGAAATTCGGCCACAAGCTCGATTTCATCGCCGAGCTCGAGCACTGGTTCGGCAATGGCTCGGTGCCCGAGAAGCATCATGGCATCGTCGTCGGCGATCTCAACATCGCGCCGCTCGAAAACGATGTCTGGTCGCACAAGCAGCTTCTGAAGATCGTGAGCCACACGCCGGTCGAGACGACGGGCCTGACCCGGGCGCAGAAGGCCGGTGGCTGGGTCGATCTCATCCGCCAGCACATCCCGCCGGAAGAGAAGGTCTATACCTGGTGGAGCTACCGCGCCCATGACTGGGAGCTGTCCAACCGCGGCAGACGGCTCGATCACATCTGGACGACGCCCGACCTTGCCGGGCGCAGCCAGGGCATCGAGATCCTGCGCGAGGCGCGGGGATGGAAGCAGCCTTCCGACCATGTGCCGGTCATGGCGACACTGAAACTCCGGGAATGATCCGGAAAAGTGGGCGCCGGTTTTCCGGACAGATCATGCGCAGATAGAGACCGCTTACAATTTTTCGCCGGGCAACTGGCTGGCTTGCCTCACCCAGTCGGTGAACTGGGCCTCGTCGAGTTCGTCGTCCTCATGGATGTGGAGATAGCGCACATCCTTCATCTTGGAAGTGACGGGGGGTACGGGTTTGAGCGACATGCCGCGGAAGAACGTCACTTTGACGTATTTCGTGACGCAATTATAAGCGATGAACCAGCCTTGGCCTTCGATGCCATACAAGGGCGTGTTCCATTTCACGGCCTTGTTCACGCCGGGGACGGTGCGCGCGATCAGTGCGTCGAGGCGACGGCCGAGGCCGCTTTTCCAGCCCGGCATGGCGGCGACAAAGGCCTGCACCGGGGCGTCGCCATAGGCCTTCGCGATCTGCGGATTGCCGCCGGTGAGGAGAACCGGCTTGGCTTGCGCCCGCTTGACGGCGCCTTTCTTGGCAACCTTCGCAAGCTTCTTCGGGATTTTGCCAGCCATCAGTCTCACTCCAGTTAACCGCGCGGGAATGACGGCGCGTTCTCGAACAGATGGCGGACCCGCTCGAAGTCGCCGATCGAGCCGGCGAGCCGGCGCGACATCGCCGACATGACGCGGGTCCCGAAATCGGGAAACTCGCCGACCACGCGCATGAACATGTCGCGGCTGATGCGGGTGGCGGTGACCTGTGTCTTCGCCGTCACATTCACCGAATAGGGCAGGCCGGCGATCATCGCGAGCTCGCCCAGGAAAGCGCCGGGCCCGGCCAGCGCCACCTGGACGCGCGCATCGCCCTTGGCCGTCCACACTTCGGCATCGCCCGACATGAGAAGAAACGCCGAAGCGCCCTTGCCGCCGGCGCGGAAGATGTCCTGGCCGGGCGCGAACTCGACCCGTTCGCTGGCGAAGGCCATGACCTGCAGATGCGCGGGATCGCATTCCGCGAACAGCGGAATCTGCCTCAGGCTCTCGGCGTTCGTCCTGACGCTCATGATCGGCGCATTGCCCGCAGACGCTGCACTATGCTGGTCCCATCCTCGCGAAAAGGCCCCTTTACGCGAATCACCCGTGGATCGCGTCACTTTAGATCGGAACGATCCAAAGTGCTCACCTGAGTATCACTTTGGCCGAATCAGGGGGAAAAGTCCCGCCGCCGGGTGTGGAAAAGGCCGTCAGGGTACGAGCTTGTACCCCCCCGCCTCGGTCACCAGGATCTCGGCATGGGAGGGATCGCGTTCGATCTTCTGGCGCAGGCGGTAGATATGCGTCTCGAGCGTATGGGTCGTCACGCCGGCATTGTAGCCCCACACGTCGTGCAGCAGCGTGTCGCGCCCGATCACCTGCTCGCCCGCCCGGTACAGGAACTTGATGATCGCCGTCTCCTTCTCGGTGAGGCGGATCTTCTTGGCATCGTCGCGCACCAGCAGCTTGGCCGAAGGCTTGAACGTATAGGGCCCGACGCGGAACACCGCGTCCTCGCTCTGCTCGTGCTGGCGCAGATGCGCCCTGATGCGCGCCAGCAGCACGCCGAAGCGGAACGGCTTGGTGACATAGTCGTTGGCTCCGGCATCAAGGCCGAGGATCGTGTCGGAATCCGACGTCTGTCCGGTCAGCATGATGACCGGACCCTTGTGGCCGTTGCGCCGCATCGCCTTGCAGGCCTCGCGCCCGTCCATGTCCGGTAGATTGACATCGAGGAGCACGACATCGGCGGGATCGCCCTTGAGCGCCTTGATGCCCGCCGTCGCACTCGCCGCGTCGGTCACGACGAACTCGTCGTGCAGGGCGAATTGTTCCTTCAACGTATCGCGCAAGACATCATCGTCGTCGATGATGAGAATGCGTATGGCCATGCTTACACCTGTAATTCCCGCTATATTGCCCCTGTGCCCATTTGGTGTTTTAAGGGGCCGGTCCCGCCTTGAAAAGCCCTCGCCCGTGAACCGATCTGTCGCAGAGATCCATGTCCGCACCCTGTCGCCGGCCGCGCAGGACGGAATCCTGACCGTCGGGAACATCCGGGTTCCCTGCAAGCTCGGCCGCACCGGCAGCGCCTTCCTGAAGCGCGAAGGCGACGGCTCGACGCCGCGCGGCCTGTGGCCGATGCGGCGGGTTCTGGCGCGCAGGAGCTCATGGGGGTGGCTACGGACCGGGCTTGCTTTCCGTTTCATCGCGCCTTCGGACGGCTGGTGCGATGCGCCTTCTGACCGCAATTACAATCGCCAGGTCGCGCTGCCCTACCCGGCGAGCCACGAGGAACTGTGGCGCCAGGATCACCTCTACGACGTGGTGGTCATCCTGGGTCATAACGACCGCCCGCGCGTCGCGGGCCTCGGTAGTGCCGTGTTCTTCCATCTGGCCGATCCCGCCGGCGGGCCGACCGCCGGCTGCATCGCCGTATCGGCGAAGGACATGCGCAAGGTCCTGGCGCTGTGCGGGCCGAAGACGAAGATCAGGGTCTGGTAGTCCCGAAGCCTCTTGCCGCGGTGAAGAATCGCCGGTCAGGCGATCTCCGTGTGGCGTTCGCCGAAGATCGCCGAGCCCACCCGCACATGCGTCGCGCCGAAGCGGATCGCCGTCTCGAAATCGGCACTCATGCCCATGCTCAGGCCCTTGAGACCGTTGCGCCTGGCGATCGTCTCGAGCAGCGCGAAATGCAGCGCCGGCTCCTCGTCGGCCGGCGGAATGCACATCAGCCCCGCAAGGGCGAGCCCATAGGTCGAGCGGCATTGGGCGATGAAGCGGTCGGCGTCCTTGGGCGCGATGCCGGCCTTCTGGTCCTCCTCGCCGCTATTGATCTCGACGAAGAGCTCCGGCGAGCGGCCCTGGCGCTGGACCTCGTCCGCCAGCACGCGCGCCAGCTTCTCGCGGTCGAGGCTCTGGATGCAATCAAACAGCGCCACCGCCTCGGCCGCCTTGTTCGATTGCAGGGGCCCGATCAGATGCAGCGCGATGCCGTCATGGCGCTGGCGCAGCTGCGGCCATTTCGCCTTGCTCTCCTGCACCCGGTTCTCGCCGAAGATGTGTTGCCCCGCCGCGATGACGGGTTCGATCGCGGCGGCATCGAAAGTCTTGCTCACCGCGACAAGCGTGATGTCCTGCGCGGGACGTCCCGCTTCCGCTGCGGCAGTGGCGATGCGCTGACGCACCTGCGCAAGGCCGGCATGGCCGGTTTCGATATCGAGATGGGCGGGGTGGCGGCTCATGATCCGGGCGATATACCCGGCTTGCGGGGCTTTGCAAGTGCTGGTACTTCCAAGCGGTTTAGATCACGATCACTTCGGGCCGGCTCGGCCTGAAGTGACAAACGTGATCGGAATCTTCAATTGGCGCGTGATCGGACGGAAAACCGGTACCCACTTTTCCTGATCGCGCGCCCCCGTAACGGACCTGATCTTGAGCACCGAACGCTATAATCCGCGCGAAACCGAGCCGCGCTGGCAGCATGCCTGGACCGACGCCCGGACCTTCGAGGCGCGCCACGACCCGGCGCGGCCCAAATATTACGTGCTCGAAATGTTTCCCTATCCGTCGGGGCGCATCCATATGGGCCATGTGCGCAACTACACGATGGGCGACGTCATCGCCAGGTTCCGGCGCGCATCGGGCTACAATGTACTGCACCCGATGGGCTGGGACGCCTTCGGCATGCCGGCCGAGAACGCCGCCATCGAGCGCGGCGTGCATCCGAAATCCTGGACCTACGACAACATCGCCGCGATGCGCGGCCAGCTCAAATCGCTCGGCCTCGCCATCGACTGGACCCGCGAATTCGCGACCTGTGATCCCGCCTACTATCGTCATGAGCAGGAGATGTTCATCGACTTCATGGAGGCGGGCCTCGTCGAGCGCAAGGTCTCCATGGTCAACTGGGATCCGGTCGACCAGACGGTGCTCGCCAACGAACAGGTGATCGACGGGCGCGGCTGGCGCTCCGGTGCTTTGGTCGAGAAGCGCGAGCTCGCCCAGTGGTTTCTGAAGATTTCCGATTATTCCGAGGAGCTGCTCAAGGCGCTCGACGGGCTCACCACCTGGCCGGAGAAGGTCAGGCTGATGCAGGCCAACTGGATCGGTCGCTCGGAAGGCATGCGCTTCTCCTTCGTCCTCGAGGACGAGGCGGGCAACGCGCTGAACGACCGCCTCACCGTCTATACGACGCGCCATGACACGATCTTCGGCGCGAGCTTCTGCGCGCTCTCGGCCGATCATGCGCTGTGCCGCGAACTGGAGCGGAAGGTCAAGGGCCTCGCCGACTTCCGCCGCGAGGTGGCGGCGCTCGGCACCAGCGAGGAGACGATCGAGCGCGCCGAGAAGAAGGGCTTCCCGCTCGGGCTCTATGCCCGCCATCCCTTCCGGCCGGGCGTCAGGCTGCCGGTCTATGCCGCCAATTTCGTCCTGATGGGCTATGGCGAGGGCGCCATTTTCGGTTGCCCGGCGCATGACCAGCGTGACCTCGATTTCGCCCGCAAGTATGGCTTGCCGGTCATACCGGTCGTGGCGCCGAAAGGAACGGACCCGAATCAATTCACCGTGGGCGACGAGGCCTTCCTGGAGAAGGAGGGCGACCAGACCGTCCTGATCAACTCCGATTTCCTCGATGACATGACCGTGCCCGAGGCTAAGGAGACCGTTGCCCGGCGCATGGAGAAGGACGGCATCGGCGAGCGCAAGGTGAACTACCGCCTGCGCGACTGGGGCGTTTCGCGCCAGCGCTACTGGGGTTGCCCGATACCGGTCATCCATTGCGCCAAATGCGGCGTGGTGCCGGTGCGCAAGGCCGACCTGCCGGTGACGCTGCCCGAGGACGTGACCTTCGACAAGCCCGGTAATCCCCTGATGCATCATCCGACATGGAAGGACACCTCTTGTCCCTCCTGCGGCGGCAAGGCCCGGCGCGAGACCGACACCTTCGATACCTTCATCGACTCGTCCTGGTATTT
>CAZICN010000209.1:0-7680 GCA_964537655.1 uncultured Aestuariivirga sp.
CCCGGACATCGCGCCCAAGGTCGACCTGGGCTGCAGCGCCGACATGACCGGCGATGCAGGGCAGCACATAGACTTGAGAGCCGGGATTGAGGTCGAGGTCGAGCTCTTTCGCGGGCCGCGTCACTGAAAGGCCGGTGGCGAGCGCGAAGGGCGCGCCGCCCAATTCCGTCGGATCGATGCCGAGGAACAGGTGATGCATGACCGGATTGCCGACCAGCACGGCTTCGAGAATGTCGGTCTTCTCGATTCCGGCCTCTTTCGCGACCTGGACCGCGAGGGTGTTCAGCGCCTCGCGCACCGCGGCCGTCATTTCCTTCTCGCCGCCCGGATTCATCATCACATAGGAGACGCGGCTCATGAGATCCTCGCCGAAGCGGATCTGCGGGTTCATGAGGCCCGACGAGGCGACGACGTCACCGGTCGAAAGGCTGCATAGATGCGCCGCGATGGTGGTCGAGCCGACATCGACGGCGAGCCCGAAGGCCTTGTCGTGGAAGCCCGGCCAGATGGCGGTCAGGATATTGCCGCCGCCGGCGGATCGCGAGAACACGGCGACCGTGATCTTCCACTCACCCTGGCGCAGCACCTTCTGCAGGTTCTGCATGATGGCGAGGCTCGCCGAGACATTGGCGACGTCCCACTGCTCCGCCAGAGCGCGATAGACGCGTTCGAGGTCGGAGGAGGGCTTGTGCATGTCAGGCTCTTCCACCTCGATGAAATAGAGGCGGGTGGCCGGGTTCATCTCGATGTCGCGCGCTTCGGCGCGCTTCCTGACCACTTGCTTGTGGACCTGGCTTTCCGGCGGCACGTCGATGACGGCATCGCCCAAGAGCTTCGTCTGGCAGGACAGCCTCCGTCCGGCGAGGAGGCCGCGCTTGTCGTCATAGCGTTTCTCGACGGCGGAGAATTCCGAAAGATGTGCTGACGTCGAGCGGATGCCATGTTTGGCGAACTCGCCTTCGCCGATGGTGATCTGGCAGCGCCCGCAAATGGCGCGTCCACCGCAGACCGAATCGATATCGACGCCAAGCGAGCGCGCCGCCTGGAGAACAGGCGTGCCGATCGGGAAGCGTCCGCGCTTGCCGGACGGCGTGAAGACGATCAGGGCATCATGGGGCGTCTCGGCCATTTTCCTTATCCACGCCGGCGCCGGCGCTCCTCGCGCGCCCGGCGACGGGCGACGTCTTCATCGGACGCGCCCGGCAATCCATCGCCCACGGCCTGCGAGACCGCCGGGGGTATGGACATCTCGCGGAACTTGTTCGTCCACACCTTGCAGTTCCGGTCGGTGCCGTTGAGGACATTGGCCGCCAGGATAGCATGCATATCCTCGTCATGGAGCGGGTTCATGATCGCGGACGTCATGCCGTGCGAGGCCGCCATGGCGAGGAAATAGCCGGTGAGGACGCGCCGGTTCGGCATGCCGAAGGAGATGTTGGAGGCGCCGCAGGTGGTGTTCACCTTGAGCTCCTCGCGCAGGCGCCGCACCAGGCGGAACACCTGCTGGCCGGCGGTGCCCATGGCGCCGATCGGCATCACCAGGGGATCGACGACGACATCTTCCGGCTTGATGCCGAAATCGGCGGCGCGCTGGACGATCTTCTTCGCCACCTCGAAGCGCACATCGGGGTCTTCCGAGATGCCCGTCTCGTCGTTGGAGATGGCGACGACCGGCACATTATATTTGGCGACCAGCGGCAGGATGGCTTCCAGCTTCTCTTCCTCGCCGGTCACCGAATTGACCAGCGGGCGGCCTTTGGCGGTTTCGAGCCCGACCTTGAGCGCCGCCGTCACCGATGAATCGATGCACAGCGGCAGATCGGTCACCGACTGGACAATCTCGATCGTCTGCTTGAGGAGCGGCGGCTCGGTCTCGTTGGGATTGACCGCGGTGACGCCGGCATTGACGTCAAGGACATTGGCGCCAGCGGCGGTCTGGGCGAGGGCGTCCTTGATCACCGTTTCGAAATTGCCCGCCTGCATTTCGGCGGCGAGTTTCTTGCGGCCCGTCGGATTGATGCGCTCGCCGATGACGCAGAATGGACGGTCGAAACCGATCAGGAAGGTCTTTTTCTCGGAGGCGATAAGGGTCTGGGTCATTGAGGTCCTCGAATGCGCGGGTGAGTTCAGGATTTGGCGGCGCCGCCATTGGCGATAAGCGTCTTGAGCCTTTCCTTGTCAAAGGCCTGCTCGAGATCGGCCTTGGCCTTGTCGGCTTCGGTGGCGAGATCGTCACCCACCGCAATCGGCTCGGCGCGCCGCCAGTCGGCAAGATAGGCGTCGGTATCGGAAGCCCCGCCGCGCATGGCGGCCATGTCGATCGCTTCCTGGAAACGGTCGGCAAGCATGCGCTTCTCCTCCTTGCGTCCGGCCTTGACCGAGACGGCGGAAGGAATGTCGCGCCAGTATGTTACAACGAGATTGGCCATGGGTGGTCTATGCGCTGTCCTTTGAAGGTGAGTCCGTCCGAAAGCGACATTTACCCGATGGAGGCCGAATCCCGAAGCTTCGCGATGTCCTCGGGCGACAGCCCGAGGACCCGGCCAAGCACGTCTTCCGTTGCGTTGCCGAGCGCCGGTGCGGCTCTCGAATATTCGACCGGCGTGGCGGAAAACCGCACCGGATTGGCGACGCCCGGCGTTTTCGTTCCGTCATCCCGGCTCTGGACGACGCTGAGGCCACGCGCCCTGACCTGCGGGTCAGCGAAGACCTGGTCGATCCCGTTGATGGGGCCGCAGGGGACCGCGGCGGCTTCGAGGGCGTCGATCCATTGCGCCGTGCTTCGTCGTGTCATCGGCGGGGCGAGGAGGGCGATGAGGGCATCCCGGTTCTCGACCCGGGCGCGGTTGTTCTGGAACCGGCTGTCGTCGGCGAGCTCAGGCACGCCGGCAATCCTTGTATATTCGCGAAACTGCCGGTCATTGCCGACGGCGATGATGATGTGGCCGTCGCTGGTCGCAAAGGTCTGGTAGGGCACGATATTGGGATGGGCGTTGCCGAGGCGCTTCGGCGCCTTGCCGCCGACGAGGAAGTTGAGCGCCTGGTTGGCGAGCACCGCGATCTGCGTGTCGAGGAGAGCCAGATCGAGATACTGGCCTTCACCGGTCCGGTCCCGGTGGTGGAGGGCGGCCAGGACGCCGATCGTGGCATAGAGGCCGGTGAAGACGTCGGCGAACGCAACACCCGTCTTGACCGGCTCGGCACCTGGCGTCCCGTCGGGCAGGCCGGTGATCGACATGATGCCGCCCATGCCCTGGATCATGAAGTCATAGCCGGCGCGCTGGGCATAGGGCCCCGTCTGGCCGAAACCGGTGATCGAGCAGTAGATCAGCTTCGGATTGATCGCCTTGAGGCTCTCATAGTCGAGGCCATATTTCTTCAGGCCCCCGACCTTGAAATTCTCCATGACGACGTCGGACCTGGCCGCGAGCTCGCGCAGGAGCTTCTGGCCTTCGGGCTTCGCCATGTCGATGGCGACCGACTGCTTGCCCCGGTTGGCCGAGAGATAATAGGCGGCATCGCCCCGCGATCCGTCCGGATTGGTGATGAAGGGCGGCCCCCAGCCGCGCGTATCGTCGCCTTCCCCGGGCTTTTCGATCTTGATCACCTCGGCGCCGAAATCGGCGAGAATCTGGGTCGACCAGGGGCCGGCAAGCACCCTGGTCAGATCGAGAACACGGATAGACTGTAACGGCCCGGGCATGTGCTACTCCGAAGAAGGAGCAGCCTTCTAACCGGTGTCGGGAATTCCTGCAAACAGGCGCGCCATCGGCGCCTCAGGGCATCATGGGCGTGTCTGCAGGCCCTCGCCGTAGGTCCCGATATGAGGCGCAAAAAGCGTCTTCAGTTCGTGCCGGCTGATCTCCCGGAAATCATGCGCGCGATTGACGATGTGATCGATCTGGGCAGGGGTGGCGCTCCATTCCCGCATCGCCGATTCGAAGAACCGATAGCGATCATCGTCGACCGGCAGCAGATCGACATCGGGCCGCCCCAGCTGGTTGAAGAGTCCGGCAACCGGCAAGAAGATCGTCCGGGTGGTTTCGGAAAGCCAGCTCGCCAGCCATGAGAAAGTGCCGATGCTCGGCACGATGTTGACCGATCTTCTGAGGATGCCGAAGTCGACCATCGGATCCTCGTGGGTGATGAACCGCGCTTCGGGAAATCGCCGGCGCAGGGCTTCACTGTAATAGTCTGTGCCGATCTCGCCGACAAAGATAGGCTTCAACCCCGTCTTCTCGATGAGTTCCTCATACCAGGAGATCGGCAGCGGCATATAGTTGCGATGCTTGCCGTCGAGAATGTCGCCGAGGCGGATGGCGATGACGAGATCGCCGGCGCCCGGCGCCAGGTTCTCGCCCAGCGGGGACTGGAACAGGTTACGGAAATGACCGAGCAGCGGCCGGTAATAGGCGTAACGCAAATTGACCGATGCGATTCTGATGTCGAGATGATCGACCGAATTGGCGAAATCGATGATCTGGTCGAGGGGCACCACATAGGATCTGAGCGAGAGGGAGAGAGCGTTCTCCGGCGGCAGGGCATCGCCGACCAGATTCCATTGCGGCAGCGAATAGCCCGCGACCTTCGCGTCCTTGATGGCAAGGCGCAGCCTCTCCGCCATCATGAGCTGCAGCATCTGGTTGGCCAACCGGCCGGCAGGCGAGATGCGAATGATCCGTTCGGGCATGTCGCGGGTGCCTAGGCCAGCCGAACAGCGGGAGGAACCCTTTCCCAGACAGTGCCGGGCACCGCAATTCCGGCCTGCTTCGCCGCGTTGAGCTTTTCTTCATAGGGGTTCTTGGCGCGCTCGCCGCCCAGCGCGAAGGAGGGATCGACTGGGCAGCCGATGCCGATATTGGCGCGCACCGAAAAGGGCACGAGATAGAGGCCATGGCGGACATTGCGCAGGAAAAGCCGTCCCCTTTCTTCGACCAGCCGGGCGATGCGTGGCGCCAGGAAGACGCAGGAGACATTCCCGAGGTCGAGGCCCAGGGCATCCGGCTCGAGTTCCGGATGGCGGTCTTCCGGCCGGGTCGTGTCGAGGGCCTCGAACAGGAGTTTGAGCCCGGGATAGCCGCAAGCCTCGAGCCAGGCGCAGGCCTCCCCGCAATCCCTTGCGATGTCTTCGAGTCTCGCTTCCTCAAGCAGAAGGATCGCCGCCTCGGCGAGGCGATCATAGGGGACGCTCACCGTCGGGCTGTCCGGAAGGGGCGCTGACGCGGAAGAGTTGAACATGCCGCTTCGATTGTAGCCGTCCTGGGGTGGAGGTCCAGCCCGCTTGATCGCATAGAGCCAGGGCCGCGTACCCCATTGCCCGGCAGTCAACAGGCCGTCATACTGCACTGAAATCAAGGAAGAAGCCGGGTTTGCCGGCCATATATAAGATGGGCGTTCAATTGGTGCCGCGGGAATAGTCCGGCGGCACTTCGGAGGAAGCAGATGACGAAATACGATCCCAGAAAGGCGACTTTGGATCTGGTGCGCGCAGCCCAGATGAGCCGCCGCAACCTGCTGAAGGCGAGCATCGCCGTTGGTGCGGTCGGGCTGACGAGCCCGCTCTATGTCAAGCATGCGCTCTCGTCCTCAGGCGAACTCAGCATCATCAACTGGTCGGACGAATTCCCCGATCCGGTGATCCCGAACTTCGAGAAGGCGACGGGCATCAAGGTCAACACCACGCCGTTCTCGCAGAACGAGGAGCAGATCAACAAGCTCCAGGCGACGGGCGGCGAAGGCTTCGATCTCTGCCAGCCGACGCGTGACCGGGCCCCGCAATTCAAGGACCTTGCCATCCTGCAGCCCTTCGACATGAACAAGTTGAAGAATTCCGGCAACTACATCCCCTCGATGCTCGAAGGCTCGTCGAGCCTGTGGACATGGGATGGTGGTCTCCATCACCTGCCGCATGTCTGGGGTTCCGAGGCTATCTCCTGGCGCACCGACAAATGGAAGGGCGATCCCGCCACGCTGAGCTACGGCTCGCTGTGGGATGAAGGCGTGAAGGGCCGTGTCCAGGGCCGTCCGCATTCGATCCTGCTCGGCATCGGCCTGTGGATGGATGGCAATGGCAAGCTGCCGTCCAACCGCATGCTCGACGCCTTCAAGGACGAAGCGACGATGAAGAAGATCTATGACCAGATCCTTCCCTTCGCGCTCGAGCACAAGTCCTGGATCAAGCAGTTCTGGGATTCGGCCGACAACACCATGTCGGGCCTGATGGAGAACGATGTGTGGATCGGCCAGACCTGGGATGGCCCGGCGCTCAAGCTGAAGAAAGAAGGCAAGCCCGTCTCCTACCAGGCTCCCAAGGAAGGTGCGATCGCCTGGCTCGATGGTCTCTCGCTGGTCAAGGCGGCCAAGAACATCGATCAGGTCTATGAGTTCGTGAACTGGCTCGCGACGCCTGAAGCCTCCGCCGCCGTGGCCGAGAATTCCGGCTACAATCCGGTGGTCACGGGCGCCGATGCGCTGCTGTCCGATGTGGCCAAGAAGAACTTCCAGGAAGCCTATCCGGGCGACGCCTTGAAGAACCTCTGGCACCGTCCGGCCGAACCGTCATGGTTCGCCGAACTGCGCACCCAGTATGCCGACAAGCTGAAGTCGGCCTGATCGCTGCCACCACTGTCTGAAGCCAGCTCCGGTCTATCCGGAGCTGGCCTTTTCACCTGATCACGATGACGTCAGGCCGGCTCGGCTTGACTCGATAATCGTGATGGGAATCTTGGGGTTAGCGAGTGGTCAGACGGAAAGCCGGAGTCTGCTTCTCCTGATCACGCGCTTGCCTCTGGACCGAAAGGCCCGGACGGTCTTTACTATCGGGAACGAGCCCAGAGTGTTTCCCGCCCGAGTTGCTCGACTTTGGCGAAGAGGAAACGCCCCAAAAGCAAGGGCCGGTGAGATTTGAAGGGTAGGGGATGAGCGCAGGCGTCGAACTCGATCACGTCACCGTGACATTTGGCCAGTTCATGGCCGTCAACGATGTCAGCTTGCAGATCAAGGGTGGAGAGTTCTTCTCCTTTCTCGGGCCCTCGGGCTGCGGCAAGACCACCATCCTGCGCACCGTGTCGGGTTTCCTCGACCCATCGGCCGGCGCTGTGCGGATCGGTGGTGAAGACATGGCGGGCATCGGACCCAACAAGCGGCCGACGGCGCTGATCTTCCAGAACCTGGCCCTGTTTCCGCTGATGTCGGTCGCCGAGAACATCACTTACGGCCTGCGCGTGCGCGGCATGTCGAAGCCCGACCGCATGAAGAAGGCCGATGAGCTGCTGAGTCTCATCGCCCTGCCGGGCCAGGGCAAGAAGCTGGTCAGCGAATTGTCGGGTGGCCAGAAGCAGCGTGTCGCCATTGCGCGCGCTCTCGCGGTGCAGCCGAAGGTGCTTTTGCTGGACGAGCCTTTGTCCGCCCTCGACCTCAAGCTGCGCCAGCATATGCGCACCGAACTGCGCGCCATCCAGCAGCGCGTCGGCATCACCTTCATCTACATCACCCATGACCAGGGCGAGGCGCTCACCATGTCGGACCGCATCGCGGTCATGAACAATGGCGTCATCGAGCAGGTGGGCGACGGCAAATCCGTCTATGACAAGCCGGTGACGCCTTTCGTCGCTTCCTTCGTCGGCGAAAACAACGCCTTCCCGGGCACCGTCAAGGCGGTGGCCAACGGCCATGCGGTGA
>CAZICN010000210.1:0-6568 GCA_964537655.1 uncultured Aestuariivirga sp.
ATGACGAGTACAAGGACCGCATCGGCGAAATCGTGCACGGCTCGGTGAAGCGCGTCGAATATGGCAATGTGATCGTCGATCTGGGCCGCGGCGAAGCCATCGTCCGGCGCGACGAGGCGCTGCCGCGCGAGACCTTCCGGCCCGGCGACCGCATCCGCGCCTATGTCTATGACGTGCGCCGCGAGCAGCGCGGCCCGCAGATATTTTTGTCACGTACGCATCCCGAATTCATGTCGCGCCTGTTCGGCCAGGAAGTGCCGGAAATCTATGACGGCGTCGTCGAGGTCGTGTCGGTCGCCCGCGACCCGGGCTCGCGCGCCAAGATCGCGGTGCGCTCGAAGGACGGCTCGATCGATCCGGTCGGCGCCTGCGTCGGCATGCGCGGCAGCCGCGTCCAGGCGGTGGTCAACGAGCTGCAGGGCGAGAAGATCGACATCATCCCGTGGTCGGCCGATGTCGCCAATTTCGTCGTCAACGCGCTGGCGCCCGCCGAAGTGGCGAAGGTCGTGCTCGATGAAGAGGCCGAGCGCATCGAGGTCGTGGTGCCCGACGAGCAGCTCTCGCTCGCCATCGGCCGGCGCGGCCAGAATGTGCGCCTCGCCTCGCAACTCACCGGATGGGATATCGATATCATGACCGAAGCCGAGGAATCGGAACGCCGCCAGAAGGAATTCGCCGAGCGCACCCAGCGCTTCGTCGAGACGCTCGATCTCGACGAGATCCTGGCCCAGCTGCTCGCCTCCGAGGGCTTCGCCACGGTGGAAGAGATCGCCTATGCCGACGCGCAGGAGATTTCGAGCCTCGAAGGCCTCGACGAGCAGACCGCCCAGGAACTGCAGACCAGGGCGCGCGATTATCTCGACAAGATCACCGCCGAGCAGGATCAGCGGCGCAAGGAACTCGGCGTCGCCGATGACGTCGCCGAGGTCGAAGGCGTCACCTTGCCGATGATGGTGGCCCTGGGCGAAGCCGAGGTCAAAACCGTGGAAGACCTCGCCGGCTGCGCCACCGACGACCTCGTCGGCTGGACGGAGCGCAAGCAGGGCGAGACGGTCAAGCACAAGGGTGCCTTCTCCGATCTCGATGTCTCGTCGGCGGAAGCCGAAGCCATCATCATGGCGGCGCGCGTCAAGGCCGGCTGGATCGAGATGCCCGCCGAAGCCGCCGAGACCGCCGAAGAGGCGGGCGTGGAGGCGCAGGACGCTTGAGCGAAGCCCCGGCCAAGGCAGAAGAAATTGTGGCGGAGCGCATGTGCATCGTGACCCGGGAGGTCAGGGATGAGGCGCAGCTCATTCGCTTCGTGCGCGGGCCGGATGGCGCGGTGGTGCCGGATATCAACCGGAAGTTGCCGGGCCGCGGCGTCTGGGTTAGTCTGAGCAAGGCCCGGGTGAGCGAGGCGGTCAAGCGCCGGGCCTTCAGCCGGGGGCTGGGCGAGGGAAGCGAAGCCGGGGCGGATCTTCCCGATCAGGTCGGGGGACTGTTGCGAAAGGCCGCGGTTTCCTATGTCTCGCTTGCAAAAAAGGCTGGCGAGGCGGTCGCCGGAAACGCTAAGGTCGAGGAAATGGTGGCATCCGGGCGGGCGCGGCTTGTCATTCATGCGCGAGAAGCAGCCCAAAACGGCCGGCAGAAGATCGACAACCTTTCGGGGCCAGGTGTTGAGACCATCGGTTTCTTCACCTCGACTGAATTGGATTTGGCGTTTGGCCGGACAAATGTGATACATGCGGCCGTGGCCAAGGGAGGGCTTGCTGAAAAGCTCCTCCAGGCCGCGCGTCGTGCAGAGGCCTATGACGCTTGAAGCCGACCGAGACTGGCAAGGAAGAATGACGGATACGAACGATAGCAATGATCGCAAGCTTGGTGGCGCCGGAGGACAGGGCCGGCCCTTGAGCCTGCGCCGCCCGGTCGAGCAGAGCCGGGTGAAGCAGAATTTCTCCCATGGCCGCACCAAGACCGTGGTGGTCGAGACGCGTCGCAAGCGTCCGGGCGGGCCCGGCGGCAAGGAAGACGAACAGCGTCCGGCGGTGCCCGAGACGAAGTCGCAGTTCCAGGCGCAGCCGCGCGTGGCGACTCCGCAGGCCGATCGCTCACGCGCCGGCGACCAGCAGCGCTCGGGCGTCGTGCTGCGCACGTTGACGGCGGAAGAGAAGGAAGCGCGCGATCGCGCTCTCGCCGATGCGCGGGTGCGCGAGGCCGAGGAGCGCAAGCGCCAGGAAGCCGAGGCGGGACGCCGGCGCGAGCAGGAAGAACGCGAGCGCAAGGAACGCGAGGCGGCCGACCGCCGCAAGGTCGACGACGATGCGCGTCATCGCTCGGAAGAGGAAGGCCGCAAGAAGGCCGAAGAAGCGGCGAAGAAGCTCCCCGTCCAGCGCGCCGCGCAGGTGGCCGACGAGGACGAGGCCAAGGCCAAGGCGCGGCCGGGCGTCAAGCGCGAGGTGAAGGTACCGGCGCCGACGCGCACCAAGGCCGATGCCGAAAAGCGCCGCGGCAAGCTCACGCTCGCCAATGCGCTTGATGAAAACGACGATCGCGCGCGCTCCATCGCCGCGTTCCGCCGCCGCACCGAGCGCCAGAAGAAGCAGGCGCAGGGCTTCCAGATGCCGACGGAGAAGATGGTGCGCGACGTCACCATCCCCGAGGCGATCACCATCCAGGAGCTGGCCAACCGCATGTCGGAACGGGCCGTCGACCTGATCAAGATTCTGATGAAGCAAGGCCAGATGCACACGATCAACGACGTGATCGATGCCGATACGGCCCAGATCATCACCGAGGAAATGGGCCATCGGGTGCGGCGCGTCGCCGAGGCCGACGTGGTCGAGGGACTGGCCGGCGACACCGATGCCGCCGATACGCTGAAACCCCGGGCGCCCGTCGTCACCATCATGGGCCATGTCGATCACGGCAAGACGTCGCTGCTCGACGCCATCCGCAAGACGAATGTCGTGGCGGGCGAAGCCGGCGGCATCACCCAGCATATCGGCGCCTATCAGGTCGAGACCAAGAACGGCCTCGTCACCTTCATCGACACGCCGGGCCACGAGGCCTTCACCTCGATGCGCGCCCGCGGCGCCAAGGCGACGGATATCGTCATCCTGGTGGTCGCCGCCGATGACGGCGTCATGCCGCAGACGGCGGAAGCGATCAATCACGCGCGTGCCGCGGAAGTGCCGATCATCGTGGCGATCAACAAGATCGACAAGCAGCAGGCCAATCCCAACCGCGTCCGCACCGGGCTTCTGCAATATGAAGTGGTGGTGGAAAGCATGGGCGGCGAGGTCCTCGAGGTCGAGGTCTCCGCACTCAAGGGCACAAATCTCGACAAGCTGCTCGATACGATCCTGCTGCAGGCCGAAGTGCTCGATCTCAAGGCCAATCCGGACCGCGAGGCCTCGGGCATCGTCGTCGAAGCCCAGCTCGACCGTGGCCGCGGCCCGGTCGCGACCGTTCTGGTGCAGCGCGGCACGCTGCGTCTCGGCGATATCTTCGTCGCCGGCTCCGCCTGGGGCAAGGTGCGCGCGCTCATCAACGACAAGGGCGAGCATGTCAGGGAAGCCGGACCCTCGGTTCCGGTCGAAGTGCTCGGCCTCTCCTCGGCGCCGGAAGCGGGTGATCAGTTCGTCGTCGTCGAAAACGAAGCCAGGGCGCGCGAGATCACCGACTACCGCGAACGCAAGCGGCGCGAGCAGCGTGGCGTGGCCTCGGGCCGTGCCTCGCTCGAGCAGATGATGTCGCAGCTCAAGGATGGTGCGCGCAAGGACTTCCATATCCTGGTCAAGGCGGATGTGCAGGGTTCGGCTGAAGCGATCGTCCAGGCGCTGGAGAAGATCGGCAATGAGGAGATCGGCGCCCGCGTCATGCATTATGGCGTCGGCGGTATCAGCGAATCGGATGTGCAGCTGGCGGCGGCCTCGGGTGCGGTTATCCTCGGCTTCAATGTCCGCGCCAACGGCCAGGCCCGCGACGCGGCGGAGCGCGACGGCATCGAAATCCGCTACTACAACATCATCTATGACCTGGTGGACGACATCAAGAAGGCGATGTCGGGCCTGCTGGCGCCCACCTTGCGCGAAACCTTCCTCGGCAATGCGGAGATCCTCGAGATCTTCAACATCACCAAGGTCGGCAAGGTCGCCGGCTGCCGGGTCACCGAAGGCTCGGTGCAGCGCGGCGCCAAGGTGCGCCTCATCCGCGACAACGTCGTCATCCACGAAGGCACGTTGTCGACGCTCAAGCGCTTCAAGGACGAAGTCAAGGAAGTGCAGGTCGGCCAGGAATGCGGCATGGCCTTCGAGGGCTATCAGGACATGCGGGCCAAGGATGTCATCGAATGCTTCCGGGTCGAGAAGGTGCAGCGGACGCTGGATTGAGGATGCTGAGTCGCCATGGATGCGACCGCGACGAAAAAGAGCGATTCAGGCCACCCTGTTGAGGTCCGCTACCGGTTGAATGAAGACGATTTTCTGGCGCTCAATCGGCGGGCTCGTTTGCTGTTCAATCTGCCTGGTTGGATCGTCAACTGGATTGCGGCGTTGATTGTCCCGGCCCTGCTGTTCCTTTTTGCGTTGTTCGATTTCAAGAATCTCGCGGCCAATCTGATCGTTGGTGTTCTTGTTGGGCTTGTCCTTGTCCCCGCTCTCCCGCTTATGAGGCGGTACTTCATGCGCAAGCGGATGAAAGCCACTTACAAGCAGATGGAGGTCCGCTTGGTCGCGGAGGAACGCAGTATCCGGACGGAAAGTGGCGAGGATACTGCTACCATATCCTGGCGTTCCATTGAGCGCGGTGAGGAGACGCGAAGCCATTTCTTCCTCTTCCTAACCCGACTGCAGGCCTTGATCATCCCCAAGAGGGCTTTCGTGGACGCGGGCGATGTCGTGCGCCTTCGGCAATTGATCTCGCAACAGGTCAAGGATTTTGCTTTGGTCCATCGATCGTGAAAAACAAGCATTCCTCATCCAAGGCTCCCTCCCAGCGCCAGCTTCGCGCCGGCGAACTCATCCGCCACGGCCTGGCGGATATCCTGCTGCGCGGCGAGGTCGGCGATCCCGAGCTCGATCGCTTCAAGATCGGCGTGCATGAAGTCGCCATGTCGCCTGATCTGCGCATCGCCACCGCCTTCGTGCGGCCCTTGCTGGAAGGCCACAACGACCAGGCCCTGAAGCTCCTGGCCAAGCATGCCCGCTATATCAGGGGCTTGCTCTCGCCGCGGCTGGAAATGAAGTTCATGCCGGAGCTTCGGTTTCGGATCGATACCGCCTTGGACTATGCCGAGAAGATCGACAGGCTTCTCAAGGACCCGGCGGTGGCCCGCGATCTCACCGAAAAGAAGTGACCGTCCGCCAGGCTATTCATGGCTGGATCGCCCTCGACAAGCCGGAGGGTCTGGGCTCGACCCAGGCGCTGGCCAAGGTCAAGCGCCTGTTCAATGCCGCGAAGGCTGGCCATGGCGGAACGCTCGATCCCCTCGCCTCCGGCCTCCTGCCGATCGCGCTCGGCGAGGCCACCAAGACGGTCTCCTGGGCCATGGAGGGGCGGAAAACCTATCGAGTCCTCATTAAATGGGGAGAGTCCCGGACGACGGACGATCGCGAGGGCGAAATCAGTGCAATATCCGTGCGCCGCCCGACAGAATCTGATATCGATTCGATACTAAAACAGTTCGAAGGTGAAATTCTTCAGACTCCGCCGAGATTCTCGGCAATCAAGGTCGCCGGCGAGCGGGCCTATGATCTCGCCCGGGCGGGCGAAGAGGTGACGCTGGCTGCCCGGCCGGTCTTCATCGAGAAGATCGAGCGTCTGGCGGCACCCGACGCCGACCATGCCGAATTGTCGGTCACCTGCGGCAAGGGCACCTATATCCGCTCGCTCGCCCGCGACCTGGCCCTGGCCCTGGGCACAGTCGGGCATGTAGCCTCCCTGAGGCGCACGCAGGTCGGGCCTTTCGGCGAAAAAGACATGATTTCGCTGGAAATGCTCGGCGATCTGCGCCATAAGGCGCCCGGCGACAACGCCATGGAAGGGGTTCTCCGCCCCATCGAGACCGTGCTGGACGGCATCCCGGCACTGGCCGTGAAGGACGCGGAGGCCCAACGCCTGAGACAGGGCCAATCGGTTCTGCTCAGAGGTGCAAGCGCTCCCATCGCACAAGATGCGGTCCTCGTCATGTGGGGTCAAAGGCCCCTGGGGATCTGCTCTATCGAGAAGGGCTCGCTCAAGCCGAAGCGTCTGTTCAACCTGTAACCCATTTGGAGATGACCGAATGACAATGACTGCTGAGCGCAAGACCGCGCTCGTGAAAGAGTATGGTACCAAGGCCGGCGATACCGGCTCGCCTGAAGTTCAGGTGGCGCTCCTGACCGAGCGCATCAATACACTGACCGACCACTTCAAAGCCCACAAGAAAGACAATCACTCGCGCCGCGGCCTCCTCAAGATGGTCAGCCAGCGCCGTGGTCTGCTTGACTATCTCAAGAAGGTCGATGAAGGGCGCTATCAGACGCTGATCAAGCGGCTGGATATCCGGCGCTAGGGCATCGGACCGAAGGGCGCGAAGCGGTTTTCGGAC
>CAZICN010000210.1:6578-7593 GCA_964537655.1 uncultured Aestuariivirga sp.
AAACAGCATGAGCGGGCGGATCACCGATTTGCCGCCCGCGATCCCCTAAATGGTGTCCGGCAATAGGGCCGGCGCCAGGAGGCCCAAAGGGGATGCCGTCCACGATGTAGGTGAACGCACTTCAAGCGGCGGCGAAGGGCAATCAGGAAAATCACATGTTCAATATCGATGTTGAAGAAATCGAATGGGGCGGCAAGAAGCTGCGCCTCGAGACCGGACGCATGGCGAGGCAGGCCGATGGCGCCGTCGTCGCCACCTATGGCGAGACGACCGTTCTCGCCACCGCGGTCGCCGCCCGCTCCGAGAAGCCCGGGATCGATTTCTTCCCGCTCACCGTCAACTACCAGGAAAAGACCTACGCCGCCGGCAAGATTCCCGGCGGTTATTTCAAGCGCGAAGGCCGCCCGACCGAGCGTGAGACGCTGATTTCGCGCCTCATCGACCGGCCGATCCGTCCGCTGTTCATCGAAGGCTTCCGCAATGAGACGCAGGTCATCGCGACCGTGCTCTCCTACGATCTCGAAAATGACTCCGACATCGTTGCCCTGGTCGCGTCGTCCGCGGCGCTCACCCTGTCCGGCATCCCGTTCATGGGGCCGGTAGGTGCTGCGCGCGTCGGCGTCGTCAATGGCGAGTATGTGCTCAATCCGACGATCGAGCAGATGAAGACCTCGGAGCTCGATCTCGTCGTCGCCGGCACCCAGGATGCGGTGCTGATGGTCGAATCGGAAGCGAAGGAACTCTCGGAAGAGCAGATGCTCGGCGCCGTCATGTTCGGCCACGCGCATTTCCAGCCGGTGCTCGAGGCGATCATCCGCCTGGCCGAGCGCTCGGCCCGCCAGCCGCGCGACTTCACGCCGCCCGATCAGGAGACGCTATATAATTCGGTGAAGAAGATCGCCGAAGCCGACGTGCGCTCGGCCTATGCCATCGCCAAGAAGGAAGACCGCCAGGAAGCCGTCGCCAAGGCGAAGGACAAGGTGCTGGCGGCCCTCGTGGTCGAAGGCAAGGAAGA
>CAZICN010000211.1:0-7575 GCA_964537655.1 uncultured Aestuariivirga sp.
AGTTCGACAAGCGGCAGGGCATCGTCCACATCATCGGGCCGGAGCAGGGCTTCACCCTGCCGGGCGTCACACTGGTCTGCGGCGACAGCCACACCGCGACCCACGGTGCGTTCGGCGCGCTGGCCTACGGCATCGGCACCTCCGAGGTCGAGCACGTGCTGGCCACCCAGACGCTGATCCAGTCGAAGTCGAAGAACATGCGCGCGGTGATCGACGGCACGCTGGCGCCGGGCGTCACCGCCAAGGACATCATCCTCGCCATCATCGGCGAGATCGGCACCGCCGGCGGCACCGGCTATTCGCTCGAATATGCCGGCGAGGCGATCCGTTCGCTGTCGATGGAAGGCCGCATGACGGTCTGCAACATGTCGATCGAGGGCGGCGCTCGCGCCGGCATGATCGCGCCGGACGAGACGGCCTTTGACTATCTGAAAGGCCGGCCGAAATCGCCCAAGGGCCGCGACTGGGATGCGGCGCGGCGCTACTGGGACACGCTGAAGACCGATGACGGCGCCCATTTCGACCGGGTGGTGAAGCTCGACGCGCATTCGCTGCCGCCGATCGTCTCCTGGGGAACCTCGCCGGAAGACGTCGTCTCGGTCGAGGGCATCGTGCCCAATCCGGACGACATCCAGGACGAAGGCAAGCGCCAGTCGAAATGGCGGGCCCTCGATTACATGGGGCTGAAGCCCGGCACCAGGATCACCGACATCCCGCTCGACATGATCTGGATCGGTTCCTGCACCAATGGCCGCATCGAGGACCTGCGCGCCGTCGCCAAAATCGTCGAGGGCCGCCGGATCCATGAGCGGCTCAAGGGCATGATCGTGCCGGGATCGGGCCTCGTGAAGGTGCAGGCGGAAGAGGAAGGCCTCGACAAGATCTTCGTGGCGGCCGGCTTTGAGTGGCGCGAGCCCGGCTGTTCCATGTGCCTCGGCATGAATCCGGACCAGCTGAAACCCGGCGAGCGCTGCGCCTCGACCTCCAACCGGAACTTCGAGGGCCGCCAGGGCTATAAGGGCAGGACCCATCTGGTGTCGCCGCAAATGGCGGCGGCGGCGGCCATCGCCGGCCATTTCGTCGACATCCGCCGCTGGAACTGAGGCTTCGCCGCAATCGGACGTGTCGCGCGGCAACCGCCCGCAATCTCGGGAACTTCGCCTAAAGTAGAAGAACGGTAACGCTGCCGCCGATTAACGGTTGATGAACGAAGCATTAAGAGTTATGTCATCACCGAGGCGCTAAGGTTGATTCCAAGTTCAACCTTATTTCTTGGTGGCGGGGAGTTCCCAGGTGATTACTACACAGACGGCGGATACACGGTTCTTGCGCCGTGTTCTCATGGTTCTTGTTGTCCTGACGCTGGTGACCGGCAGCGTGGCGGCCTATACAACCGTGAACGCGATGACCGCCGAAGGGATCGATCTCTGCCAGGCCACCGGCTTCCTCTGCATCAGCTAAGCGGCCTCGAGGCGCCTTCGCTCGAGGAGTTCGACGCGCTGGCGGCCGACGCCCATGCGCGGCTGCCCAAGGCGTTCCACGACCTCACCGGCAACGTCATCATCCGGGTGCAGGAATTCCCGGACGACGATGTGCTCACCGAGATGAAGGCCGAAACCGAGTTCGACCTGCTCGGGCTGTTCCAGGGCACCGGCCTCGCCCATGGCGAGGAACTCGCCTATACCGGCCAGCTGCCCAACATGGTGTTCCTCTACCGGCGCCCCATTCTCGACTACTGGGCCGAGCACCGGGAGACCCTGGGCGCCATCATCGCCCATGTGCTCGTTCATGAGATCGGCCATCATTTCGGCCTGTCGGATGCCGATATGGAGCGCATCGAGAAAGAGGCGTCATGAAAAAGTCGGAGCGCGAAGAAGAAGCCCGCAAGGCGTTGAAGCGGCTCGACCAGCAGTCGGAAAAGCTCCTCGGCGCCGAACCCATGGAACAGCCGGCTGAGGACAAGATCGAGATCCTCGGCAAGCGCATCGCCCGCGTCCTTTCGCTCGCCCTCCTCGTCGGGCTCGTCATCTATCTGTGGCGGACCTATCTCGCCGGCTGATTGACACCTGCCAACGGCCCGGCAAGACTGCTCCCGCGATCCGGGGAATAAGCGGGACCGCCATGAACAGCTTGAACATCTCCGATCAGGAACTCAAGCGCCTGGCCGAGGAGGCTGTGGCGCTGGCGACGGGCTATTGGGCATCCGTCGAGGAGCGGCCGGTCTATCCAGCGACAAGCGGCGCGCGAACCGTCGATCTCTTTTCTCGGTCATGGTCCGAAGATGGACTCGGACGCGCGGTGCTCGATGACTTCGATGTCATCGCCGCACAGGCGCGCATCTCCAATGGCAGGTTCTTCGGCTATGTCGCCGGTTCGGGTGAACCGGTTGGCGCGATCGGCGAATTGCTGGCGGCAGCCCTCAATCAGAACGTCACATCTTGGCGATCAGCGCCGGCGGCGGCAATGATCGAGCAAATGGTGGTCGGCTGGCTTGCAGATGCAGTCGGTTGTGCCGGCCATAGAGGAAGCCTGTGCGGCGGGGGATCGATGGCCAATCTGATGGCGCTCGCGATGGCGCGCGAGGCGAAGCTCCCCGCCAATGAGACGGGGGCCCGCGCGTGCACGGTCTATGCCTCCGAACAAGGGCACATGTCCCTTCCCAAGGCGATCGCGCTTCTCGGCATCGGCCGTGACAATCTTCGCCTCGTTCCCGCCGACGATGAACTGCGGATGCGCGTCGATGCGCTCGAAGCGGCCATCCTCGCCGATCGGAAAGCCGGACTCGCGCCCATCGCAATCGTGGCGACCGCCGGCACGGTCAATATCGGGGCGATAGACCCGCTTGCCGCCATCGCGGATGTCGCGGGGCGAGAGGGGCTGTGGCTGCATGTCGACGGCGCCTATGGCGGGCTTGCCGCTCTGGCGGCGCCGGGGAAGTTCCAGGGACTGGATCGGGCCGATTCCCTGTCGCTCGATGCGCATAAATGGCTCTATCAGCCGATCGAATGCGGCTGCCTCCTCTATCGCGACCGCGAGGTTGCGCGCAAAACCTTCTCGCATAGCGGCGACTATGTGAAGGTGATGGCCGAGGATCCCACCGAGGCCTTCGCCTTTTTCGACGAAACGATCGAACTCACGCGCCGTTTCCGGGCGTTGAAGCTGTGGATGTCGCTGCAATATCACGGACGCCGGGCGTTCCGCGAAGCCATCGCGCGGGATCTGAGCCATGCCCAACTGCTGGCCCGGCTCGTTCAGGCGCAGCCGGAGCTGGAGCTGCTGGCCCCCGTCCCGCTCAGCGCGGTATGCTTCCGCCACCGCATGAAGGACAATGCCGGCATTCTCAAGCGGGTGATCGCCCGCGGCCGGGTCTATCTCTCGAATGCGACGATCGGCGGCCAGTTCGCGCTGCGCGCGTGTTTCGTCAACCACCGGACGATAGAGGCCGATGTGCAAGCGATCGTCGCGGAAGTGATCGCGGCAGCGAATGAGATGAATCAATGAGAGCCACTCTACCCAATCGGCATGGGTAATCGACGCGACGGTAGTTTCGTAGTGAAGGCGCGTGTGTTTCGTCAGCCGACCTTGAGCTTCGCGAAGGCAATCTTGGCTTCCGCCACATAGCGGGCGACAAGCTCGGCCGCCGGCAGTTCCCGATTGAGGCGGGCGGCCTGTCCATAGAGCAGGAACGACACTTCGGAAGGGTCGGTCGCCTGCAGAAGCGGCGCGCTCAGGTCATACATCGCGGGAAAGTCGGGCAGGGCGATCGGCGTCCGCTCCATGTCCCGTGCATAGTCGCTGCGCACCGCGCGCGCGGCCCGGCCGGAAAAGGCGTCGGTCATCATCGTGTCGGTCTCGGCGGCGGCGCGCAGCATCGTCCGCCGTGTTGCATCCGTGCCGGCTTCCGGACAGGAGAGAAAACCCGTGCCGATCTGCACGCCCGAGGCCCCCAGGGCGAAGGCCGCGGCAATGCCCCTGCCGTCGCCAATGCCGCCTGCCGCCACCACGGGGAGGGTTACGGCATCGGCGACCTGCGGGACGAGCGCCAGCGTGCCGACGCCGTCGCCGGGCAGACGCGGCTGATGCGAGCCGCGATGGCCGCCGGCCTCGAAGCCCTGGGCGATGACCGCATCGATCCCGGCCTCGGCCAGCGACCGCGCTTCGGCGACAGTGGTCGCCGTGCTCAGAAGAATGATCCCCGCCTGCTTGAGGGTCGCAATTGCGGCCCGGTCCGGAACGCCGAAATGGAAGCTGACCACCCTGGGCTTGAGGGCGAGGATCGCGGCGAGCCTTTCATCATCGAAGCCCGGCCCCTGCGGCGAGGCCGCCATGGCGGGCTCGGGGAGGCCGAGTCTGCGGTACCAGGGCAGCAGCCTGTCGCGGGCCCGCGCGTAGGCGGCCTGATCCGTCCGGGGCGCCGGGTGGACGAAGAAATTGAGATTGAAGGGACGGTCGGTGCGCGCGCGCAAATCTGCAACAGTCTTCGCAAGCTCGCCGGCCGGCATTTCGGCACAACCGAGCGATCCGATCCCGCCGGCATTGCTCACGGCGGCGGCCAAAGCCGGCGTGGCCGAGCCCGCCATGGGCGCCTGGATGATCGGATGCTCGATCCCGAGCAACCGGCACAGACGGCGATCAGGCCACATGAGAGCCTCTCCTGCGCAGTGAATCCAGTACCGTCAATCGGGCAATTCGATCGGCCTCAGCTCGTCATAGCGGTCGCCCGGCCCCTTGTTGTCCTTCGGCGTCTCGCCGCCCAGATGGTTGACGATGCCCCACACCGCGTTGAGGCCGGTCTGCACCGCGCCCTCGACCCAGCCCGGCGTCCACGACACGCCGTCGCCCGCCATGAAGATGCCCTTCTCGTCGGGCGGCATGTGGCCTTGCATGAAGTGGCAATACATGCGGTGGTTATAGCGGTAATGGCCGGGCAGCGCGCCCTTGAAGGCGCCGAGAAAGTTCGGGTCCGATTCCCAGGAGACGGTGATCGGATCGCCGATGATGTGGCTCTCGATGTCGAGCGTCGGATAGACGCGCTTCAGCGCGTCGAGCGCCAGCTTCACCCTTTTGTCGACCGGCAGGGGCAGCATCTTCATCGCATCGCTCATCCACGAATAGGAAAGGCAGATGACGCCGGGCCGGTCGTCGCCGTTGTCGAAGAGATAGGTGCCGCGCGTCAGGCGATCGGTCAGTGTCATGCTCATCCGGTCACGCCCGGTGCGCGGGTCCTTGTCCTTCCAGAACGGGCGGTCGACCATGATGAAGGTCTTGGCCGACTGCATGAAGCGGGTGCGGTCGAGCGCCATCCACAGCTTGGGCGAGAAGATGCGCTCCTCCACCTGCATATAGGTGGTGAGCAGCCAGCTGTGGCAGGTGACGAGACAGGCGTCGAAGAACTTGGTGAGGCCCCAGCGGTCGGTGATGGCGAGGTGGCCCGAGGGTGAGCGGGCGATCCTGACCACGGCGGGACGCGGCGCTCCGGCATGCAGCTTGTCGAGCGAGGTGCCCTTCGGCCAATGCGCCATCCGGTCGGGCTTGCATTTCCATAAGCCCCGCGGCACCTGCTCGACGCCGCCCACGATCCAGCGCTGGTTGTCGTCGCAATTGGTGACGACGACGCGCAGGATCTCGAGCATCGAATTGGGATAGTCCGAATCCCACCCGCCGGTGCCGAAGCCGACCTGGCCGAAGATCTCGCGATGATGAAAGGAGCGCCTGGCGAAGGCGGGGGCGGTGGCGACGAAGTCATAGAAGCTGCGGTCGTCCCACAAGGGCACGAGCTTGTCCCAGACCGCCTTCAGCGCCTTCACGTCGCGGGCGCGGATCGCCTTCTGCATGGCGCTGAAATTCGCACCTTCCTCGAGCGCCTCGTACCAGGCGGCGGCCACGTCCTGGAAGATCGGCGGCAGGTCGGCCTGCTTCTCGGCATAATAGGTCTCGCCCTCGAGATCGATGACGGTCGAGGGCGAGGCCTCGACCAGCGGGTTGGGGAAGGGCTTCGACTTGAGGCCGAGCATGTCGGCATAGTGATAGAAGCCGGTGCCCGAGACCGGGAAGCGCATGCCGCCCAGTTCGGCGATGATACCCTCGGCCCCCTCGAAGCTCTGCGAGCGCAAACGCCCGCCGATGCGGCCGGCCTCGTAGATGACGGGCTTGAGCCCCATCTTCATGAGCTCGTAGGCCGCCACCATGCCGGACATGCCGGCGCCGATGATGGCCACTTCCTCGCCAAGGCGGTGGGAAGGGATTCGGCCGAGCCCGGAAGGGTGCCTGATCCAGTCGTCGAAGGGGAAGGGGAAGTCGGGGCCGAAGACGGTGACCGGACGTTTATCGGCCGTTGCGGCCATCTGGGGGGCGTGGGGAGCCGTCATGCATGTACCTCAATACGCCCATGCTAGGGTGGGGCATCTGTAAAGACAAGGAACAGCAGGGACTTGACGCGCCGGGGCATCCCCCGCAAGAAGCCCTTTCACTCTGAAGGGCCGGGTCGTGGTCCGCACAGACGGAGCCTGATATGCAGAAATTCGACACGCTGACCGGCGTCGCCGCCCCGCTCAATATCGTCAATGTCGACACCGACATGATCATCCCCAAGCAGTTCCTGAAGACGATCAAACGCACCGGGCTCGGCAAGTCGCTGTTCTATGAAATGCGCTACACCCAGGACGGCAAGGAGCTCTCCGATTTCGTGCTCAACCGGCCGGCCTACCGCAAGGCGCAGATCCTGGTCGCCGGCGACAATTTCGGCTGCGGCTCCTCGCGCGAGCATGCGCCCTGGGCGCTGCTCGATTTCGGCATACGCTGCGTGATCTCGACCAGCTTCGCCGACATCTTCTACAACAACTGCTTCAAGAACGGCATCCTGCCGATCCAGGTGTCGCCGGAAGACCTCAAGAAGCTGATGGACGACGCCGAGCGCGGCGCCAATGCGACGCTGTCGATCGACCTCAAGGCGCAGGAGATCAGAGGTCCCGATGGCGGTTGCATCAAGTTCGAGATCGATGCGTTCCGCAAGCACTGCCTGCTGAACGGGCTCGACGATATCGGCCTCACCATGGAAAAGAAGACGTCGATCGACAGCTTCGAGAAAAAGGCCGAAGCCGTGCGGCCCTGGCTGTAGCGCCCAAGATTCACTGCAACGGAAAGTCCCGCATGTCCTCCTTCAACCTCCTGCTGCTGCCGGGCGACGGCATCGGCGCCGAAGTCGCCGCCGAAGTCGAGAAGATCATCGCTTGGCTCAGCAAGGAAGGCATCGCCAGCTTCGAACTCGAGCGCGGCCTCGTCGGCGGATCGGCCTATGACGCGCATGGCAAGGCGATCTCGGAAGCCGACATGGCGAAGGCGCAAGCCGCGGACGCCGTCATCTTCGGCGCGGTCGGCGGGCCCAAATGGGACAAGGTGCCTTATGACGTGCGCCCGGAAGCGGGGCTTCTGCGCCTGCGCAAGGATCTGGGCCTGTTCGCCAATCTGCGGCCGGCGATCTGCTATCCAGCGCTTGCCGATGCTTCCTCGCTCAAGCGCGATGTCGTCGAGGGCCTCGACATGCTGATCGTGCGCGAGCTCACCGGCGGCGTCTAT
>CAZICN010000212.1:0-7567 GCA_964537655.1 uncultured Aestuariivirga sp.
GCCAGGTTGATATTCGCCCGGTGCGTGATGTGACGCCGCTGTTTGGCCAGTCACAGCCGTTCCAGATTTTGAAAATGGACAAGCGCCGCGGCAATATCGTCGTGTCGCGCCGCGCCGTTCTGGAAGAAGCCCGTGCGGAGCAGCGTTCAGAATTGCTGGTCAATCTCAAGGAAGGCCAGATCCTCGACGGCGTCGTCAAGAACATCACCGATTACGGCGCGTTCGTCGATCTGGGCGGCATCGACGGCCTGCTCCACGTCACCGACATCGCCTGGAAGCGCGTCAATCATCCTTCCGACGTGCTGTCGGTCGGCCAGACGGTCAAGGTGCAGATCATCCGCATCAATCCCGAGACGCAGCGCATCTCGCTCGGCATGAAGCAGCTCGACAAGGATCCGTGGGATGGCGTCGCCGCCAAATACCCGATCGGCGCCAGGGTAAAGGGCCGCGTCACCAACATCACCGACTACGGCGCGTTCGTTGAGCTCGAAGACGGCATCGAAGGCCTCGTCCACGTCTCGGAAATGAGCTGGACCAAGAAGAACGTGCATCCGGGCAAGATCCTCTCGACCTCGGAGGAGATCCAGGTGCAGGTCCTCGAAGTCGATCCGTCCAAGCGGCGCATCTCGCTCGGCCTCAAGCAGGTCCAGCAGAATCCGTGGGACAGCTTCTCAGAGAAGCACCCGGCCGGCACGATCGTCGAAGGCGAGATCAAGAACATCACCGAATTCGGCCTGTTCATCGGCCTCGACGGCGATGTCGACGGCATGGTGCATCTCTCCGATCTCGACTGGAAGCGTTCGGGCGAAGAGGCGATCAAGGACTACAAGAAGGGCGATCACGTGCGCGCCCAGGTCCTCGATGTCGATATCGAGAAGGAGCGCATCTCGCTCGGCATCAAGCAGGTCTCCGGCGATCCGATGGAGACTCTGGCCGGCGTCAAGAAGGGCGATACCGTCACCTGCGAAGTCGTCGGCGTCGAGGAGAACGGCCTCAATGTGAAGATCGCCGGCTCCGAGATGACCGCCTTCATCAAGCGCGCCGATCTGGCGCGCGACCGCTCCGAGCAGCGCCCCGAGCGCTTCGCGGTCGGCGAGAAGGTCGATGCCAAGGTCACCCAGATCGACAGCAAATCCCGCCGGATCATGGTCTCCATCAAGGCGTTGGAAATCGCCGATGAGAAGGCGGCCGTGGCGCAGTATGGCTCGTCCGACTCGGGCGCCTCGCTCGGCGACATCCTGGGTGCCGCGCTCAACAAGGCCAAGAAGGACGCCGAATCCAAGAGCTGACGTAATTCGAGGGCCGGGCGGCAACGCCCGGCCCTTTCCCAAATGCCTTAATTTACGCATCGGCTTGTCCGAAAACCGGTCTCCCTCAATCGGACCGATGCTTGCAAGGATCCCCGCGCGATGGCGACCGAAGCTGAACTCATCATCGACCGGCGGCGGCTGAAACGCCGTCTGACCTTCTGGCGGGTGGCGTCCCTTCTCCTCTTCATCGGCGGCCTGCTCGCGCTCGTGGCCGCCTCCGGCGGCTTCGACTTCACCAAGCGCAGCGACCATATCGCGCGGGTGAAGGTCACGGGCCTCATCACCGGCGATCAGCCGACCCTCGATCTCCTCGGCGAAATCGCCAAGGCCGAGAATGTGAAGGGTCTCATCCTGCGCATCGACAGCCCTGGCGGCACCACCGCGGGCTCGGAAGCGATCTATGAGGCGGTCCGCAAGATCGCCAAGGACAAGCCGGTCGCCGCCGTCATGGACACGGTCGCGGCCTCGGGCGGCTACATCACCGCCATCGCCGCCGATCATATCGTGGCGCGCGGCAACACCATTACCGGTTCCATCGGCGTCATCTTCCAGTGGGCGGAAGTTTCCAAGCTGCTCGAGACGATCGGCGTCCAGATGCAGGAAATCAAATCGGGCGACCTCAAGGCCGAGCCGTCGCCCTTCAAGCCCCTGTCGGACAAGGCGCGCGAAGTGTCCAACCTGATGGTGCAGGACAGCTTCGCCTGGTTCACCGGCCTCGTCGCCGAGCGCCGCAAGCTGCCTCTGGAGCGCGTGAAGGTGCTCTCCGACGGCCGCGTCTATACCGGCCGCCAGGCCGTCGCCGAGAAGCTCATCGACGAATTGGGCGGCGAAGAGAAGGCGGTCGACTGGATCAAGAAGGAAAAGAAGCTCACGGGCGATATCGCCGTCCAGGACTGGGCGCTGCCGCCGGAAGATACGGGGCTGTTCGGCCTCGGCCTCCGGATCACCTCGGGGGCCCTCAAGGCGCTCGGCCTGCCGGACCTCGCCCAACAGGCCCAAATGCAGAAACTTGACGGTCTCGTCTCGGTTTGGCACCCTTCGCTCCAATAGAGGAAAGGCGAGCGGGGCCTCACATGATCAAATCGGAACTGATCCAGAAGATCGCCGAGAAGAACCCACATCTCTATCATCGGGATGTGGAACGTATCATCAACACGATCTTCGACCAGATCATCAACGCCATGCGCGGCGGCGACCGGGTCGAATTGCGCGGTTTTGGCGCGTTTTCCGTCAAATCGCGGCAGGGCCGGCAGGGCCGCAACCCGCGCACCGGCGAGCCGGTGACGGTGGAAGCCAAGCACGTGCCCTTCTTCAAGACCGGCAAGGAATTGCGCGAGCAGCTCAACCGAACCGAGCCGTGACGTTCCGCCGAATCATCAATTGGGCGGTCGGGCTTCCGATCGCCGTGATCGTCATCGCCTTCTGCGTGGCCAACCGGCAATGGATCGAGGTCTCCTTCGATCCGTTTTCGCGCGCATCCCCCTTCGCCACCATGTTCATGCCGCTCTGGACTCTGTTCTTTGTCGGCATCTTCTTCGGCATGATCGCCGGCTGGATCGCCTGCTGGTTCGCCCAGGGCAAATGGCGACGAGCGACGAAGGAAGCCCGCGGCGACCTGCAGCGCGCCCAGGACGAGGCCCAGCGCCTCAGACGCGAACAACAGGACAAGCTCAGTCTACCCCATCAGGCCTCATGAAAATCATCTCCGCCGACCGGCTGGCCGAAGCCGCGCCCTATCGCGACATCGTCGAAGCCCTGCGTCAGGGCTTTCGCGAAGACATCGCCACACCCGTACGCCATCATTACGATACATCCGATGTGGCGACCCTTCTCCTGATGCCGGCCTGGTCCAGGGCCTTCACCGGCCTCAAGACGGTCGTCGTCAAGACCGACAATCCGGCGCAGGGGCTGCCCACCATCACGGCGAGCTACCTCCTCATCGACAACCGGACCGGCGCGCCCGTCGCCATGATGGACGGCACCGAACTCACGCGCCGGCGCACGGCCGCGGCAAGCGCGCTCGCAGCCGACTACCTCGCCCGCAAGGATGCGAAGCGGATGCTGATGGTCGGCACCGGCGCTCTGGGTGGGCATTTCGTGCGCGCCCATGCCGCGGTGCGCCCGATCAGGGAAGTGCTGCTCTACAACCGCACCCCCGGCAAGGCGAAATCCCTCGCCGCCGACCTCGCCCGGGACGGCTTTTCGGCGAGCGTCGTTTCCGACCTCGAAGATGCCATGGCCGATGCCGACATCATCTCCTGCGCCACCACATCGACCGAACCCATCTTGCGGGGCCAATGGCTCAGACCCGGCACGCATGTCGACCTCGCCGGCGCCTTCAAGCCGCAGATGCGCGAGACCGACGGCGAGGTGATCGCCAGGGCGCGGGTCTATGTCGACACGCGGGACGGGGCCGAAGCGGAGGCCGGCGATCTTCTCCAGGCGCAGGCCGAAGGCAAGTTCCGCATGGAGGCCATCCAGGGCGACCTCTTCGGCCTCTGCCGCGGCAAGACCGGCGGGCGGCGCAATGCCGAGGAGATCACCCTGTTCAAATCCTGCGGCACGGCGCTGGAGGACCTCGCCGCCGCCGCGTTGATCTATTCGCGGAGTTAGAGGCGCTCGTCTCTCGGTTTTTTCGTCATCCCGGCGAAGGAACCCACGATGCGGCATCGGCGCGCAAAGATTCCATCGATTTGCACCCTGGTCCATTTCGGCGTATGGGGGCCGCGTCATGATCAGGAACCCCATCTGCGTCGCTCTTGATACGCCGGATGTGGCGCGTGCCGCAGGGCTCGCCCGCAGCCTCAGGTCCCATGTGGGCTTCGCCAAGCTCGGCATGGAGTTCTTCTATGCGGCAGGCCCGCGAGGCTATGAAGCGGTCGCTCGGGAAGGCTTGCCGATCTTCCTCGACCTCAAGCTGCACGACATTCCCAATACCGTCGCCCAGGGCCTTACCTCGCTGATGCGCCTCGAACCCAGGCCGGCGATCATCAATGTCCATGCGACGGGAGGTGCGGCCATGCTGCGCGCCGCCGCCGAGGCCGTCGATGGCCGCGCCCTTCTGATCGCCGTGACCATCCTGACCAGCCTCGCAGACGCCGACATCCATCAGGCGGGCTTCGCCAGCGAGCTTTCCGGGCGCGATCATGCCTCGGCCCTGGCCAGGCTGGCGCGCCAATGCGGGCTCGACGGCGTCGTGTGCAGCGCCCCCGACGTGCGTTCCGTCAAGGAAGCGACTGCGCGCGACTTCATCACCGTGGTCCCCGGCATCCGCCCGGCCGACGCCGCGGTTCAGGACCAGAAGCGCATCGCGACACCCCGCGCGGCGCGCGATGAGGGCGCCGACATCCTGGTGATCGGACGCCCGATCACCGGCGCCGCCGATCCCGCCGCCGCGGCGCACGCCATTGCCGCGACTCTCGAGCTGAGCCATGCCAGCTGACGTCAAGATATGCGGTCTGTCGACGCCAGAGACCGTGACGGCGGCGCTCGATGCCGGCGCCGATCTCGTCGGCTTCGTCTTCTACCCGAAGAGCCCGCGCAACGTGTCGCCGGCCGCGGCGAAGGACCTGGCGCAGATCGCCCGCGGCCGCGCCACCATCGTCGCCCTCATCGTCGATGCCGATGACGGCCTCATCGATGAGATCGCGCGCGAAGTCGATCCCGACTTCTTCCAGGCGCACGGCCATGAGAGCCCCGAGCGCGTCGCCGAAATCGGCGCCCGCACCGGCCGGCAAGTGATCAAGGCGATCAAGGTCAGGACGGAAGCCGACGTCCAGCAAGCCAGCGCCTATGAGCACGCGGCGGCGCTCATCCTCTTCGACGCCAAGGCGCCGGAGACGCTCAAAGGCGCGCTGCCCGGCGGCAACGGCATCGCCTTCGACTGGATGCTCATTGGTTCGGGGACGGCGCCGTCTTCATTCATCCTATCGGGCGGCCTCACCCCCGCCAATGTCGCCCATGCCGTCAAGGTGACGGGAGCCTGCACCGTCGACGTATCGTCGGGCGTCGAAAAATCGCCTGGAATCAAAGATATAGACCTCATCCGGGCGTTCGTTGCGGCGGCCAAGGGGGCGCATTGAGGACGCATCAGATTTGTCCGAAAACCGGTTCCCACTTTTCGGTCTGATGCTGTAGATAAACCCCATGAATATGATCGAGCCCAATTCCTATCGCACCGGCCCCGACGAGAAGGGGCTGTTCGGCATCTATGGCGGACGCTTCGTCGCCGAAACGCTCATGCCGCTCATCCTCGATCTCGAAAAGGCCTATGAGGACGCGAAGGCAGATCCCGCCTTCCAGGCCGAGCTCGATGGATTTCTCGAACACTATGTCGGCCGGCCGAGCCCGCTCTATTTCGCCGAAAGGCTGACGGAGCATCTGGGCGGGGCGAAGATCTATTTCAAGCGCGAAGACCTCAACCACACCGGCGCCCACAAGATCAACAACGTGATGGGCCAGATCCTACTCGCCCGGCGCATGGGCAAGACGCGCATCATCGCCGAGACCGGCGCCGGCCAGCATGGAGTCGCGACAGCCACGGCCTGCGCCCGCTTCGGGCTCAAATGCATCGTCTATATGGGCGAGGTCGATATCGAGCGGCAGATGCCCAATGTGTTCCGCATGAAACTGCTGGGCGCGGAAGTGGTGCCGGCCCTTTCCGGGTCGCGCACGCTGAAGGACGCGCTCAACGAGGCCCTGCGCGACTGGGTCGCCAATGTCGAGGACACTTTCTATTGCATCGGGACCGTGGCGGGCCCACATCCCTATCCGGAAATGGTCCGCGACTTCCAATGCGTCATCGGTAATGAAACGAAGAAGCAGATGCTTCAACGCGAAGGCCGCTTGCCCGATTCTCTCATCGCCGCCATCGGCGGCGGTTCCAATGCCATGGGCCTGTTCCACCCCTTCCTCGACGACAAGAGCGTCGAGATCGTCGGGGTCGAGGCCGAGGGCAGCGGTCTCGCCAGCGGCAAGCATGCCGCTTCGATCACCGGCGGCAGGCCGGGCGTGCTGCACGGCAACCGCACCTACATCCTCATGGACGATGACGGGCAGATCACCGAGGCGCATTCGATCTCGGCCGGCCTCGATTATCCGGGCATCGGGCCCGAACATGCCTGGCTCAACGATACCAAGCGCGTCAGCTATGTCTCGGCGACCGACAAGGAAGCGCTCGAAGCCTTCCAGCTGTGCTGCAAGCTCGAAGGCATCATCCCGGCGCTCGAGCCCTCGCATGCGCTGGCGCATGCGATGAAGATCGCACCCCGGAAGTCCAGGGATCACCTCATGGTGATCTGCATGTCGGGGCGCGGCGACAAGGACATCTTCACCGTCGCCGATCATCTGGGGGTGAAGCTGTGACGACGCGCATCGACAGACGTTTCGCCGATCTCAAGCGCCAGGGCCGCGCCGCGCTCGTCACCTTCGTGACCGCGGGCGATCCCGATTACGACACGTCGCTCGAGATCATCAAGGGATTGCCCAGGGCCGGCGCCGACATCATCGAATTCGGCATGCCCTTCACCGACCCGATGGCCGACGGCCCGGCGATCCAGGAAGCCGGCCTCCGGGCCCTCAAGGCGGGCCAGACGCTGCCCAAGACGCTCGACCTGGTGCGCGATTTCCGCCAGGGTGACGATGCGACGCCCATCGTCCTCATGGGCTATTACAACCCGATCTATATTTATGGCGTCGAGCGCTTCCTCAAGGACGCGAAGACAGCGGGCGTCGACGGCCTCATCATCGTCGACCTGCCGCCCGAGGAAGACGAAGAACTTTGCCTGCCCACCATCAAGGCCGGGCTAAACTTCATCCGCCTGGCGACGCCGACGACCGACGACAAGCGGGCGCCCACGGTGCTCAGGAACACGTCGGGCTTCGTCTACTATGTCTCGGTGCTCGGCATCACCGGCACCAAGGCGCCCGATCTCAGAAGCGTCGAGCAAAATGTCGTCAGGCTCAAGGGCCATACGAAACTGCCGATCGCCGTCGGCTTCGGCGTCAGGACCGCCGAACAGGCGCGCAGCATCGCCAGGAGCGCCGATGGCGTCGTGGTGGGCTCGGCCCTCGTCAACGCGGTCAAGACCACCCTCACCAGCGCCGGCAAGCCCACGCCGCAAACCGCCGCCGCCGTGCATGCCCTGGTGAGCGAGATCGCCCAGGGCGTCAGGAGTTGACGCTCCATGAAAATAGACCGACAGGCGAACCCTAACCGAAGTTTCCCCCTCTCCTGCCCTGCGGGAGAGGGTGGCCGA
>CAZICN010000213.1:0-7520 GCA_964537655.1 uncultured Aestuariivirga sp.
AAGGCCAAGGAAGCGTTTCTCGCCTTCGTCGAGAACATCCCGTTCTATGGCTTCGCGGTGATGTGCATCGACCATCCGGAAGTCCAGGCGCTGATCGGGCGGGTGCGCGACCGGCGCATCGTCACCTATGGGCGAAGCCCGCAGGCCGATCTGCGCCTCGTCGATCCCTCCTACAGCGAGGGCGAGATGCGCTTCACGGTGCGGGTGACCGACCGGCGCAGCGGTGCCGCGCATGACGTGAGCAATCTCACGCTGCAGATGCCGGGCGACCACAATGCGCTCAATGCGACGGCGGCCTTCGCGGTGGCGCGGGAACTCGGCATATCGGAAGAGAAGGTGCGGGCCGGCTTCAAGAGCTTCACCGGCGTCAAGCGCCGCTTCACCCGCACCGGCGAGCATGACGGCGTTGCCGTGTTCGACGACTACGGGCACCATCCGGTGGAGATCGCCGCCGTGCTGAAGGCGGCGCGCGGCGTCACCAAGGGCAAGGTGGTCGCGGTGATGCAGCCGCACCGCTATACACGTCTCTCTTCGCTGTTCGCCGAATTCTGCTCCTGCTTCAACAATGCCGACCAGGTCATCGTGGCGCCGGTCTATGCCGCCGGCGAGGCGCCGATCGAGGGCGCCACGCATGACGCGCTGGTCGAGGGCCTGCGTTCGCGCGGCCATCGCGGCGTCCAGAAGATCGATGCGCCGGACCAGCTGGCGCCCATGGTCAAGCAGCTGGTGAAGCCGGGCGACATCGTCGTCTGCCTGGGCGCCGGCACCATCACGCAATGGGCCTATGCCCTGCCGCAGCAGCTCCAGGCGCTCGACGGCAAGGCCGGGGGTGCCTGATGGCGCGACTCGATGGCCAGAAGCTGCTCGGCAGATTGCCCAGGCCGCGCGGCCGGCTCGACGCCAATGTGCCGCTCGCCGATCTCACCTGGTTCCGCGTCGGCGGCCCGGCGGAGGTGCTGTTCGCGCCGGCGGACGAGGCCGATCTCGCCGGCATGCTCAAGGAAACGCCCGATGATGTTCCTGTCCATGTGATCGGCGTCGGGTCGAACCTCCTGGTGCGCGATGGCGGCGTGCCCGGCATGGTGATCAGGCTCGGCAAGGGTTTCGGCGAGGTTTCCCTGGAGACCGGCCACCGGATCAGGACCGGAACATCGGTACCTGACGTCAGGGTGGCCCGTTTCGCCCTCGATCACAGTATCGGAGGATTAACCTTTCTGAGAGGTATACCCGGCACGATTGGCGGTGCGCTCAGGATGAATGGTGGAGCCTATGGCCGGGAGACCAAGGACATTCTTCTGGAAGCGCGGGCCGTTGACCGGAGGGGATCGCTTCACGTGCTGTCGAATGGCGACATGCAGTATACGTACCGTCATTGCGGTGCGCCGGAAGATTTCATCTTCACCCAGGCCCTGTTGCAGGGCGAGGCTGGAGACAAGGATCGGATCGCGCGCGCCATGGATGACGTCACCGAGCGGCGCGAGGCGACGCAGCCGGTCAAGAGCCGCACCGGCGGCTCGACCTTCAAGAATCCGCCCGGCCACAAGTCCTGGCAGCTGATCGACCAGGCGGGCCTCAGGGGGTTCGCCATCGGACCCGCCAAGGTGTCGGAGCTGCACTGCAACTTCCTGATCAATGAAGGCGGCGCCACGGCCGCCCAGATCGAGGAACTCGGCGAAACCATAAGGCGTCGGGTGAAGGACAAGTCCGGCATCGAGCTCGACTGGGAGATCAAGCGCATCGGCATTCCGGCGGAGGACGCCCGTCATGGCTGAGCGCGATCCGAGATTCACCCATGTCGCCGTCCTCATGGGCGGCTGGTCGGCCGAGCGCGAAGTGAGCCTGTCGACTGGCGAAGGCTGCGCCGATGCGCTGCGCCGTGCCGGGTTCCAGGTGACGCCGATCGACGTGAAACGCAATATCGCTGAAGTCCTCGCCGACCTCCGGCCCGACGTCGCGTTCAACGCGCTGCACGGCAAATGGGGCGAGGACGGTTGCATGGCGGCGATCCTCGAAACCATGGAAATTCCCTATACGCATTCCGGCGTGCGCGCCTCGGCGATCGCCATGGACAAGGTCAGGTCGAAGATCCTGTTCGCCGCCGCCGGCATCCCGGTGGCCGAGAGCCGCGTCGTCGATATCGAGCTCGCCGCGACGCAGCATCCCTTGCCCTTGCCCTATGTGCTCAAGCCGCAGGCGCAGGGCTCGAGCGTCGGCGTCCATATCGTCGATCACAGTTCCAACGGCCCGGCCTCGATCATCCTCGAGGAGCGCGAGCTGTTCGGCGATCAGGTGCTGGCGGAGCGCTTCATCCCCGGCAAGGAACTCACCTGCGCGGTGATGGGCGATGTCGCGCTCGGCGTCATCGACATCCTGCCCGCCGTCGGCTTCTATGACTACAAGGCCAAATATGCGCCGGGCGGATCGGTGCATGTGCTGCCAGCGGAGATCCCGCGCGATGTCTACCGCAAGACGCAGCAGCATGCGCTCGCCGCCCACCAGGCGCTCGGCTGCCGCGGCGTCAGCCGCGCCGATTTCCGCTATGACGACACGCCGGGCAGCGACGGCGAATTGATCCTGCTCGAGGTCAACACGCAGCCCGGCATGACGGGCACATCGCTCGTCCCCGAACTCGCGGCGCATGCCGGACACAGCTATGAAGACCTGGTGACCTGGATGGTCAATGACGCGTCGGTGAACAGATGAATTTCCTCGAACAGATCCGCTGGCGCATTCACATGGCGCTGCGCCGGCTGCCCAGATCGGGGCCGAGCTTGCGCACCCGCTTCATCGCGAGGACCGGCGCCGTCGTCCTGCTGTTCGGCGCCATCATCCATGGCCTCGTCATCGGCGGTCATCTCGACTATGACGGCAGCCCGTGGCGCAAGCTGCCAGGCAAGCTCGCGAGCTCGCTCGGCTTCGCGGCCGACGACATCCGCATCACCGGTCTCATCCATCAGGAACCCGAAACGCTCCTGTCGGCCATCGGCGTCACGCCCGGCGGCTCGCTGGTCGGCTTCGATGCGTCGCGGGCGCGCGCGCTGCTCGAGAATCTCGACTGGGTCGCCCAGGCGAAAGTCCTGCGCAAATACCCGAACCGGCTCGACATCGTCGTCAGCGAGCGCCAACCCTTCGCCATCTGGCAGCGCGACGGGGCGCATTACGTGATCGACCAGACCGGCACGGCGATGAGCACGCTCGATCCCCGCCGCCTGAGCTCGCTGCTGCTGATCACCGGCGAAGGCGCCCATCGCGCGGTCGCCGGTCTCGTGGGCGAGCTCGAGGCGGTGCCCGAGGTGAGGGCGCGCATCGCCGCCGCCGCCCGCGTCGGACAAAGGCGCTGGACGCTCTATCTCGACAATGGCGTGACGGTGGCGCTTCCCGAGACGGGTGCCGACAAGGCGCTGGCGATGCTGGCCGAACTCGACCGCAGCCAGGGAATCCTGAGCAAGGGCGTCAAGTCGCTCGATCTTAGATTTGCCGGCGAGCTCGTTGTCGAGCTGGCCGAACCCGTGGCGCCTGAGAAGGATGTTAAGAACTTCAAGGTAAGTCAGCAGCAATAGATGTTCGTGCGTGGTGGAAGAAGGACTTTTGCATGACCGTGGTTGAGTTGCCCGTGAAGGGGGATGCAAAGGGCCCGGTGGCCGGCAGGGGCAGCCTCGTCGCCGCCCTCGATATCGGCAGCACCAAGATCAGCTGCCTCATCGGCGAAGTGGTGAGCCACAACCGCCGCACCGCCGATGGCAAGGAAGCCTCGGGCCTGCGCGTGCTCGGCTTCGGCTGCCAGGCCTCGCGTGGCACCCGCAACGGCGCCATCGTCGATCTCGACCAGGCCGAGCGCGCCATCAGGCTCGCCGTCGATGCCGCCGAGAAGATGGCGAAACGCACCATTACCCAGGTCTATGTCAATGTGGCCGGCGGCCGGCCGCAATCGAACGCCTATTCGGCCGCGGTCCAGACCGGAACGGGTCAGGTCACGGCCGAGGACATGGAGCGCGCGACACGCGCGGCACTCGCCCAGGGACACCAGCCCGGAAGGCGGACCCTGCACACGGCGGCGGCGCAGTTCCATCTCGATGACGCGCGCGGCGTCGCAGCCCCCATCGGCATGTTCGGCACCACGCTGACCGCCGAAGTCAATGTCGTTTCCGCCGAGCCCGCCGCCTTGCGCAACCTGGCGCTGGTGATCGAGCGCTGCCATCTCACCGTCGCCGACTATGTCGTGGCGCCCTATGCCGCCTCGCGCTCCGTCCTCGCCGAGGACGAGATGAAGCTCGGCGTCACGCTCGTCGACATGGGGGGCGCGACCACCGGCATCGCCTCGTTCCACGACGACCAGCTCGTCTTCGCCGACGTGATCCCGATCGGCGGCATGCATATCACGCACGACGTCGCGCGCGGACTTTCGACCACCATCGCCCATGCCGAGCGCATGAAGACCCTGTTCGGCAGCGCCATGGCCACGGTCATCGACGACCGGGAGACGGTGGCGGTGCCGCTGCTCGGCGAGCGCGGCGTCGACACGATTTATCATGCCCCCAAGTCCATGCTGACCGGCATCATCCGGCCGCGCCTCGAGGAAATCCTCGAAATGGTGCGCGAGCGCCTCGACCAGGCGAGCTTCGCGCGCCTCGCCGGCAGCCGGGTCGTCCTGACCGGGGGCGGAAGCGAGCTGACCGGGGTGCGGGAGATCGCCGCCCAGTGGCTCAACCGGCAGATCAGGCTGGGCGCGCCCATGCCGGTCCCCGGCATGCCGGAGGCCGCCCGCTCCCCTGCCTTCGCCACCGCTTTCGGGCTTCTCGGCTATGCGCTCAAGCCCGACATCCACCATGCGACCGCGATCGCCCGCCAGGCGATGAAAGAGGCCCAGACGGGCTACTTCCGTAGGGTCGGCAAGTGGATCGCCGACAGCTTCTGAGTCATCTCGTCTAGAGCGCTTCCCGCCAAGGCCTGCCCCGGACCCGATCCGGGGTTGCTCGACTTTGGCGATAAGGAAGCGCTCCAAGATATATGTTTACGAGCCTTTTTACCCGTTTTGATCGAACCGGAATGATTCGATCAAAACGGGAAAGGCTCTAATTGAGAGCCGCCATTGAATTGCGTACTAGTTTCTAGTACGGTAATTCCGTGATCAGGTCATTCGGGGATGCTCGGACCGAAGCGCTCTCAAGAGGCAGGGTCACCAAGGGCATGCCTGGCGATATGGCGAAGCGCGCTCTGAACAAGCTGGTCCTTCTCGATACCGCAACGCGACTCGAGGATTTGAGCAAGGTGCCCGGCAACGCGCTCGAAGCCCTGAAGGGCGATCGAAAGGGCCAGCATTCGATCCGGGTGAACCAGCAGTGGCGTATCTGTTTCACCTGGAGAGACGGTGATGCCCACAACGTTGAATTCTGCGATTATCATTCCTGACGGAGGATTGGCCCATGGCTCGTAACATTCCCATGCCGCATCCCGGCACGATCCTGAAGGAGGAGTTTCTCGAGCCGTTGGGCATGTCCGTCTATGCGCTCGCCAAGGAAATCCGCGTTTCTCGCAGCCGTATCAACGATATCTGCCTGGGCAAGCAGGGCATCACGGCCAACATCGCCTTGCGTCTCGGCAAGTTTTTCGACGTCGATCCGCAGTGGTTCATGAATATGCAGGCAAAATACGATCTGCATGCCGAAGCGATCGGACTTGCCAAGGAACTGGCGGCCATCAAACCAAGAGAGGCCGCGTAACATCATCTAATAGAAAGCTATTTTATTTCAGATGTTTACAACCATTCTCTCATGTAAAATATAAAACAGACGGGCGCAACTTTATTACTTTTGGTCAAGGAATTACCTTCCCCGTGACCCGTTCTGAGTCAATTTTGATTCAAAAAATAATGCCCTGGTTAGCGTTTGTTAACCATTTGTTATTGAATGGGTAAGAAAGATTCCCACTGGGGAAAATCAAGTTCCAGGTGCCTAATATGACGATCAATCTCACCGTGCCGAGTCTCGCCGAACTCAAGCCACGCATCACCGTCTTCGGCGTGGGCGGCGCCGGAGGGAATGCCGTCAACAACATGATCGAAAGCCGGCTCGACGGCGTCGAATTCGTCGTGGCCAATACCGATGCGCAGGCCCTGACGCAAAACGCGGCCGAGCGGCGCATCCAGATGGGCACCGCCCTGACGCAAGGGCTGGGCGCCGGGTCGCAGCCGCAGATCGGCGCCGCGGCCGCCGAAGAGGCCCTTCCTGAGATCCTCGATCATCTCGCGGGCGCCCATATGTGCTTCATCACCGCCGGCATGGGCGGCGGCACCGGCACCGGTGCGGCGCCCGTCATCGCGCGGGCCGCCAAGGAGCAGGGCATCCTGACCGTCGGCGTGGTGACCAAGCCCTTCCATTTCGAAGGTGTGCGGCGCATGCAGACGGCCGAACGCGGCATCGAGCTCCTCGCCAAGAATGTCGACACGCTGATCGTCATCCCGAACCAGAACCTGTTCCGCGTCGCCAACGAGAAGACGACCTTCGCGGCCGCCTTCGCCATGGCCGACCAGGTGCTCTATTCGGGCGTCGCCTCGATCACCGAACTCATGACCAAGGAAGGTCTCATCAATCTCGATTTCGCCGACGTCCGCGCCATCATGAGCGAGATGGGCAAGGCGATGATGGGCACCGGCGAAGCCTCCGGCGAAAAGCGCGCCATCGAAGCGGCGGAAGCGGCGATCTCCAACCCGCTGCTCGACGATGTGTCGATGCGCGGCGCCCGCGGCCTCCTGATCTCGATCACCGGCGGACCCGACCTCACGCTCTATGAGGTCGATGAAGCCGCGACCCGCATTCGCGAGGAAGTGGATTCGGAAGCCAATATCATCCTCGGCGCCACTTTCGATGATTCACTCGAAGGCACGATGCGCGTGTCGGTGGTGGCGACCGGCCTTGCGATCGAATCTGAATCATTGACGGACGACGACGCGGCGGAAGAGCCGGAGCAGCCGGCGCGCCCGGTCTTCGGCTATACCGGCAAGCAGCCCATCCCGGTGAAGAAGCCGGTGGCGCCGATGCCCGCCGCCCCGCAAGTGGCGCAAGCCCGGCGTCCGGCGCCGCAGCCCCAGCCCGTGCAGCAGCACGAGGTCGAGGACGAGCATGAGGAGATCGAAGTCACCCAGCAGGTCATCCATCAGGCGCGCGCCCAGGCGATGCCCCGGATGCCGGCGCCCGAGGACTTCCCGCCGATCGCCCAGCGCCAGATCGCGGCGCAGCAGAACCGCATCGAGAATATCGCCGAACATGCCGCCAAGAAGAAGCGCGGCCTGTTCGAACGCCTGGCCGGCGTGGGCCTCAGCCGCAAGGGGGATGTGCCTTCGCATGAGGCCGATGCCCGCGCGCGCCACGAGCCCCGCATCCAGGCCAGCGAGCCGCAGCGCCCGCAGGTCGCCCAGATGCCCGTGACCGGTGCGGCACAGCCCGCCTATGACGACGACCAGCTGGAGATCCCGGCGTTTCTCCGCCGCCAGGCAAACTAGTGCGGATACTCATGTGATCTAG
>CAZICN010000214.1:0-7502 GCA_964537655.1 uncultured Aestuariivirga sp.
TGTCGTCGATCGGCGCCACCACCTTGACCAGGCCGTTCTCCATCGTGACCTCGATGCCGAGGCCGCCGAATTCGCCCTTGGTCTGCACCTGCATTTCCTGGAAACGCTTGGCGTTCATGTAGCTCGAATGCGGATCGAGCGAAGTGAGCATGCCGTCGATGGCGGCTTCGATCATCTTCTCCTCGTCCGGCGGCTCGACATAGTCGGAACGGACGCGGTCGAAGACGTCGCCGAACAAATTGAGCTGCTTGTAGGTGTCGGAATTGGAGGCCGCTATGGCGCCGCTCCAGGCCTGCCAAAGGACCGTCGCCGAGACAGCGCCTGCCAGAACCAATCCAATTGAACGCATCTTCATATCAGGTCTCATCCTCGGGCTTGCGCGAAGCCGCCGATCCACCAGGGTGACGAATCGATCGCTTCGCCGTTCTTCCGGAACTCAATATATAGTACTGGCCGGCCGTCTTGCAGCTGATCCCCGGTCAGCGTCCCCGGCGCGGCGCTTTTTCCCATTATTCCTACAGGCTCTCCGGCTTGCAGAAACTGTCCCTGCTCGGCCGTGATTTCACCCAAGCCTGCCAGGAGGACATGATAGCCGCCGCCCGTGTTCAAGATCAAGAGTTGGCCATAGGAGCGGAAGGGACCTGCGAATTCGACATGGCCGTCGACCGGGGTGACGACCTGGGCATCGGTCCTGGTGGCGACAAAAACGCCCCTCGTTGTGCTGCCGAAGCCGTCGCTCGCGCCATAGGCCTTGAGAATCTGGCCCTGGGCCGGATACTGTAGGCCGCCCTTGATGTCGGCGAAAGCCATGCGCGGCTGAAGCTTCTTGGCGGCGGCGATGCGGGCCTGAGCCTCCGCCTTGGCCTTGAGCTCGGCCGTGGTCCTGGCTTCTGCCTCGGCCCGCGCCTTTTCGGCGGCCTCCGCCTTGAGACGCTCCTCTTCCAGCTGGCTAAGGAGCTGCTTCATGTCCTTGGCCCTGGCGGCAAGGTCGCGGGCCCGCTGCTTCTCCGCCTTGAGCCGCTCCACCGTATCGGCGAGCAGCGACTTCTTGCGGGCCTGCAGATCGGTCATTTCGCGGCGCGACGACAGGAGGCGGGCGACATGGTCCTTGAGGCGGTCCTGCTCGCTCCGGGTCTGGCCCTGCAGGGTCTCGAGACGGGCAAGCTGGGCTGAGAGGGCGGCGGCATCCTGACGCAGCTCCGGCACGATGGTGCCGAACATCATGGCGCTGCGCAAAGCGGAAAGGACGTCGGTCGGCTCGACCACCAAAGCCGGCGGCGGGTTGCGCTCGATGCGCTGGAGGCCGGCGAGCAGGCGTGAGATCTCCTCGCGCCTGGCGGCGAGGCCGGAATGGATGCGCAGCTGCTCGGCGTCGAGTTCCTGCAGCCGTTCCTCCGCGGCAAGGATCGCCGCTTCGCGCGACTGGATCTTCTCGGCAAGGGCGATGAGCTTCTGCGACAGGGCCGCCTGTTCCTGGACGATCGCCTGGCGCTCGGCGGCGATCTGCTCCTGCAGCGATTTGGAGCTGTCGAGCTGCTGCTCGATGGTCGAGAGATCGTCCGCCGTCTGCGCCATGGCGACAGGCGTCATCATGCCGAGGGCCACCGAGGCCGCCAGAATCGAGCGCAAGTTCGGGAACAGCGACGACATCTCAGGCAAACTATCCAGCGGCCATGTCCAAAATGGGGCTTGAGTGGGGCGAGTTGATATCACGAGGCGGTTATCAACCCGTTGATTCAGGCGCGATGATAGGGATGCTTGACCAAAATTGTGACCGCGCGGTAAATTTGCTCGGCCAGCATCACCCGCGCCAGGCGATGCGGCCAGGTCATCGCTCCCAGGGACAGGACGAGGCCCGCCTGCTCGCGCAATTCCGCGCCGTGCCCGTCCGGACCGCCGATCAGAAATGCGAGCGAAGACGTGCCTTGGTCGAGATGACGCCTGAGGATGCCGGCGAAACCGTCGCTCGTCAGGGCCTTGCCTCGTTCGTCGAGGACGATGCGAAAGGAGGGATCCGGAGAGGCGCCGAGGAGGAGTGCCGCTTCCGACTGCATGCGGCTTTGGGCGTCGGGCAGCTTCGATTCGGCGAAATCGCGCGCGGTCAGATCGGTGATGCCGCAGGAGCGGCCAAGTCCCCGCGCCCGTTTTGCGTAGTCGTCAAACAGCTCCAATTCGGGCCCGGCCTTGAGCCGGCCAATGGCAAGAATATGAAGCCTCATGAAACCCCTATGTGCGGCGCTTTCCTATCGCCAAACCGTCGTCCGCCTTGGCGCGAAGCGCTCTGTCAGGCGACGCGCTCGTCAGGCGCGTGATCCGACCAGAGTTTCTCGAGATTGTAGAAGCTTCTCACTTCCGGCCGGAAGATATGGACGATCACGTCGCCCGCATCGACCAGCACCCAGTCGGCATTCGGCATGCCTTCGATGCGCAGATCCTTGCGGCCGTCGCCCTTGAGCTTCTCGACCAGTTGATCGGCAATGGCGCCGACATGGCGGTTCGAGCGCCCGGAGGCGACGATCATGCCATCGGCGATAACCGCTTTGCCATTGAGATCGATGGTGACGATGTCCTCGGCCTTGGCATCCGCCAAGTGGCTGAGGATGGTGGTGAGGAGCGGATTCTTCGTCTTGCGCTTTGGCGCAGACTTCGCCGCTACGGCGCGCTTAGGCGCGCCGCTTTTCTGTCTTGGCGCTGTCAGTGTGGATATCCTCTTCAATAAGGCAGTACTTCATGAGGACTGCGTCAGTTCCCTTTGGGACTTGGACAGCTAGAGAATAGTTGTCCGGACGATTCTATTCAAGCACCCAGCGCATGACGCGGTCATGACGATTTGTTTCCGTTTCTGACGCGCTCACGGATGGCGGTGGAGCTCTCAGGCCTGAGCGGCATAGGAATAAAGCACCAGGCGGGCGGTAGGGCGCCGGGCAGCTCGCGAGCCCGCTCGCTGGCGATGCGGCGGTTCTCGTAGCGCAGCGCCGCCGGGCTTTCCAGGGCGCGCATGGAGAAGCCGGGCCTCGCCAGGATGGCGAGGGGGATGGTTTCGGGGATATCGGTCCAGTCGTTCCAGTCGTGCAGATGGGCAAAGCTGTCGGCCCCCATGATCCACACAAAGCGGCCGCGGCGCAGCACCGGCGCCAGGGCGGCAAGGGTCGAGGCGGTGGTGCGCGTGCCCAGTTGCTGCTCGAGATCGGTGACGATGAAACGCGGGTGGCGGGCGACCTGGCGCGCCACTTTCAGGCGCTCGTCATAGTCGCGATAGCCGTCGGCGTCCTTCAACGGATTTTGCGGCGAGACCAGCCACCAGATCCAGTCGAGGCCGAGCCGCTTCAGCGCATAGAGAGCCACGGCGCGATGGCCGCCATGCGCCGGATTGAACGACCCGCCGAACAGGCCGATGCGCTGGCCGTCGCCGAAGGGTGGCGGGATGATCACGGACGAATCTGCCCGGTTCCCGAAACCTGGTATTTGAAGGTCGTCAATTGCTCGAGGCCGACAGGACCCCTGGCATGCAGCCTGCCCGTCGCGATGCCGATCTCGGCGCCGAAGCCGAATTCGCCGCCATCGGCGAACTGGGTCGAGGCGTTGTGCAAGGTGATGGCGCTGTCGACCTCGGTGAGGAAGCGCCGGGCGGCTTCGCCGTCGTCGGTGATGATGGCATCGGTATGCTGCGAGCCGTAGCGGGCGATATGCGCCATGGCTTCCTCGATCCCGTCCACGACTTTCATGGAGACGATGGCGTCGAGATACTCGGTCGACCAGTCCTGCTCGCCGGCCGGCGTGACGCGCGGATCGCAGGCTTGCGTCTCGGCGCAGCCGCGGACCTCGCATCCCGCCTCGATCAGCGTCAGCACGAGGGGCTTCAGATGGCTCGCGGCACAGGCGCGGTCGATGAGGATGGTCTCGGCCGCGCCGCAAATGCCGGTGCGCCGCATCTTGGCGTTGAGCACGATCGATTTCGCCATGGCGAGGGAGGCGGCCCGGTCGACATAGACATGGCAGATGCCTTCGAGATGGCTGAACACCGGCACCCGCGCTTCCTGCTGCACGCGCGCGACGAGGCTCTTGCCGCCGCGCGGGACGATGAGGTCGATCGTGCCCTCGAGGCCCGAGAGCAGCAGGCCGACGGCGTCTCGATCCATCGTCGGCACCATCTGGATGGCTTCCCTCGGCAGGCCGGCGCGGCCAAGGCCGCGCTGCAGGGCGGCGACAATGGCGGCCGATGAGCGGAAGCCGTCCGAGCCGCCGCGCAATATGGCGGCGTTGCCGGATTTCATCGCCAGCGCCCCGGCATCGGCGGTGACATTCGGCCGGCTCTCATAGATGATGCCGATGACGCCGATCGGCACGCGCACGCGCGCGATCGCAAGGCCATTGGGCCTGGTCCAGCGCTCGGTGACGTCGCCGACCGGATCGGGCAAGGCGGCGATCTCGTCGAGGCCCCTGGCCATGCCCGCGATGCGCTCAGGGCTGAGGGTCAGGCGGTCGATGAAGGAAGATTTGAGATCCCTGGTCCGGGCGGCCGCGAGATCGGCTTCGTTCTCGCGCGCGATAATGGCGGCGTCGCTGCGAATGGCCTGCGCCATTTCCGCGAGCGCCGCGTTCTTGGCGGCGGCCGGTGCCAGGGCCAGGGCGTGCGCCGCGATCCTGGCGCTTCGCCCCATGGCGAGGAGGGCGGCCTCGGTATCGGATGTGGAAACAGACTTGTTCATGCGCGCGCTCCCGCCGTCATCACCAGATCGTCCCGATGCACCATCTCGTCGCGTCCTCTGAAGCCCAGGGCCGTCTCGATCTCGCTCGTCTTGCGCCCGGCGATGCGCGCCGCGTCGTCCTTGTCATAGGCGACGAGCCCGCGGGCGATCTCTATCCCGGCCTCGCTTACAATACTCACCGCGTCTCCCCTGGCAAAGCTGCCTTCGATGCGCTTGACGCCGGCGGGAAGCAGGCTCTTGCCCTTGCTCAAGGCGGCAACGGCGCCCTGGTCGATATGGAGCCGGCCCATCGGCACCAGGGTGCCGGCGATCCAGCGCTTGCGCGACTGCAGGGGATTGGCGCCGGATGTGAACCAGGTGCAGGTCTCGCCATTCTCGATGCGGCGGAACGGATGCAGCCCGTGACCCGAGGCGATCACCATGTTGCAGCCGGCGGCGAGCGCGATCTTGCCGGCCTCGATCTTGGTGATCATGCCGCCCGAGCCCAGGCCCGATACCGGCTTGCCGGCCATGGCCTCGATCTCGGGCGTGATCTCCTTGACCTCGGGGATGATGCGGGCGCCCGGCGTTCCTGGCGGGGCCGTATAGAGCCCGTCGATGTCGGAGAGAAGCACCAGGCAGTCGGCCGACATCATCGAGGCGACGCGGGCGGCGAGACGGTCATTGTCGCCATAGCGGATCTCCGACGTCGCCACGGTGTCGTTCTCGTTGATCACCGGCACCGCGCCTTGCGCCAGCAGCATCGAGAGCGTCGAGCGGGCGTTGAGATAGCGCCGGCGCTCTTCGGTGTCGTTGAGCGTCACCAGGATCTGCGCGGCGACGATCGAATGCTTGCGCAACGCCTCCGACCAGGCATGGGCGAGCGCGATCTGGCCGACGGCGGCCGAGGCCTGGCTTTCCTCAAGCCGGATGGTGCCCGGGCCGAAGCCCAGATTGCGGCGGCCGAGGGCGATGGCGCCCGAGGAGACGATGACGATGTCCTGGCCGCGCTGGCGCGCCGCGGCCAGATCCTCGACAAGGGAGGCGAGCCATGAGGCCTTGATCGTCCCGGTCTTGCCGTCGACAAGGAGCGCCGAGCCGATCTTCACCACGATGCGGCGGGCCTGGTTCAGTTTCTCGGTCACGGCTGCCAGTTCTCGATCTTGATGTTGTCGCTCACTACGCCTTTTTCGGCGCGCCTCGTATCGGAGATGACTTTGAGGAGCTTCTTCATCACCTCATCGACGTTCTTTCCGGTGACGCCCGACATGGCGATCGGCGTCTTCTTGATCCGGCGCTTGAACAGGCCGAGCTTCTCGGCGAGGTCGGCCTCGGAGATCGCGTCGGTCTTGTTGAAGGCGATCACTTCCGGCTTTTCGGAGAGGTGGCCGCCATAGGATTTGAGCTCCTTGCGGATGACACGATAGGACGCGACCGGATCATCGCCGGTGACATCGATGAGATGAAGAAGGACGGCGCAGCGCTCGACATGACCGAGGAAGCGGGTGCCGAGACCGTGCCCCTCATGGGCGCCCTCGATGAGGCCCGGAATATCGGCCAGGACGAAGCTCGATCCGGCGACCCGCACGACGCCGAGCTGCGGGTTGAGCGTGGTGAAGGGGTAATCGGCGATCTTCGGCTTCGCCGCCGAGACGGCGGCGAGCAGGGTCGATTTGCCGGCGTTGGGCATGCCGAGGAGGCCCGCATCGGCAATGAGCTTCAGGCGCAGCCACAGCCAGCGCTCCTCGCCAACCTCGCCCGGATTGGCGCGGCGGGGCGCGCGGTTGGTCGATGACTTGAAATGCGCGTTGCCGAAGCCGCCATTGCCGCCGCGCGCCAGCCGCATGCGGTCGCCGATCGTGGCGAGATCGCCGACCAGCGTTTCATTGTCCTCTTCGAAGACCTGTGTGCCGGCGGGAACCTTGAGAACGATGTCGGCGGAATTGGCGCCGGCGCGGTCGCGGCCCATGCCATGGCCGCCGGTCGTCGCCTTGAAATGCTGCTGGTAGCGATAGTCGATCAGCGTGTTGAGGCCGTCGACGGCCTCGATCCAGATGTCGCCACCCTTGCCGCCGTCGCCGCCGTCTGGCCCGCCCATTTCGATGAATTTTTCGCGCCGGAACGAGACGGAGCCTGCGCCGCCGTCGCCGGAGCGCACATAAACCTTTGCCTGGTCGAGGAATTTCATGAGGAAACCTTGTAACGCGCGTTGATGAGGCCGCCTAGTCCCCTGTGGCGGATCGGCCACGGTTCCCGGCGGATGGTGCAATGCAATATTTCTGCCGCCTTGTGACCACATTTGGCAGATTTACGGGGGGCCTTCCCACAAGGGGCGGCAGTCCGGGGAAGATGATCGGCTTTCAAGGCCAGATCATCCCGCTGTTGTTTGTGTATAACGAAAGGCACGAAATGAAGAAACGACTGATTGCAGGAATTCTGGCAGCCGCTGTACTCGGCGGTATTTCGGTTATACCTGCTGAAGCGGCTTGCAAGGGCGCCAGCCATTGCTACGGCACCGTGACCAAGACATCCTACACGACGCGGTCCGCTGCCGTTCATCGTGCTCCCGTACATCGGACGTCCGTTCACCGCAGCCGAACGCACACGGTTCGGGTCGCGTCCACTCACACCCGCAAGCGCGTGCATGTGGCTTACGGTGTAAGTAAGCCGCGGAGCCTCGGCAGGACACACCGCAGCGCCGCCGCGCTCGCCGTTCCCACCAGCAACGCATCGCAGGGCAACGTCATTTCGCTGATCAAGGCGATGGCGCCGGCACAGGGCGTTCCGACGTGGTTTGCGCTCCGCATCGCCCAT
>CAZICN010000215.1:0-7493 GCA_964537655.1 uncultured Aestuariivirga sp.
GGAGGTGACAGAGCGCCTGTCGAAATCGCTGCAGCTGGCGCTCAAGGATGCCAATGTCGTTGCTCGTTTTGCCGAGCTCGGCACCGCACCCTCGACCGAGGCCGAGGCGACCCCTGCCGCGCTCAAGGCGAAGCTCGAAAGCGAGATCGCGCGCTGGAAGCCGGTGATCGAAGCCGCCGGCCAGTATGCCGACTAAGCACTGAACGAACGAAAGGGGTGCCCATAGGCGCCCCTTTTTCTTGATCCTTTGGCAATCAAGCGTGAGGGACGACGCCATGAAATCCATTCGCATCGACACCACCAACGGCCTGTGCGGCGCGCTCTTCATCGCGCTCGGCCTGTTCTTCGCCTACCAGTCCTGGATCATGGACATGGGCACGGCCCTGCGCATGGGCCCCGGCTATTTTCCATTGCTGCTCGCCGGCATCTTGCTGCTTCTCGGCATCATCGTGCTCGTCCAGGCGACACGCGCGGGAAGCGAGCCGATCGGTCCCCTCGCCTGGCGCGGCATGCTTCTGATCCTGCCGGCTCCCATCTTCTTCGGGCTCACGGTCCGCGGCCTGGGCTTCCTGCCCGCCATCTTCATAACGGCCCTCATCGCCTCCTTCGCCAGCATGCGCATGAAGCCCGTTACCGCCCTCATCCTGTCGGCGGGGGTCACGCTGTTCTCCTATCTCGTCTTCAGCAAAGGGCTCGGCCTGCCCTTCCGCCCCTTTGGTCCCTGGCTCGGTTTCTAGCGCGTGATCAGGAAAAGTGGACACCGGTTTTCCGTCCGATCACGCGCTAACATTAGAAATTCGATCACGTTTATCAGGTCAGGTCGTAACGACCTGATCTGGTCGTGATCTAGGAGGCACGAAAATGGACCTCATCGACAATCTGATCCTTGGCTTCAGCACCGCCTCGACCCTGTGGAACCTGTTCTTCTGCCTGATCGGCGTTCTGCTCGGCACCTTGATCGGCGTGCTGCCCGGCATTGGCGCCACCGCCACCATCGCCATGCTGCTGCCGATCACCTTCCAGATCGGCGATCCGGTCGCGGCTCTCATCATGCTGGCCGGCGTCTATTACGGCGCCCAGTATGGCGGCTCGACCACCGCGATCCTGATCAACATGCCGGGCGAATCCTCCTCGGCGGTCACCGCGGTCGACGGCTATCAGATGGCGCGCAACGGACGCGCCGGGGCTGCACTCGCCACCGCCGCTATCGGCTCCTTTTTTGCGGGCACAGTGGCGACCTTTCTTATCGCGCTCTTCGCACCGCCTTTGACCGTGATCGCCCTCAAGTTCGGTGCCGCCGAATATGTATCCCTGATGATCGTCGGCCTCGTCTCGGCGGTCGTGCTGGCGCATGGCTCGGTGATCAAGGCGCTCGGCATGGTCGTGCTCGGGCTTTTGCTCGGTCTGGTCGGCACGGATGTCATCAGCGGCGCGCCGCGTTTCATTCTGGGCATCAGGGAATATGCCGATGGGCTCAATTTCGTGGCTGTGGCCGTTGGCGTTTTCGGCATCGCCGAGATCCTGCGCAACCTCGAAAACGAACATGCGCGCTCGGTGATGATCAAGAAAGTGCACGGGCTCCTGCCGACGCGCGAGGATTTCCGCCGCATGACGGCGCCCATCCTGCGCGGCACCGCGCTCGGCTCGGTGCTCGGCATCCTGCCCGGCGCCGGCGCCATTCTCGCGGCCTTTGCTTCCTATACTGTTGAGAAGCGCGTTTCCGGCCATCCGGAGGAATTCGGCAAGGGCGCCATCGAAGGCGTGGCCGGACCCGAATCCGCCAACAATGCCGGAGCGCAGACTTCCTTCATTCCGATGTTGACATTGGGCCTGCCCACCAATCCGGTGATGGCGCTGATGAGCGGCGCCATGATCATTCAGGGCATCGTGCCAGGTCCCAATGTCGCGAGCGAGCAGCCGGCCCTCTTCTGGGGCATCATCGCCTCGATGTGGATCGGCAATCTCCTGCTCATCATCCTCAACCTGCCGCTGATCGGCCTGTGGGTGAAGCTCCTGACGGTGCCCTATTATATCCTCTTTCCGATCATCATGGCCTTCTGCTCGATCGGCATCTATAGCGTGAACTCCAATGTCTACGACCTCTATCTGGTCGCCTTCTTCGGCATCCTCGGCTATGCGCTGATGAAATTGCGCTGCGAGCCCGCACCTCTCCTGCTCGGCTTCGTGCTGGGCCCGTTGTTGGAAGAGAATCTGCGCCGCGCCATGATCCTGTCCAAGGGCGATCCGACGACCTTCGTCACCCGGCCGATCAGCGCCGGCCTGCTGGCGCTGGCGGCAGCCGTCCTCATCATCGTCTTCCTGCCCGCCATCAAGAAGAAGCGCGCCGAGGTTTTCGTCGAGGAAGGTGCTTGAACCGCAAGGGACCGGGAATGAAAAAGGGATGGTGCTTCCACCATCCCTTTTCGTTGCAGTCCGGAGTTTCCGGGAGCGCTTAGCGCTTCGAGAACTGGAACGAACGGCGGGCCTTGGCGCGGCCGTACTTAGTGCGCTCGACGGCGCGCGGGTCACGGGTGAGGAAGCCGTTCTTCTTGAGGATCGAGCGCAGCTCCGGCTCGAAATTGGTCAGCGCCCGGGCAAGACCATGGCGCACGGCGCCGGCCTGACCGGAGAGGCCGCCACCCACGACGGTGCAGTCGACATCCACCTGGTCGCGGCGAAGCGCGGTAACCATCGGCTGCTGAACCAGCATCTGCAGCACCGGGCGGGCGAAGTAGATGTTGATAGCCTTGCCATTGACGGTGATCTTGCCGGCGCCACGCTTGACCCAGACGCGAGCAATGGCGTCCTTGCGGCGGCCGGTGGCATAGGCGCGGCCCTTGGCGTCGAGCTTGGGCTTGGCCGGCGCCTGAGCGGCCTGGGCCTGGACAGCGGCGCTGCCGAGCGCCTCGCCGAGATTGGAAAGAGTTGTCTGTTCAGCCATGGTCTCAGCCTCTCAGCGTGTTCTTGGGGTTGAGCGAAGCGATATCGAGCTTTTCCGGGCTCTGGGCCTCATGCGGATGGGCTTCGCCCTTGTAGATGCGCAGGTTCGACATCTGCTGGCGCTTGAGCGGGCCACCAGGAAGCATGCGCTTCACGGCCGACTCGAGGACGCGGTCGGGGAACTTGCCGTCGAGGATCTTCTCGGCCTTGCGTTCCTTGATGCCGCCGGGGAACCCGGTGTGCCAGTAATAGGTCTTGTCCTTGCGCTTGTTGCCGGTGAGCACGACCTTCTCGGCATTGATGACGATAATGTTGTCGCCGCAGTCCATATGGGGGGTGAAAGTGGGCTTGTGCTTGCCGCGCAAACGGTTGGCGATGATCGTGGCGAGGCGCCCGACAATCAGCCCGTTCGCATCGATGAGCACCCACTTTTTCTCGATTTCCTTGGCTTTCGCCGAATAGGTCTTCATTTGAGTGTTCCAACGCTTGTTCAGATGCGCCGGACATATAGGTGTGCTAAGCCTTGGTCAAGAAAAACCAGATATTCCGGGCAGATTCTTTGTGTGGTATTATAATACCTGAAAGTGTTGTTTTGCTGCCACAGTTTCAGGTTCTCATGCGCGACCCCTTTTCGTAACTGCTTGTATTTCATAAGGTTCACACGTCAGAGGGCGTCTATGGTTCGTTTTGCAGCAGTCTTGGTCTGTGCCGGGTTTCTGGCCGCGTGCCCCGTTTTGGCGCAGACGACGCCCAAGGACCAGACCCAGCTGCCGCAAAGTGACGAAATCGGAGAACAACCCAGCCCGCAGCCGCCGGCCGCCGGCGAGCAGCCCCCCGCCAGCGAAGACGGCGAGGACCTGACCCAGCCCCCGCCCCAGGCGGGCGAGGAAAGCGACACGGAAGATACCTCTCCCGACGATCTGAGCTTCGGCGAAATTCCCGATGTCACCATCATCGAGCTCACCGACGACATCGCCAGGCGTTCGATCGATGCCCTTGCCTTGGTGCGCGACAAGTACAAGGACGCCAATCTCGAAAACTATGAGAGCTGGCAGGATTTTGTCGACCAGACCGAGGAAGGCAAGAGATTCGAGGCCGACATCAAGACGGCGGGCTTCGCCAATGTCGATGAGTGGAACGTCGCCGTGAGCAGCGTGAGCTTCGCCTATTCGGCCATCACCGACAACCTCGCCGACGACCTTGCCGCCCAGATCGCCGAGATCGAAAAGGACACGCAGCTCGCCCAGGACATGAAGGACCGGATGATCAAGGGCCTCAAGGCCATGATCCCGTCTGAGAACAACAAGAAGGTCGTGCAGGCCATGATCGACGATCCGGCCTATGCCGAGAAGCTCAAGCTTCTCGCCGAAGAAGGCGAATGACCGACCTCCTCAAGCGTGAGCACAATCGGGGCATCGTCCGGCTGACGCTCAGCGACCCCGAGACGCGCAACAGCCTCAGCGATGCGATGATCGCCGGCCTGACCGTTGCGCTCGATGACGCGCGGCGTGACGATGAGGCGCGCGTCATCGTCATCGCGGCCGAAGGTCCTGCCTTCTGCGCCGGCCATAATCTCAAGGAGATCACCGCCCACCGCGCCGACGCGGATGCCGGCAAGGCCTATTTCTCGCGTTTGATGGCGCATTGCTCCGCCCTGATGCAGGCCATCGTGCATCATCCCAAGCCGGTGATCGCCGAGGTCCAGGCGGTGGCGAGTGCTGCCGGCTGCCAACTCGTCGCGAGCTGCGACCTTGCCATTGCCTCCGAGCAGGCGCGCTTCTCGACACCCGGCGTCAATATCGGCCTGTTCTGCTCGACGCCAATGGTCGCCCTGTCGCGCAACGTGACGCGCAAGCACGCCATGGAGATGCTCCTGACCGGCGACATGATCGACGCCGCCCAGGCCGAACGCATCGGCCTCGTCAACCGGGTCGTTGCCACCCAGCTCCTGCGCTCGAGCGTCGATGAGCTGGCGGAGAAGATCGCCGGCAAGTCGAGGGCGGTGACCAGGATCGGCAAGGAAGCTTTCTATCGCCAGGTCGACATGCCGCTCGCCGATGCCTATGACTACACCGCCCGGGTGATGGTCGAGAATCTCCTGATCCAGGACGCCCGGGAAGGCATCGGCGCCTTCGTGGACAAACGGCCGCCTTACTGGGAAGATCGCTGAGCTTACATCATGGATCACGACACCTACCCGACGGATTACATCCGCGACATCCTGCGCAGCGTCAAGACCATCGCTCTCGTCGGCGCTTCCGACAACGATGTGCGGCCGTCCTACTTCGTGCTGAAATATCTGTTCGACAAGGGATATGACGTGACGCCGGTCAATCCCCTGCTCGCCGGCAAGGAGATACTCGGACGGAAGGTCCATGCGACGCTCAAGGACATCCCGCACGCCATCGACATGGTCGACATCTTCCGCAACTCGGCCGCCGCGGCCGCCATCACCGACGAGGCGCTCGATCTGACGCCGCTGCCCAAGGTGATCTGGATGCAACTCATGGTGCGCAATGATGCGGCCGCTGCGCGCGCCGAAGCGGCCGGCATCAAGGTCGTGATGAATCGCTGCCCGAAGATGGAGTATGGCAAGCTGTCGGGCGAATGGAGCTGGATCGGCGGCAATACCGGCCTGATCTCGTCGCGCCGCCAGCGCCTGCATGAGAGCGGGAAGGTGCAGAGTCTAGGACTGGGCCTCGGCGTCAAGCGCTAGGTGTTTGATCCCAGGCTTTGATGGCGCGCCATTGTCGCCCGAATCAAGGGAGGCATAATGGGACAGGTTCTTCACGGCAGCGCCACGACGACTGGACCGATGTGCTGAAGGGATCCGCGCGCCTGCCAAAAGGGCCGCAAAAATAGAAGGCCTTCTCCCCGGCCGGGGCGGGGCGGGAGGAACCCCGGCCGGAGAAAGTCGAAGCATCAGAGCTTCACGAATTTGCCGTCCTTGATCGAGAGCTTCTGGACGCTCGCATCATACTGGGCCTTGAGCGCCCCCATGCGCACCTCGCAGCCCTTGCTGCAGTCATAGGTGCCGGTGGCATTGGATTTCAGCACGACCTTCTCGGCCTTGCCGCCCTGAGGCGTCAGCATGAAGGTGTGGCTGGTCTTGTCGGTGTTGGTCACCGTCAAGGCGCTCGCCGATGAGATCGAAGCGGCCAGAGCGAGGCCGGCCATAGCGAGGATACGAATATTCATGGGTCAAACTCCTTCCGAGCTGTGTAACGAGGTTGCGTCAGGCCGAGACGAACTTGCCGCCCTTGATCCAGATCTTCTGGATCTTGGAACTGTAATGCACCTTTTCGGCGCCGAGCCTCAGCTCGCAGCCCTTGGCGCAATTGTATCTGGCCGTATGGCTCGCCTTGATGATGAACTTGTGGGCCTTGCCGCCCTGCGGCGTCACCATGACGGCGTGGCTGGTCTTGTCGGCATTGACCACGGTGAGGGCGTTCGCGGACGTGACGGTAGTCGCAAGCGCAAGCGCGGCCGCGATGAGAAGATGAGTTCTCATGGAAGTTCTCCAATGATGATGTTGGTTGAAGGTGTTCGCGACAGGCGCCGGGGCGGTGGAAAGCGGGCTGACCTATCGCATAATCCGATGCTGATGGCCTTCTGTCAGGGGCCACTGTCTTTCAGGCGGTTTTGGGCGCCGCCCGTGTCTTACGATCACCTCTTTTAGGACGTCCGATTGTTCAACCGGATGATGAAACGCTATTCCCGTTCACCCGGGCTCACCAGTTAATTCGGGGTAATGAGTGAAGTTGTGAGCTCCGCGCCCTTAGGCTAGTGTCCCGAATCCGAAGTTCGCCTCATCTCACCATGCCCTCCGAGCGAGTTTCGGATTCGAAAGGACACTAGAAAATCCAAGATTCCAGTGTGGTTTTGGTTCAGAAATTCCCTCAAATCCTGACCGCAATACCGGAGGGAATTTCTGAACCACCACACTAGTTGCCGCGCGGGGGATGCTTCACAGGAGACCATGATGACCGACAAGATACCGGGCTTTGACACTCTTGCCATTCATGCAGGGGCGCAGCCCGATCCGGCGACCGGGGCGCGCGCCACGCCGATCTACCAGACGACGGCCTATGTGTTCGAAGACGTCAAGCACGCCGCCGACCTGTTCGCCCTCAGGGCCTTCGGCAACATCTATACGCGCATCATGAATCCGACGCAGGCGGTGCTCGAATCCAAGGTCGCCGCCCTCGAGGGCGGCACGGCGGCCCTCGCGGTCGCCTCCGGCCATGCCGCGCAAATGCTCATTTTTCACGCCCTGATGCAGCCCGGCGACGAGTTCGTCGCGGTGCGTCAGCTCTATGGCGGCTCGATCAACCAGTTCGCGCATTCGTTCAAATCCTTCGGCTGGCATGTGGTGTGGGCCGATGCCGAGAACCTTGCCTCGATCGAGAAGGCCCTGTCGCCCAAGACCAAGGCGATTTTCATCGAATCGATCGCCAATCCGGGCGGCCTCATCACCGATATCGCGGCCATCGCCAAGATTGCGCAAAAGGCGGGCGTGCCACTCATCGTCGACAACACGCTGGCGACGCCCT
>CAZICN010000216.1:0-5382 GCA_964537655.1 uncultured Aestuariivirga sp.
ATATTCTGGAGCGCTTCCTTATCGCCAAAGTCGAGCAACCCAGGATCGGGTCCGGGGCAGGCCTTTGGCGGGAAGCGCTCTGGCCCAAAGACTATTCACCCTTGCAGAGCTGTTCCATCGTCTTGTTCGGCAGATAATCCTTGCCGAAGCCGATCGGCGTGACGAGCGCCAGATGTTCCGGTGTGCCGAGGAATGCCTTGAGCTCCTTGTTGAACGCCTCATAGAGATCGGTGTCTTCCTTGCGGAAGCCAAAGCCGCCATGGCCCTTGACCGATTTGCCGGCGACCTCGCCGAAGGGCGTCGTCGATTCAACGCCTTCGCCCTTCTTGGCCATATCGGCGACCGAGAGCGCGGTCAGCGCCGCGCCATCGGCGCGATCGGACTGCACCGCGGCGACGAGGCTCGATTGGTCGGGCAGGATCACGAGCTGGTCCTGGCCGACGCCCGCTTCCTTGGCATAGCCGACCTCGACGGCGCCCGCCATGACGGCGAGCTTCAAGGCGCTGTTGTCCTTGAAGGTCGAATAATCCTTGATGGCCTTCGGATTGCCTTTCTTCACCAGCATCGCCTGGCCGATGCCGTAGGAGGGTTCCGAGAAGGCGATCTCGTTGCAGCGCTTCGGGTTGATGAACATGCCGGCGGCGATGATGTCGAAGCGCCCGGCCTTGAGGCCCGGGATCAACGAGCCGAATTCGGTGAGAACGCCGTCGACCTGCGCGATGCCCATCTTGGCGAGCACGGCCCTGGCAACTTCCGGCGCTTCACCGGTGAGCTTGCCGTCGGGTGTGGCATAGCCGAAGGGCGCCTCATTGGCAAAGCCGATGCGGATGAAGCCCTGCGCCTTGGCGCGTTCGAGCGTGGTTTCGGCAAAGGCCGGGGCGGTGAACGAGAGTGTCGAGGCGGTGACGGCGAGGCTCGCCGTCCTGTGCAGCAGATGGCGGCGGGTGAAGATCATCTTGGACATGCGTTTCTCCCTGAAACATCGCAATTTCAGCCCCGGTCTTTCTGGGCAGGCGTCGGCCTGTCCGCGCCGGGCACCTTTGTTGTATACATCTTATCTGGACATCCTGCAAGAGAAGATGTAATTTAATCGAAAATCGCAGTTCCTAGCGGCGCAACAGGCTATTTTTAGCCTTGTTGTGCACATTTGAGGGTCTGATGGGGTTCTCCCTTGCCGATGTGACGGCTGCCCAGCGCCTGATCGCGGGGCTTGCCCGGGTGACGCCGCTGGTCGAGGCGCCGAGCTTCTCAGGCCAGGCCGGTCATCCCATTCTCCTCAAGCTCGAGACCTTGCAGCCGATCGGCGCGTTCAAGATCAGAGGGGCCGCACATGCCCTGCTGCGCCTCGATGCGGAAAAGCGGCGGCGCGGCGTCGTCTGCTGCTCGACCGGCAATCACGGCAAGGGCATCGCCTATGCGGCGCGCCGTCTTGGCATTCCCGCCACCATCTGCGTGTCGAGCCTCGTGCCCAAGGCCAAGGTCGATGCGATCGCGGCCCTCGGCGCCACGATCAGGCGCTGCGGCGCCAGCCAGGACGAGGCGCAGGAAGCGGCCGACCGGCTGGCCGAGGAACAAGGCCTGACCGACATCTCGCCCTTCGATCATCGCGACGTGATCCTCGGCCAGGCGACGATCGCGCTCGAGCTCCTGGCCGAACGGCCCGACCTCGACCAGATCGTGGTGCCGCTTTCGGGCGGCGGCCTCATCAGCGGCGTCGCCGTCGCCGCCAAGGCGATCAAGCCCGCGATCCGCGTCATCGGCGTCAGCATGGAAAGGGGTGCCGCCATGCATGAAAGCCTCAAGGCCGGCCGCCCGGTCGTCGTCGACGAAGCACCCTCGCTCGCCGACACGCTGGGCGGCGGCATCAATCTCTCCAATCAATGGACTTTCGATCTCTGCCGCCGCCTGGTCGATGAAACGGTGCTGGTGAGCGAGGAAGAGATCTATCGCGGCATGCGGGCGTTGTTCCGTGAGGAGCGCCTCATCGCCGAGGGCGGCGGCGCGGTCGGCATCGCCGCTTTGCTTGCCGGCAAGCTGAGCCTCGATGGGCCGGTCGCGATGATCATCTCCGGACAGAATGCCGATCCCGACCAGATCCTCGCGATCGCGCGCGGCGATCCGGTGCAAGTGGGCGACCGGATGGTGAAAGGTTAGACCATGGCCGATATCGTCCTTCTCACCGAAGCCGATCTGCGCCGCTCGGTGACGCTCGGGCCCGACGTTCTCGCCGTCGTCGAGGAAGCCTTCCGGCTGCTCGCCTCCGGAAAAGTCATCATGCCGCCGATCCTGTCGATGGAGATCGAACAGGCGCATGGCGAGGTCGATGTGAAGACGGCCTATCTTCCAGGCTTCGACAATTTCGCCATCAAGGTGAGCCCCGGTTTCTTCGACAATCCGAAGCTCGGCCTGCCGAGCCTCAACGGCCTGATGATCCTGTTTTCGGCCAGGACCGGACTCGTCACCGCGCTGCTTCTCGACAATGGCTATCTGACCGATATCCGCACCGCCGCCGCGGGCGCGGTCGCCGCCAAATATCTGGCGCCGAAGAAAGTCGAGACCGCCGCGGTGCTGGGCACCGGCGCGCAGGCGCGGCTGCAGATCATCGCCGCGCACCAGGTGAGACCGTTCAGTCAGGTGCTGGTCTGGGGGCGTGACCGCGGCCGCGCCGAGGCCTGCGCGGCGGATATCGCCCGGGCGCTGAAGATCAGAACACAGGCGGTGACGGATGCGGGACAAGCGGTGCGCGAGGCGCAGCTCGTCGTCACCACCACGTCGGCGCGCAAGCCGATCCTGCGGGCCGAGTGGCTGCATGCCGGCCTCCACATCACCGCCATGGGGTCCGACCAGGTCGGCAAGAACGAAATCGACCCGCGCGCCCTCATGCTCGCCGATCTCTATTGCTGCGATCGGGCCACCCAGGCGGCGGCGCTCGGCGAATTGCGCGCCGCGCACAGCGCCGGGCTGATGGTGAGCGCCGCGCCGCCCGAGCTCGGCAGCATCGTCGCCGGTCTCCATCCGGGGCGATCCTCCGAGAGCGCCATCACCCTTTGCGATCTCACCGGCACCGGCGCGCAGGACACCGCCATCGCATCCCATGCCTATGCCGCCGCGCAAAAGGCCGGTGTCGGCACAATGATCAAAGCCTGAGAGGAAAAATTGGCGATCCCGTTTTCGACCGAGGAATATGCGCACAGGCTTTCGCAGGCCAAAGCCCGCATGGACAAAGCCGGCTTCGACCTGATCGTCTGCCAGGACCCGGCCAACATGGCCTGGCTGACCGGCTTCGACGGCTGGTCCTTCTATGTGCCGCAATGCGTGCTGGTGCATCGCGACGAAGAAACGCCCGTCTGGTTCGGCCGCGCCCAGGATGCCAAGAGCGCCCATCTCACCACTTATCTTCCCGGCCGCAACATCGTTCCCTTCTCGGAGCGGCTGATCCAGCATCCGGTCGGCCATCCCTATGACGAACTCGCCGAGCTCATCCGCGTCCGCGGCTGGGGCCGTGCCCGCATCGGGGTCGAGATGGACGCGCATTATTATACGGCGCGCTGCCATGCCCATCTGACCAGGGGTCTGCCCGATGCGGCGTTCGGCAACAATGGCGATCTCGTCAACTGGGCGCGGCTCGTCAAGTCGGAGGCCGAACTCGTCCTGATGCGCGAGGCGGGACGCATCTGCAGCCATGCGATGAACCGCGCCATCGCCAGGATGAAACCCGGCGTGCCGCAATATCATGTGATCGCCGAGATCTATCATGCACAGACGATGGGCGTCGGCGGCGCGGGTGGCGACTATGCCGCCATCTGCCCGCTGATGCCGGTGGGCGAAGGCACCAGCACGCCGCATCTCACCTGGACCGACGATCCCTTGCCGAAAAGCGGGCTTGTCATGCTCGAGATCGCCGGTGCGAGGCGGCGCTATCACGCGCCGCTGACGCGCACCATGCATCTCGGCAAGGCGCCGCCGGCGATCCATGATGTCGCCAAGGCAGTGGTCGAAGGCGTCGATGCGGGTCTCGCCAAGGCAAGGTCCGGCAACAGCGCGGCGGATGTCGAGGCGGCCTGGCAGGCGGTGCTCCGCGGGCACGGGCTCAAGAAGGAAAGCCGGGTCGGCTATTCGATCGGCCTCGCCTATCCGCCCGATTGGGGCGAGCGCACGGTCAGCCTGAGGCCCGGCGATGAGACGGAGCTTCAGGCCGGCATGTGCTTTCATATCCAGTCCGGCGTGTGGCTCGAGGATTTCGGCGTCGCCATTTCGGAATCCTTCGTGGTCACCGACAGGGGCGGCGAGCGGCTGTGCGATGTAGCGCGCGAGCTGATCGTCATCGACTGACATGCACGCCAATCCGTTCAGCGCCGGTGAAATCGACCAGCGCCTCACACGTATGCGGGCGGAGCTTCAGCGCCTGGAGCTCGATGCGGCGATCTTCGCAAGCCCCGAGAATGTGTTCTATCTGACCGGCCTCGATCACTGGGGTTATTTCGCGCCGCATCTCCTGATCCTGCCGGTCGCGGGCGAACCCATCCTCATCACCCGCGCCATGGAGCGCGTCTCGGTCGAAAAACAGGTCCGATGCGCACAATTCCGCGGCCATCCCGACAGCGAGACCGCGGCCGACATGGCGGCGCGGGTGCTCAGGGAGATCAGGCTTGCCGGCCAGCGCATCGGCCTGGAAGCCTGGACATCCGGCCTGAGCTTCGGCCTCGCCACGCAGCTGCAAAGCCAGGTGGACGCCAGATGGACCGATGTTTCGGGCGTCGCCGACCGGCTGCGGCTGGTCAAGAGCACCGAAGAACAGACATTGATGCGCCAGGCGGCGGCGATCAGCGACAAAGCGGCGGAGGCGGCGATTGCCGCCATCTCCGATGGAGCGGAGGAACGCGGCGTGGCGGCCGCCTGTCTCGCGGCGATGACCCAGGCCGGCGGTCATCCACCGGGTTTCGGTCCCTTCATCCGTCCCGGCAGCCGGCTGGGCGAAGAACACGCGACCTGGGGGAACGGGTGTTACAGGAGAGGCGAACCGGTTTTTCTCGAATTGTCAGGCTGCGTGTCGCGCTATCACGCGCCGCTCGGCCGTCTTGTCCATATCGGCGCGATGCGCGAGGACGATGCGCGGATCGCCGCCATCGTGCGGCAGGCTTTCGATGCGGTCGTCACGGCGATCAGGCCGGGCGCCAGGGCGAAGTCGGTCTATGCGGCCTGGCAAGAGGTGGTCGATGACGCCGGCCTCGCGCATTACCGGCGTCATCATTGCGGCTATTGCGTCGGCATCGGCCAGCCGCCGTCCTGGACCGGGGGCAATTCGGTGACCGGACTGCGCCATGATTCCGACCTCGAGATCAGGACGGGAATGACCTTCCATATCCTCTCCTGGCTGATGGG
>CAZICN010000216.1:5482-7487 GCA_964537655.1 uncultured Aestuariivirga sp.
TTGAGCTCGAGCGCGGCGGTCCCGGCGATGCGGGCGCCCGAGGCGCCGAGCGGGTGGCCGAGCGCGATGGCGCCGCCATTGGGATTGAACCGCTCATCACGCGCCTCGATGCCGAGTGTACGCGTCACCGCGAGAACCTGGGACGCGAAGGCCTCGTTGAGCTCGATCACGTCGAAATCGGCGAGCTTGAGGCTGTGACGTTCGATGAGCCTGGTCACGGCCGGCACCGGGCCCATGCCCATGATGCGCGGCGCCACGCCGGCGCTCGCCGCGCCGATGATGCGCGCCAAAGGCTTCAGGCCATATTTCTCGACCGCCTTCCGCGAGGCGACGAGCAGGGCGGCGGCGCCATCATTGACGCCCGAGGAATTGCCGGCCGTCACCGTGCCCTCTTTGCGGAAAGGTGTCGGCAGTTTCGCCAGTTTCTCGACCGTGGTGCCGGCGCGGGGATGTTCATCGGCGGAAATCGACAGGGCGTCGCCTTTTCCCTGCGGGACCGGGACGGCGACGATCTCCTCGGCAAGGCGGCCGCTCTCCTGCGCCCTGACGGCGCGCGCCTGGCTCTGGGCGGCATAGGCATCCTGATCGGCGCGCGAGACCTGGTGCTCGGCCGCGACATTCTCCGCCGTCTCCGGCATGGACTCGATGCCATATTGCGCCTTCATCAGCGGGTTGACGAAGCGCCAGCCGATCGTCGTGTCGTAGATTTCGGGACTGCGCGCGAAGGCCGTCTCCGCTTTGGGCATCACGAAGGGCGCCCTCGACATGGATTCGACGCCGCCCGCGATCACGAGATCGGCTTCGCCCGCCTTGATCTGCCGTGCCGCCGCGATCACCGCATCGAGGCCCGACGCGCACAACCGGTTGACCGTCAGTCCCGGCACGGTTTCCGGCAGGCCCGCCAGCAGGGCCGCCATGCGCGCCACATTGCGGTTGTCCTCGCCCGCCTGGTTGGCGCAGCCCAGGACCACTTCATCGATCGCCGCAGCGGCGATTGCCGCTTGGCGCCTCAGGAGCGCGCGGATGGGCACTGCGGCGAGATCGTCGGTGCGCACCGATGACAGCACGCCGCCATAACGGCCGACCGGCGTGCGGATGTAATCGACAATATAGGCATCCATGATCAAATCTCCTTAAGCCAGCCATCGCTGACCTCCGGCAGGGGAATGCAATCGCGCAGCAGTTTTGTATAGGCGTGCCGTGGTCTTTCGAACAGCGACACGGTGTCGGCGTCCTCGACGATCTCGCCCTTGCGCATGACGATCACCCGGTCGCAGAGCCGCCGCACCACCGAGAGGTCATGGCTGATGAACGCCATGGTGAAGTTCATCTGCCGGCGCAGGGCCATGAGCAGATCGAGGATCTGCGCCTGGCTCGATACGTCGAGGCCGGAGACGATCTCGTCCGCCAGGATGAAGCGGGGCTTCAGCGCGACGGCGCGGGCTATGCCGACCCGCTGGCGCTGGCCGCCCGACAATTCATGCGGATAACGCGCCGCGAAATTCTCAGGCAGGCCGACCTGCGAAAGAGCGGCACTGGCGAGCTTGCGCGCCTCGCTTGCGTCCTTCGCGACCCCATGAAGCAGCAGTGGCGAGGCAATGATGGCGCCGACCGTCTTGCGCGGGTTGAGCGAGGAGAAAGGATCCTGGAAGATGATCTGGAGATCGCGGCGCAAGGGCCGTAGCGCATCCTCATCGAGACCGGCTATGTCGCGCCCGGCGAAGACGATGCGCCCGCTGTCCGGCTTCAGGAGACGGATCAGGGTCCGGCCGAGCGAAGTCTTGCCCGAGCCCGATTCTCCGACAATGCCGGTGATGGCGCCTTCCGGGACGGCGAAACTGAGACCCTTGAGGATATCGATGCGTGGTGCCGCACCCAGGAGCGGTTTGCGCGCCATGTCGGGCAAGGAGAGATTGAGGCTCGCGACCTGGAACAGAGCATCAGCCATGACCGCGACTCCTGGTCCAGCCGGCATCGGTGTCGGCGATCTCGCGGGCGAGGGCGG
>CAZICN010000217.1:0-7445 GCA_964537655.1 uncultured Aestuariivirga sp.
TGGTCGCCGACCGAACCTCTCGGCCACGACGTGACCGGACGCCGGCTCGGTATCCTGGGCATGGGCCGCATCGGCCAGGCCGTCGCCAGGCGGGCGAAGGCCTTCGACATGGAGCTCCACTATCACAACCGGCGTCCGGTGGCGGGCGAGCTCACGCAGGGCGCGCGCTACCACGGCGATCTCGACGACATGCTGCCCTTCTGCGATTTCCTGTCGATCAACTGCGCCTCGACGCCGGAAACGCGCGGACTGGTGAACGAGAAACTGATCGCGAAACTGCCGAAAGGCGCCATCATCGTCAATTCGGCGCGCGGCGACATCGTCGATGACGACGCCCTGATCGCGGCGCTCGAGTCAGGCAGGCTCGCCGCCGCCGGCCTCGATGTGTTCCGCAACGAGCCCAGGATCGATCCGCGCTACCGCATACTCGACAATGTGTTCCTACTGCCCCATCTCGGCAGCGCCACCCGCGATACGCGCATCGCCATGGGCATGCGCGCCGCCGATAATCTCGATGCCTTCTTTGCCGGCCGCAAGCCGGCCGATCTCTTGACCTGAATACCAACGGAGACTTCGCATGAGCCAGATCGACAAGAAACTCGCCGAACTCGGGATAACCCTGCCGACGCCGGCCAAGCCCGTCGCCAATTATGTCGGCTGGGTCAGGACCGGGAACCTCGTCTATACCGCCGGGCAAGTCACGCTCAAGGACGGCAAGATCGAGTATCAGGGCAAGGTCGGCAAGGACTTCAGCGTCGAGGACGGCGCCAGGGCGGCGAGACTGTGCGCCATCAACATCGTGGCGCAGCTCAAGGATGCCTGTGGCGGCAATCTCGACCGCGTCAAGCGCATCGTGAAGCTAGTCGGTTTCGTCAACGGCACGCCGGATTTCGCCGATCACCCGAAAGTCATCAATGGCGCGTCCGATCTGATGGTCGAGATTTTCGGCGACAAGGGCAAACATGCGCGTTCGGCGGTCGGTTCGGGCTCTCTGCCGCTCAGCGTCGCTGTCGAAGTCGAGGCGATAGCCGAGATCGAGTAACACCATGCGCTGGTCTCCCGCCTCGCGCCACGTGGGCTGGCTGACCGCCCGGCCGATCGCTCATCGCGGGCTTCATGACGCGAGGAATGGACTCATCGAGAACACCCGGAGCGCCTTCGCGGCGGCGCTCGGCGCCGATTACGCCATCGAATGCGATCTGCAGATCACGCGCGATGGCGAGGCCGTCGTCTTTCATGACGAGACGCTGGACCGGCTGATGGACGCCAAAGGCTTGGTCGCCGATCGGTCGACCTCCGAACTCAGGTCGCTCGCCTTCAGGTCGGGGAGTGACCACATCCAGACTTTGGCAGAGCTTCTGGAGCAGGTGCAGGGCAAGGTGCCGCTGGTGATCGAACTCAAGAGCATCTGGGACGGCAATGAGGCCCTTGCCCGCCGCGCCATCGAGGTTGTCAAAGGTTATGATGGCCCTTTGGCCTTCATGTCGTTCGATCCCGAGGTCATCGCCTTGGTGCGTCGGCTGGCGCCTGATCTGGTGCGCGGGATCGTGGCGGACAGGGTCACCCATCCCGACTACGACATCCTGCCGGTCAGCGCGCGGGTCAGGCTGCGGGACTTCGCCCATATCGAGACGACCGATCCCGATTTCATCTCCTATCACTGGCGCGACCTACCCTATCCGCCCGTCACGCAGTTTCGTGGAACCGGAAGGCCTGTGATCTGCTGGACCATCCGCAGTCCCGAGGATGCCGCCCTGGCCCGGCATTATTCCGATCAGATCACCTTCGAGGGCTTCCGTGCCTGAGCCGGGCATGAAGATCGAGATCATTTCCAGCATGGCGCAGGTTCCGGCAAAGGCTTGGGACAATTGCGCCAACCCTTCAGGAAGTGGGCATAACCCATTCATATCTCACGCATTTCTCTCGGCTCTTGAGAAATCGGATTCGGCCACGCGCAAGACCGGCTGGCTCGGCCGCCATCTGGTGCTGAAGGACGAAACTGGCGCTGTTCAGGGCATCGCGCCCGCTTATCTCAAATCCCACAGCATGGGCGAATATGTCTTCGACCACGCCTGGGCGGAGGCGTTCCAGCGCGCCGGCGGGCGCTACTACCCGAAGCTGCAGGTGGCAGTGCCCTTCACGCCAGTGAGCGGACCCAGGCTGATGGCGTCGACGCTTGAGCGTCGCGCCCTCCTCCTCGCCGGCCTGCGCCAGCTCGCCGGCGAGACGGATGCGAGCTCCATCCACATCACCTTCATGCCGGAAGAGGACTGGCGTGATCTCGGTCAGGCACCCTGGCTCAAGCGCACCGATACGCAATTTCACTGGTTCAACAAGGACTATGCCTCGTTCGATGCCTTCCTCGCCGACCTTTCCTCACGCAAGCGCAAGAACATCCGCAAGGAGCGCGAGGCGGTCCGTGCCCAGGGCATCGACTGCCAATGGGTCACCGGGCGCGACATCACCGAGGCCCATTGGGACGCCTTCTTCGCCTTCTACATGGATACGGGCTCGCGCAAATGGGGCAGTCCCTATCTGACCCGGCGTTTCTTCTCGCTGATCGGCGAGAGCATGGCCGACCGCATCCTCCTGGTTTTCGCCAGGCATGCGGGCCGGATCATCGCCGGAGCCCTCAACTTCATCGGGTCGGATGCGCTCTATGGCCGCAACTGGGGGGCCCTCGAGCATCATCAGAACCTGCATTTCGAAGCCTGCTACTACCAGGCGATCGATTTCGCCATCGCGCACCGGCTGGCGCGGGTGGAGGCCGGCGCCCAGGGGCCGCACAAGCTCGCCCGCGGCTATCTGCCGAAGAGCACCTACAGCCTGCACTACCTCGCCCATCCCGGCCTTTCGCGCGCGGTGGCGGATTATCTCGATCAGGAGCGCCGGGCGGTCGCCGAGGATCAGAGCGCTCTTGCCGAACACGCGCCGTTCAGGAATGCTGTCGAGGACGACTTTTGAGAGCCTATGGAGCGATCCGATGCCCGCTTATGATCCCAACAATATCCTCGCCAAGATCCTGCGCGGCGAAATCCCCTCCATCAAGGTCTATGAGGATTCAGACACGCTCGCCATCATGGATATCATGCCGCAGGCGGACGGCCATGTGCTGGTGATCCCGCGCGCCGCCTCGCGCAATCTGCTCGATGCCGATCCTGCCACTTTCAAACCGCTCTACGAAACCGTCCAGATCATCGCGCGCGCCGTGCAGCAGGCCTTTGGCGCGGGCGGCGTCCTGATCAAGCAGTACAATGAGGAAGCGGCGGGACAGACGATCTTCCACCTTCACATCCATGTGGTGCCGTGCAAGGCCGGCGAGGCGCTACGCCCGCATTCCGGCAAGATGGCAGACATGACGGTCCTCGCCCGCCATGCCGAGATGATCAAGCAGGCGCTCAATTCGCCACAGACCTGACCCGGATGAGTGATTCCTCAGACCGTGATCTCGGCCTTGACCGCAAGATCACACGGCGCGAATTCCTCGACGGCATGCTGGTCTCGGCTGGCGCGGTTTCGACTCTGGCGTTGGCGGGCAAGGCGCAGGGCGGAACGCCGGGCTATCCGCCAGCTCTCACCGGCCTTCGCGGGCAGACGGAGGCATCCCTCCATATTCTGCACGCATTGCGTGACCGTCAGCTGCACAACGTCGCCGGCGGGGCGCCGGAAGCCACGGGCGAGACCTATGACCTCGTGGTGGTGGGTGCTGGCATCAGCGGACTTGCGGCGGCGTATCTCTATGGCCAGCAATCGGGTGGCAAGGCGCGCGTGCTTCTCCTCGAGAATTGCGATGATTTCGGCGGTCATGCGCGGCGCAACGAGTTCACCGCCGCCCATGGCGCCAGGATCATCGGCTATGGCGGGTCGCAATCGCTGCAGACGCCGAGCTACTTCTCGCCGGCGGTCAGGCAACTCCTGCGCGACATCGCGATCGACACGGAAAAGTTCAAGGACTACTACGATCAGGATTGGGCCCGCCGGCACAGGCTCGGACCGGCGGTCTTCTTCGGCAGGGAACAGTTCGGCGCCGATCGGCTGGTCAGGATCGGAGAGAGAGCGGCCGGCTGGGTGCCGCAAACGCCACTCAATCCGAAGGCCCGGCGCGATCTCATCGAACTGATCGACCGGCCGCGCGATTATCTGCCCGGCAAGTCGCGCGTCGAGAAATTCGACATCCTGTCGCGCACCACCTATGCCCGGTTCCTCACCGTTATCTGCGGCTACGACCCGCAGCTCGTCACCTACTTCCAGGAGGCGACCGAGGGTTACTTCGGCATCGGCATCGACGGCATTTCCGCGCTCGATGCCTGGGGCGACTGGGAACCGGGCTTCGATGGCATGGATCTGGGCGAAGCGCCGCACCGGACGATGAGCGCCAGCGCCCGGCGCTACCTCACCGACCCCGATCCCTATATCTTCCATTTTCCCGATGGCAATGCCGGGGTCGCGCGTGCGCTGGTCAGGGCGCTGATACCTGCGGCACTTCGGGGACGCGGCATGGAAAGCCTCGTCATGACGCCGGTCGATTATGACAAGCTCGACAGGGCTGGCGCCCAGGTGCGCCTGCGCCTCAGTGCCCCGGTGGTGAAGGTGGCGCATGACGGGGCACCCTCGAGCGCCCGGTCGGTGACGGTCACCTATGTTCGTGACGGCAGGCTCGAAACAGTGCAGGCGGGGCATGTGGTTCTCGCCTGCTGGCACCGCGTCATTCCTCATCTCACGCAGGAGCTTGCACCCGGCCAGATCGAGGCCCTGAACGATCAGCAGAAGGTGCCGCTGGTGCTGGCGAACGTCCTCATCCGCGACTGGCGCTCGCTGGCCAGGCTCGGCATTCGCGGGTTCAAGTCGCCCTCCTCCTTCTGGCATGGCGCGACCATGGATTTTCCGGTCAGCATGGGCGGCTACAAATTCACGCGGGCGCCGGACGACCCGGCCCTCCTGACGCTCGTCAAGGTGCCTCTGGGCGCCAGAGGCCTCTCTCCGCGCGAGCAAAGCCTCGCCGGGCGACGCCTCCTCACGCAGCTCACCTTCGCCGAGATGGAGCGCCAAATCCGCGACCTGCTCGGCCGCGCGCTCGCGCAAGGCGGCTTCGATCCGGCACGCGACATCGAGGCGATCACCATCAATCGCTGGGCGCACGGCTATGCGCGCGAATATTTGCGGCCCTGGGATGCCTTCTGGCCGGATGGGCTGCTTCCGATCGAGACGGCGCGCAAGGCGTGGGGACGGATCGCCATCGCCAATTCGGATTCAGGCGCCTATCCTTACGCCAATGGCGCCATCGACCAGGCGGCGCGTGCGGTGCGCGATCTTCTGGGCCATTCCGCCAATCTGCCGGCCTATGCCGATTTTCCCGGACCGCCGCGCGACATGATCGGATTGAAATAACAAGAAAGCCCGGTGAATGGGTCCCATCGGGCTTTCTTCGGCATCGTGCTGGGCTTAGTTCAGCTTTTCTTTCTTCTTCGGCGACTTGCGCGGCTTTGAGGCCGCAGCCTTGCGCGGCAGCGCCTTGCGGTCGGGAGGTTTCGGCAACGCCTTTTCCTCTTCGCGGCCGAGATAGTCGAAATGCAGCTGGCCTTGGCCCTCTTCGTTCTTCTGATAGAGGACGCGCACCGTGCCGCCCTTCGCCAGCTTGCCGAACAGAACTTCGTCGGCGAGCGGCTTCTTCACATATTCCTGGATGATGCGCGCCAGCGGCCTCGCCCCCATCTGCTGGTCGTAGCCCTTCTCGGCCAGCCAGTTCGCCGCCTCGTCCGACAGTTCGATATTGACTTGGCGCTCGGAGAGCTGCGCCTCGAGCTGAAGGACGAACTTCTCGACGACCTTGCGCACGATTTCGGGCGGCAAGTGGTCGAAGGCAATGGTCGCGTCGAGCCGGTTGCGGAACTCGGGCGAGAACATGCGGGTGATCGCTTCCTGGTCGTCGCCTTCGCGCACCGTGCGGGTGAAGCCGAAAGCCGCCTTGGCCAGATCCTGGGCGCCGGCATTGGTGGTCATGATCAGGATGGTGTTGCGGAACTCGACCGTCTTGCCATTGTGGTCGGTGAGCTTGCCGTGATCCATCACCTGCAGGAGGATGTTGAAGAGATCGGGATGCGCCTTCTCGATCTCGTCCAGCAGCAGCACGCAATAGGGATTCTGATCGACGCCGTCGGTCAGGAGGCCGCCCTGGTCGAAGCCGACATAGCCCGGAGGCGCGCCGATGAGCCGCGACACCGAATGGCGCTCCATGTATTCCGACATGTCGAAGCGCAGCAGCTTCACGCCCAGCACTTCCGCCAGCCGCTTGGCGACCTCGGTCTTGCCGACGCCGGTCGGGCCTGAGAACAGATAGCAGCCGATCGGCTTTTCAGGCTCGCGCAGGCCGGCACGGGCGAGCTTGATGGCGCTCGACAGCGCGCCGATCGCCTTGTCCTGGCCGAACACCATGCGCTTCAGTTCCTTGTCGAGCTCGCGCAGGACCGTCGCATCGTCCTTGGACACGGTCTTCTGCGGAATGCGCGCCATGGTGGCCACGGTTTCCTCGATCTCGGGCACCCCGATGACCGCCTTGCGCTTGTTCTCGGGGAGCAGCATCAGCGAGGCGCCGGTCTCGTCGATGACGTCGATCGCCTTGTCGGGCAGCTTGCGGTCGTTCATATAGCGGGCCGACAATTGCACTGCCGTCTCGATGGCGTCGTCGGTATAGCGGACCTTGTGGAACTCCTCGAAATAGGGCTTGAGGCCTTTGAGGATCTTGACCGCATCCTCGACCGAAGGTTCGTTCACGTCGATCTTCTGGAAGCGGCGCACCAGCGCTCGGTCCTTCTCGAAATGCTGGCGGTATTCCTTGTAGGTGGTCGAGCCGATGCAGCGCAGGTTGCCGCCGGCGAGCGCCGGCTTGAGCAGGTTGGACGCATCCATGGCGCCGCCCGAGGTGGCGCCGGCGCCGATCACCGTGTGGATCTCGTCGATGAACATGATGGCGCCGGGCTGGCGTTCGATCTCCTTGATCACCGCCTTGAGGCGTTCCTCGAAATCGCCGCGATAGCGCGTGCCGGCGAGGAGTGCGCCCATGTCGAGCTGATAGATGGTGCAGTCCTTCAGCACTTCGGGAACTTCGCCATTGATGATCCGGCGCGCCAGGCCTTCGGCGATCGCCGTCTTGCCGACGCCCGGATCGCCGACGAAGAGCGGATTGTTCTTCTGCCGCCGGCACAGGATCTGGATGGTGCGGTTGACCTCCTGCTCGCGCCCGATCAGCGGATCGATATGGCCCTCGGCCGCTTTCTTGTTGAGGTCGACGCAATAGGCTTCGAGCGCGTCGGCTTCGCTCTTCTTCTTGGGATCGCCGGTCTCGCCCTCACTGTTCTGCTGGTCCTGCTCGACTCCGCGGGCCGGCCTTGAGTCCGACAGGCCGGCGCGCTTGGCGCTCCGCACCGTTTCGAGGCGGTCGTCGTAGG
>CAZICN010000218.1:0-7433 GCA_964537655.1 uncultured Aestuariivirga sp.
ATCGCCTCGGCGCTCTATCTCTTTGATTTGCGCGTCGGATTATCCGAAAACCGCTGCGCTTTTCGGTCAGATGCTCTAGCCTATATCGGCGGCAAGGGGAATTGTTTCGCAACCTGCTCCGTATCGACACAGCTTCGCTCAATTTTATCCTCATAATGGGATAAGAGAGGCCGGAGACCCTTGGCGGGGGCCAAGCAATCAGGCTAAGGGGGGCCGGGTGAGGAAGGACGTGTCGTGCCTGATACTCTTCGCTTTCTGTTAATCATCGCGTGCTTGGCTGGTGCCGTTTATGGGGCTGCCTGGGGGCTTGCCAATTATCCCCCGGAACAGTCCGAGATCGTCAGGTCACTGCCGCATGAAAAGATCAGACAGCAATGAGGCTGGCCGCGACAACCGGCTGATAGAGCGATTCCTCGAGATGATGAGCGCGGAGCGGGGCGCTGCGCGCAACACGCTTGCCGCCTATGAGCGCGATCTTGCGGGCTATGCGGCGTTCCTGAAGACCGCCGGCACCGGCCTCGAGACGGCGACATCAGAACATATACGGAACTACCTGGCCGCTCTCGACACGGAAGGGCTCAAATCCTCCAGCGCGGCGCGCAAGCTCTCGGTGGTCCGGCAGCTCCACAATTTCCTCTATGGCGAGGCCATCATGCGGGAGAATCCCGCCAGCGCGATCGATGCGCCGAGATTGCGCCGGCCGCTGCCCAAGGTCATGACGGAAGACGATGTCACCCGCCTGATCACCGTCGCATCCGACAGGATCAGCCGTTTCGACGGCAAGGCGAGGCTCAAGGCCTTGCGCCTTCATTGCCTGCTCGAGCTCATTTATGCGACGGGCCTCAGGGTGTCGGAACTGGTCGCCCTGAAGCGTCAGGCCGTCGCCAAGGGGCCGCAATTCATCGTGGTCCGCGGCAAGGGCGGCCGTGAGCGCATGGTGCCAGTGTCGGGCAAGGCCGCGGCGGCGGTCCAGGCCTATCTCGCCGGCCTTAGCGAGGAGGGGGATGAGGCTTCTCCCTGGCTGTTCCCCTCGCATGGCGAGGAGGGCCATCTGACGCGGCAGCATTTCGCGCTCGAACTCAAGACCCTGGCGGCGGAAGCCGGCCTCGCCCCCGATCGCATTTCGCCGCATGTGCTGCGCCATGCCTTCGCCAGCCATCTGCTGGCGGGGGGCGCCGATCTCAGGGCCGTGCAGCAAATGCTGGGCCATGCCGATATCTCGACGACCCAGATCTATACGCATGTGCAGACCGACCGCCTGAGGACGGCGGTCGAAACCCACCATCCGCTCGCGAAGTCCGGTTGACATCCGGGGTTCCTATAGCCACTTTGCGCCGCAATCGGCCCCCTCGGGCCGGAACGACCCCCCTTTGAGGTTCAATGCACGCCTATCTCGATTTTGAAGCCCCCCTTGCCGAGCTTGAAGGGAAGATCGCGGAGCTCAGGGCCATGGCAAACCCCGATTCCGCCGTCTCGATCGGCGATGAGGTGAAGGCGCTCGAGAAGAAGGCGGCGAAGAGCCTGGCCGATCTCTATCAGAACCTGACACCCTGGCAGAAAGCGCAAGTCGCGCGCCATCCCGATCGCCCGCACACCGCCGATTACATCCAGGCCCTCATCACCGACTACACGCCCATGGCCGGCGACCGCAAGTTCGGCGAGGACAATGCCATCGTCGGCGGCCTCGGGCGCTTTCGCGGCGAGCCCGTCGCGGTCATCGGCCAGGAAAAGGGCCACGACACCCAGACGCGGCTCAAGCACAATTTCGGCATGGCGCGTCCCGAAGGCTATCGCAAGGCGGTGCGCCTCATGGAGACGGCCGACCGGTTCGGAATACCGGTCCTCACCTTCGTCGACACCGCCGGCGCCTATCCCGGCATCGATGCCGAGGAGCGCGGGCAGGCCGAAGCGATCGCGCGTTCGACCGATTGCTGCCTCGGCCTCGGCGTGCCGCTGGTCTCGGTGATCATCGGCGAGGGCGGGTCGGGCGGCGCCATCGCCATCGCCACGGCGAATGCCGTCCTCATGCTGGAGCATGCGATCTACAGCGTGATCTCGCCGGAAGGGGCGGCCTCCATCCTGTGGCGCGACGCGACACGCGCCAAGGACGCGGCGAGCGCCATGCGCATCACGGCGCAGGATCTCAAGAAGCTCGGCATCATCGACGACATCATCGGCGAGCCGCTGGGTGGCGCCCATCGCGGCCGCGAGCAGGTGCTGGCGGCGACCGAGGAGGCGATCGGGCGCTCGCTTCGGGCGTTCAGCGCCATGCCCTCCGATGCCCTGCGCCTGCAGCGGCGCGACAAGTTCCTGGCGATCGGCCGCGATCTCTAGGCTTCAGAGCGAGAACGGGCCGGCTGCCCAAAAGCCGCCGTCATTGCCGATCACTCTCGCCGCATGCGGGTTGCAAAACTGCTCCTGATCGTGGCGGTATTCCTGGCGGCGGGCTATGCCGCCTATCGCGCATTCAATCGCTCCACCCTCGAGGAAGCACAAAGAACCTTGCCGACGCGGCTCGCCACCAAGGAGCTGCGTCAGGGGCAGCCGGTCTTCGTGCGGATATTCAAGCAGGAGGCCCTGCTCGAACTGTGGATGCGCAATGACAAGGGATGGCAGCTGTTCCGGTCCTATCCGATCTGCCGCTATTCCGGCCAGCTCGGGCCCAAGCTCCAGGAGGGCGATCGCCAGTCACCGGAAGGTTTCTACCAGGTGGCCCTCGGGCAACTGAATCCGAACAGCCGCCATCACCTGTCGTTCAATCTCGGTTTCCCAAATGAGTTCGACCGCGCGCATGGCCGCACCGGCTCCTATCTCATGGTGCATGGCGGATGCAGCTCGATCGGCTGCTATGCGATGACCGATCCCGGTGTCGACGACATCTATCGCCTGGTTTCGGCGGCCCTCGGAAACGGACAGGCGCGCGTCGAGGTTCATGCCTTTCCGTTCCGCATGACCGAGGCCAACATGGCGCGGCATGCGAAGTCACGCTGGATTGATTTCTGGCGCGACCTCAAGGCGGGATATGACCTGTTCGAAAGCGACAGGCGGATTCCGACGGTCGAGCTGACCGGCGGACGCTATGTCGTCAAGGGCTAGGCGGCGGCGGGGCGGGGCCAACGGTGGAAAGACCATCGACCACCTGCTGATAGAGGTCGAGAACCTGAACACCGAGCAGTTGGACGGCGGTGATGATGGCCAGGAATATGCCGGAGGCCAGAATGGCATACTCAATGGCGGTCGCACCTTCCTCGTCCCTGAGAAAGCGCACCAACGCCCTGATGGAAAACTCCATTGCACACTCCGACCCTGTGGTCTCGCCTTGGGGAAGCCTAGACGAGCCATGTTCCGCCCGGGTTAACGGAAGCGTTCAAATTTCAACGAACTGGCCGGCACCGATGCAAGATTCCGCATGACTCCGGCGACCGCGCTCCCCAAATAGCACCGTAATGAGCCGACGTACTTGCCAAGCATTAACCGAAAGACAGGATTGACCATGCCTTTGATATCGAGACGTTCTTTCATCGCCGGAATCGGAGCGGCGAGCACCCTCTGGCCGCTCGGCCGCAGCGCCTGGGCCGAAGAGGCGACCCGGATCACGGTCGGAACGCGCATCCTCGATGTGAAGGGCAAGGCTGCGAAGGTGTTCAGCCTCGAGACGGAACAAGGTAAACAGGGATTTACCTTCGATGCGGGCCGTCAGATGCGGCTGGCGCTGACCAACAAGATATCCGAGCCGACACTCCTCCATTGGCACGGCCAGACGCCGCCCACCGAGCAGGACGGCGTGCCGGTGCTCTCGCAGCCCGCGCTGCAGCCGGGCGAGAGCTATGCCTATGATTTCAGGCCGCGCGCCGGCACGCACTGGATGCATTCGCATGTCGGGCTCCAGGAACAGAAGCTGCTCGCGGCGCCGATGATCGTGCGCGACAAGGCGGACATCGCCGCTGACGAACAGGAGCATGTCGTGCTGCTGCATGACTTCACGTTCCGCGAGCCCGAGGAGATCCTTGCCGAGCTGAAATCGGGCGGCGGTGATCATGCCGCGCATGCCGGTGGCGGATCAGGCGACATGAGCGGGATGGGCGATATGAGCGGGATGGACCACAGCAAGATGGCGATGCCCGCGCCGATGATCAACGACATCACCTTCGATGCCTTCCTCGCCAATGACCGCACGCTCGACGATCCCGAGATCGTGCGCGCCGAGACGGGCGGGCGGATCAGGCTCAGGATCATCAATGGCGCCGCCGCCTCCAATATGTGGATCGATCTCGGCGCCCTCGAGGGTGAACTCATCGCGGTGGACGGCAATGCGATCGAGCCCCTGAGGGAGAAGGTGTTTCCGGTCGCCATCGCCCAGCGCGTCGACATCCGCGTCCAGCTGCCGCGCGAGGCCGGGGCGTGGCCGGTCCTGTTCCGACCGGAGGGAACGGACCAGCGGACCGGCATCATCATCGCCGCGGGCAACGGCAATATCACGCGGATCGAGGCCGCGGGCGACATGGCGCCGGCGCTCGATCTCGCTCTGGAGTTGAAGATGCGGGCGCGCAAGGACCTGCCGCCCGAACCCGTCACCCGCACCGAGATGGTCATGCTGACCGGCGGCGGCTCCGACTATGCCTGGGGGCTCAACGGCAAGGCCTCGATCCATGACACGCTGTTCGGCGTCAGGCTCGGCGAGCGCATCGCCATCATGCTGCACAACATGACCCAGATGTCGCATCCGATGCATCTGCATGGCCATCATTTCCAGGTGATCGACATCAACGGGCAAAGGATCGCCGGCGCGGTGCGCGACACGATCCTGGTGCCGCCCAATGCCGCCGTGACCATCGCCTTCGATGCCGACAATCCCGGAAACTGGGCCTTCCACTGCCACCATGTCTATCATATGAATGCCGGCATGATGGGCGCGGTCGCTTATGTGAACGCCGCCTAACCTTTCAGGCGGCCGGGGGCGGGTGTGAAGCAGGCAGATATACTGATCGTCAATGCGCGCGTGCTGACCCTCGATGGAAAAGCGCCGCGCGCCGAGGCCGTCGCGATCTCCGGCAATGAGATTCTCTTCGCCGGGGACCGCGACAGCGCCAGGGCGTTCAGGCACGGTGGAACGCGGGTGATCGACGCGCAAGGGGCGAGCGTGCTGCCCGGCTTCATCGAATCGCACATGCATGTCTTCTCGGGCGCCGCCGAGCTCGACATGCTGCATCTCACTTCTGTCGCCGGCTTCGACCGGCTCAACGCCATGGCGCGCGCCTATGCGACGTCAAAGCCCGACGCAAAGCTTCTGGTGGCGCAGGGGGCCGACTATGCGATCCTGGGGGATGAACGCGTCACGCGCCATCATCTCGACCGTATCATCGCCGACCGGCCGTTCATGATGTTCTCGCCCGACCATCACACAGCCTGGGCCAATACGGCGGCGCTCGAACGGGCGGGCATCCTCAAGGGGCGCGATGCCGGGGTCGGCAGCGAGATCGTCATGGGGCCGGACGGGCTCGCCAGCGGCGAGTTGCGCGAAGGCGGCGCCATCGAGCCGGTCCGGATGCTGGGGGGCGCGGGCCGCGAGCGCCTCGGCCTCGAGGCCGGCGGCGAGCCCGAGCCGCCGCCGACACAAGCCGAACGCGCCGCCGACCGCGAGACGATGCGGCGCGGCCTGGCGCATTGCGCCAAACACGGCATCACCAGCTTCCACAATATGGACGGCAATTTCTACCAGCTCGACCTGCTCGACGAGATCGACCGGGAAGGCGGGCTGCCGGTCCGAGCGCGCGTTCCGTTCCACATGAAGAACTTCATGAAGCTCACCGAACTCGAGAAGGCGAGCGAGATGCACCGACGCTACCGCTCGGAACGGCTGCGCTCGGGTTTCGTCAAGCTGTTCATGGACGGCGTCATCGATTCGGGCACCGCCGTCATGGCCAGGGGCTATCCCGATCGCGCCATGAAGAACGGCGATCCCTTGTTTCCGGCCGAGCATTTCAACGACATCGCCATCGCGGCGGACCGGCGCGGCCTGCAGATCGCCGTCCATGCCATTGGCGATGGGGCCGTCAACCTTGTCCTCAATGGTTATGAGGCGGCAGCGAAAGCCAATGGCAGGCGCGACAGCCGCCACCGCGTCGAGCACATCGAAGTCGTGCTGCCGCAGGATATCGAGCGCTTCGCCAGCCTCGGCGTCGTCGCCTCGATGCAGCCGCCGCACCCGCCGGGCACGATGGGACTGCCGCTCGAGCCGACACTCGGCCTCATCGGAGAGAAACGCTGGCCCTATTCCTATGCCTGGCAGACGCTGCGCGAAGCGGGGGCCAAGCTCACTTTCGCCAGCGACTGGCCGGTCTCGGACATCAGTCCGCTGCGTGGCATCCATGCGGCGGTGACGCGCAAGGCCTGGAAGAAGGGTTTGCCGGAACAGCGGCAGTCATTGGCCGACACGCTCGCCAGCTATACGTCGGATGGCGCCTGGACGGAGTTCATGGAAGACCGCAAGGGCCGCATAGCTCCCGGCATGCTGGCCGATATCGTCGTGCTCTCCGGCGATATCGAAGCGGTGGCGGCGGATGAGATCGACAAGCTCGCTCCCGTCGTCACGATCTGTGACGGACGGGTCACCTATGAGGCGTGAAACCAGGGCAATAGGGGGCGCTACGCGTATGCCCCGTGGCAGTGCTTGTATTTCTTGCCCGAGCCGCAAGGGCAGGCGTCATTGCGGCCGACCTTGCCCCAGGTGGTGGGATCTTCCGGATTGACGGCAGCCTTGTCCTTGCGCGGCCTGTCCTGCAGCAGAAGCAGGCCTTCGCCGACATCATCCTGACCGGTCGTCGCATCGATGTGATGCGCCCGCATCGGCGGCAACTCGTCCTCGTCCGGCAGCAGGTCGTCGCCCGGCCGGCTCTGCAGTTCGACCCGCATGATCTGGCCGGTGGTCATCTCGCGCAGGTGTCCGATCATCGATTCGAAGGGCGTGAGGGGTTCGGTCTTGTACTCGTTGAGCGGATCGCGCTGGCCGTAGCCGCGCAAATGGATGACCTGGCGCAGATGCTCGACGGTCACGATATGCTCGCGCCACAGGTGATCGAGGGTCTGCAGCAGAACCGCCTTCTCGACCTGCACCATGACCTCGGGGCTGTAGGTCTCGCGCTTCCTGGCATAGAACTCATCCGCCGCCTTGGCGATGCGCTCGCGGATCTCCTCGTCAGCGATGCCTTCTTCCTTCGCCCATTCATCGGTCGGCATATCGAGCGCGATCGCCTCGCGCAGCCTTTCGCGCAGACCCGTGACGTCCCACTGCTCGGCATAGGCGTTTTCCGGGATATGCCGGGTGACGAGCTCGTCAATGACCTGATGACGCATGTCGTCGATCGTCTCCGGCACATCCTCGCCGCGCATGATGCCAATGCCGCCACCCGTGGCAGCCATGGTAACGCCGGTTG
>CAZICN010000219.1:0-7423 GCA_964537655.1 uncultured Aestuariivirga sp.
AGCACCGCGCGCGCGCCCTCGCCGCCGCCCGACTGATGGCCGAAGCCCGGATCGAAGAAGCCGGCATAGTGGACGCGGAACTCGCCGACCAGCGGGTTGAAGGGCACCATCTCGGCGGCATGCGTCGGCGGCACGCGCACCGCTTCCTTGGAGGCGAGGATATAGAACTGGTCGGGATCGAGGATCAGCGAATTCTTCTGCCAGATCGGCTCCCAATAGTCGGCAACCTCGAGAGCCCCGACCTTGTCGACATCGATGAGGCCGGAATGCCGCTTGGCGCGGAAGCCGACCGGCTGGCCCGCGACCTCGCCGCCCGACAGGTCGACCGACAGCGCGATGCCGTTGTCGATATTGGCCTTGTCGCTCGAGATCAGGGCCTCGCTCTCATGCAGCAGGGCGATGATCTCGTCCGACGCCAGCGCCGGGCCGGAGCGGAACCGGATCTGCGACAGCCGCGAGCCGGTGCGCGCCAGGATGGAGAAGCTCCTCGGCGAGATTTCGGCATAGAGCGGGCCTTCATAAGCCTCGGGGATCTTGTCGAACTCCCGCGCGTGATCGGCGATGACGCGGGTGAAGATGTCGAGCCGGCCGGTCGAGCTCTTGGGGTTCGCCGCCGCCGAGACGCCTTGCGGCAGCCTCAGCTTTTCGAGCAGCGGCACGATATAGACGCAGCCCGCCTCGAGCACCGCCCCCTGGGCCAGTGAGAATCTGTGCAGTTGCAGCTGCTCCAGCCGGCTCGCCACCGTTCTGCCCGGACCCGGCAGGAAGGAGGCGCGCACCCGGTAGGCCCATTCGCCGAGCCTGAGATCGAGGCTCGCCGGCTGGATCTGGCCTTCGGCCAGCGGGCGTCCGGTGTCGATGAAACCCTTGTCGCAGAATTCGGCGAGCGCCCGCTGCGGCAGGATTCCGCGCGGCATGGCGAGAGAAGCGGGCTTACGTTGCGGTTGCGACATGAATGCTATTGAGGGGCTTCGCCGGGCTTAGGCAAGCATTATCTCGTCGCAGTGGAAAACCCGCCGATATCGGCTACACTGGCATTATGTATGAGAGTGTGACGCGCAATATCCATGTCGTGGTGCGGCCCAAATATCTGCAGAGCCAGTCGAGGCCAGACGATGATCATTTCGTCTGGGCCTATACGATCACCATCGCCAACAAGGGCATCGAGATCGTTACCCTGCGGACCCGCCACTGGAAGATCACCGACGACCGGGGCCGGCTGCAGGAAGTGAAGGGCGAAGGCGTCGTCGGCGAGCAGCCGACACTGGCGCCGGGGGAAAGCTTCGAATATACGTCCGGTGTTCCGCTCTCGACGTCCTCGGGCTTCATGGTCGGAACCTATCAGATGGAGACGCCGGGCGGCGAACGCTTCGATGTCGACATTCCCGCCTTCTCGCTCGATTCCCCGCAATCCCATCGGCCGATCAACTGACATCCCATGACTGGAACCCGCTACACGCCGCGCGACATGCTGGCTCGCCTCGTCGCCTTCGACACCACCAGCCGCGACGGCAATATCCCGCTCATCGACTTCGTCGAGAGCTATCTCGCCGACTGGGGCATCAGGAGCCTGCGCGTCGACTATGAGGCGGGCAAGAAGACCAACCTCTATGCCACGATCGGTCCCGACATCGCGGGCGGCGTCGTGCTGTCGGGTCACACCGACGTGGTGCCGGTCGACGGCCAGAGCTGGTCCACCGATCCCTTCGAAATGGTGGAGAAGGACGGCCTGCTCTATGGCCGCGGCACCTGCGACATGAAGGGGTTCCTCGCCACCGCTTTGGCGCTGGCGCCCGACTTCAAGGCGGCGAAGCTCAAGACCCCGATCCATCTCGCTCTGTCCTGCGACGAGGAATTGGGCTGCGTCGGCGTTCGCCCGCTCGTCGCCCACATGAAGGAGCATCTGCCGCGGCCCAAGGCCGTCATTGTCGGCGAGCCGACAATGATGAAGGTGGTGAATGCCCACAAGGGCGCCCACACCTTCTCGACCGAGGTCATCGGCCATGAGGCGCATTCGAGCTACACCCATCTCGGCGTCAATTCGATCCTGGTGGCGGGCGAGCTCCTGACGGAGATCAGCCGCCTCGCCGACGAGATGCGCGAGCGCGGCGATCCGTCGGGCCGCTTCACCCCGCCCTATACGACGGTCCATGTCGGCCTCATCGAGGGCGGCACCGCCAAGAACATCATCCCCAGACGCTGCGCCTTCAAATGGGAGACGCGGCTTCTGCCGGGCGCCGACCCTGAGGAAGTGCCGGCGAGGTTCAACCGCTTCGCGCGCTCGCTCGAGCCCCGGATGAAGGCGGTCGCGGCCGAGACCGGCATCACCACCGATCGCACCAACAGCGTGCCGGGCCTGCGCCCCGAGCAGGATTCGCCGGCCGAGCATCTGGCGCTGCATCTCGCCGAAGCCAACGGCACCGAGGCCGTGTCCTATTGCACCGAGGCCGGCCTCTTCCAGGAGAGCGGCATCCCGTCCATCATTTGCGGGCCTGGCTCGATCGAGCAGGCGCACAAGCCCGACGAGTTCATCGCCATCTCCGAAATGGAGAAATGCGAGACCTTCATGAAGAAGCTGATCCGGCACTGCGTGAATTGACACTGCAGTCTCGACCCGTCATCCCGGCGAAAGTGACGGGCTCGAATTGCGGTGGGACGCCATGCCCACATTCCGTCATCCCGGCGCAAGCCGGGACCCCCTGAATAGGATCAACCGGGCGGCGCTGCCCGCGCTTCACCAGTTTATTGGATCCCGGCCTTCGCCGGGATGACGGAGTTTTTTCTCTTTGCGCTATGCGAGGTTGAGAGTGGCGGGGGAGCATAGTCGTTGCATCCGTCTCTTTCCGTCCCCATATGTCAGCCGACTTTCGCAAAGTGAGGCCGGCATGACCCTGCTGCTCAACATATTGTGGTTCATCCTGGGCGGGTTCCTCTCCGGCCTCGGCTGGCTGCTCGCGACGGCGCTGATGGCGATCACTATCATCGGCATCCCCTTCGTGCGTTCCTGCTTCACGCTGGCGATGTTTTCCTTCTGGCCCTTCGGGCGCGACGTGATCTCGCGCAGGGACCTGACCGGCCGGGACGATCTTGGAACCGGCACGCTCGGCCTGATCGGCAATGTGATCTGGTTCGTGCTGTGCGGCTGGTGGCTGGCGCTCTGGCACATCACCGCCGCGGTGGCGCTCGGCATCACCATCATCGGCATACCCTTCGCGCTCCAGCACCTGAAGCTGGCGCTGGCCTCGCTGCTCCCGGTCGGCAAGACGGTCGTCGACTATGACACGATCGACAGAAGCCGCGCCGTCACGCCGCCGGCTCAACTTCCTCCGGCGCGAACTGGTAGTGCGTAGAGCAGAATTCGCATGTCACATCGATGATGCCGTTGGCCTTCATGTGGGCGCGGTCGTCGTCCGAGAAACTCTTCAGGAGATCGCCGATCTTGTCACGCGAGCAGGTGCAGTGACGCTCCAGCGTCACCGCCGGATAAACGGTGACGCCATCCTCGTGATAGAGCCGGTAGAGCAGTTCTTCCGGCGTTAGCATCGGGTCGAGCAGTTCATGGTCCTCGACCGTGTCGAGCAGGAGCCTGGCCTTCACCCAGTGATCGTCCTCGACCACTTTCTCCTCATGCTCCTCGGGCGCGTCGCCTGAATGGAAGGGCTGCGGGCTGATGCCGCCGTCGCGTGGCAGATGCTGCACCATGATGGCGCCGGCCCGCCAGGCTTCCGGCCGGGCGCCGCGTTGCGCCAGGGCGCCCGCCGCGAGCCTGAGCCGGGTCGGGATCTGCTCGGACTGCTGGAAATAGCCGAGCGCCGCCTCGGTGAGGGTGATGCCACCCAGGGCCACGATGCCCTGATAGCGCTCCATGCCCTGGCCCTGGTCGATGGTCATGGCGAGATGGCCTTTGCCGAGCAGCGCCTGCGGCGTCGGCCGCGTCAGCTTGGCGACCATGCCGGCATCGAAGCGCGCATAACCCCTGATGCCCCCGGGCGATGAGAAATCGGCGACCAGGAGATCGACCGGTCCGTCGCTATTGGTCTGCAGGATGAACTTGCCGTCGAACTTGAGCGAGGCGCCAAGCATGGCGGTGAGCGCCACGGCCTCGGCGAGCAAAGCGGAGACGGGCGCCGGGTAATCATGCTTGTGCAGGATGTCGTCGACCACGGTCCCTAAGCGCACGATCCGTCCGCGCACGCCCAGGGGCTTGATTTCGAAGGGCATAACGGTGTTGTCGGGCAGGTCGGTCATGCTGTTCACGTGTTTCCGCGGGGGCAAGGAGCGCTTGCCCGTTCACAATTGCGATTTATGGCGTCATTCAGCGCCGAGGCACCGGAGGAGAATGCTCTTCTGGATATGGAGACGGTTCTCCGCTTCGTCAAATACCACCGATTGCGGCCCGTCCATGACTTCCGCGGTGACCTCCTCGCCGCGATGGGCGGGCAGGCAGTGCATGAAGAGCGCGTCGGGCCGTGCCTTGCGCATCAGCGCCTCATTCACCTGGTAGGGCTTCAGCATGTTGTGGCGGGCCGTCGCATCCGTGTCGTGCATCGACACCCACACATCGGCGACGACACAGGAGGCATCCTTCACTGCGTCCTCGGCCGATGTGGTGACCATGACCTTGCCGCCCTGGGCCTTCGCCCAGCGCACCGCCTCGGCATCGGGCGCGAGCTCGGCCGGGCAGCCGAGCCGCAATTCGCCGCCGAGCTTCGTCATGGCGTGGATCCACGAGGTCGCGACATTGTTGCCGTCGCCGACCCAGGCGATGGCGTGCTTGCCGATTGATCCGCGGTGTTCCTCGAAGGTCATGATGTCGGCCATGACCTGGCAGGGATGCGACTTGTTGGTGAGGCCGTTGATCACCGGAATGGTCGCATGCTGCGCCAGTTCCATCAGATGGTCGTGGCGCTTGGCGCGGATCATGATCCCATCGACATAGCGCGACAGCACCCGCGCCGTGTCGGCGACCGTCTCGCCGCGGCCGAGCTGCATGTCGTTGGCGGAGATCACCAGCACCTCGCCGCCCAGCTGGCGCATCGCCACTTCGAAGGAGACGCGGGTGCGGGTCGAAGGCTGCTGGAAGATCATCGCCAGCACGCGGCCCTTGAGCGGCGCGCCCTGTTCGACGGCACCCCTGGGCCAGCCCTTGCGCGCGGATTTCATCGCCTGCGACCGGGCGAGAATCCCGCGCAGCTCAGCGGCGCTGAAATCGGAAATATCGAGGAAGTGACGGACGTCGCCGGCCATGGCGGGGCACTCAGCCGCGCTTCGCTTCGAGCGACTGGCAGGCGCGGCCGAGCCTTGCCACCGCATCGGCGAGATCGTCTTCCGACACGATCAGCGGCGGCAGGAGGCGCACCACATTGTCGCCGGCGGCGATGCTCAGGAGCTGCTGGTCGATCGCCGCGGCGATGAAGTCGGTATTCGGAACCTTGGTCTTGAGGCCCACCAGCAGCCCGTCGCCGCGCACATCCTCGATGATGTCGGGATGGCTGTCCTTCAGCTGCGCGAGCTTCTGCTTGAAATTGAGGCCGAGCCGGCGCACCCGGTCGAGGAAGCCGTCGGCGAGGATGACGTCGAGCACCGCATTGCCGACCGCCATGGCGAGCGGATTGCCGCCGAAGGTCGAGCCATGTGTGCCGGCGGTCATGCCCTGCGCCGCCGCTTCGGTGGCGAGGCACGCGCCGACCGGAAAGCCGCCGCCAATTCCCTTGGCCACCGCCATGATGTCGGGCCGGACATCGGCCCATTCATGGGCGAAGAGCTTGCCGGTGCGCCCGACGCCGGTCTGCACTTCATCGAGGAGCAGGAGCAGGCCGTGCTCGTCGCAGATCTGGCGCAGGCGCTTGAGCATCCGGGGCGGCACCGGCCTGACGCCGCCTTCGCCCTGGATGGGCTCGATGAGGATGCCGGCCGTCGCCTCGGTGATGGCCTCGAGCAGGGCCTTCTCGTCGCCGAACGGAACCTGGTCGAAGCCGTCGACCTTGGGGCCGAAGCCTTCGATATATTTCGCCTGGCCGCCGGCCGCGATGGTGGCGAGGGTGCGGCCATGGAAGGCGCCCTCGAAGGTGATGATGCGGTAGCGTTCCGGATGGCCCTTGGCGGCGTGATACTTGCGCGCCATCTTGATCGAGCATTCGAGCGCTTCGGCGCCCGAATTGGTGAAGAACACGGTGTCGGCGAAGGTCGCCTCGGTGAGGCGCCTGGCGAGCTTCTCCTGGCCCGGGATCACATAGAGATTGGCGGTGTGCCAGACCTTCTGCGCCTGGTCGGTCAGCGCCTTCACCAGATGCGGATGGGCATGGCCCAGGCTCGACACGGCGATGCCGGCGCCGAAGTCGAGATATTCCGTGCCGTCCTCGGTATAGAGGCGCATGCCCTTGCCATGATCGAAGGCGAGCGGCGCGCGCTTGTAGGTCGGAAGCACTGGCGTGATCATCGGCGAATCCAAACGAAAAGGCCGCCACGAATGGCGGCGCCTGAGATTGCCCTGCTTATATGTGTTCCCTCCGCGAGGGTCAATTGCGCTGGCACGAGGGGTCGGGGAGCACAAGGCTGTGCGCAACCCGCCACCTGAGTCAAACCGCCGCATGGACCCCGGATTCCTGTGCCTGTTAGCTTTTCGTTAACCGCACGGCGCCTGGGCACTTGAGGGGGGACGCTCCTCAGAAGTTGGGGAAAACCTCTTAAAGTCGGCGCCGGATTCTTGATGGCGAGTCACGGTATATTGTATGGTTAGGCCATCAAGCTACGAGATGTAGCGTTCATCTGGTCAGTTTTGGGCAGAGCACGCCGGTCAGTGGGTCCGGCGAAAGGTGAGGGATTCTAGGCGTGAACAGCGAAATTGGGGCCAGCCACGGAGGCGATAAGATGTCCTGGACGGATGAGCGGGTGGAGCTGTTGAAGCGGCTGTGGACCGAGGGGCTGAGCGCCAGCCAGATCGCCGGCCGCCTCGGCAATGGCGTGACCCGGAATGCGGTCATCGGCAAGGTTCACCGCCTCAATCTCTCCGGCCGCGCGCCGCAACCGCGCAGCTCCGTGCCGCGCCCGCGCCGCACCCGCGAGCCGAGCCATCCCGGCCGCACCACCCCCTCGATCCATCTGCCTACCACCGGGGCGACCGCGCTCAAGCCGACCTTGCGGTCGGAGGCGCAGCCGCGCCCGCTGCCCGTCCCCGAGCCTCAGCCGCTGCGGCTCGTCGACCTGCCGAGGGACGGCCGCGTGACCATCCTTCATCTCTCGGACAAGACCTGCAAATGGCCGATCGGCGACCCGGGCGCGGAGGATTTCTGCTTCTGCGGTCACAAGCCGCGCGATAGCTCGCCCTATTGCGAGTATCACGCGCGCCTCGCCTACCAGCCGCTGCAGGATCGCCGCCACCGCAAGGTCTCGAACGGCTAGATCACGATGAATTGAGGTCGCG
>CAZICN010000220.1:0-7408 GCA_964537655.1 uncultured Aestuariivirga sp.
ATCATGACCGCCGAGCAGGGCAAGCCGCTCGCCGAATCGCGTGGCGAGATCGCCTATGGCGCCGCCTTCGTCGAGTTCTTCGCCGAGGAGGCCAAACGCATTTATGGCGAGACCATTCCGTCGCCCTGGACGACCTCGCGCATCGTCACCATCCGCCAGCCGATCGGTGTCGTCGGTGCCATCACGCCGTGGAATTTTCCCAACGCCATGATCACCCGCAAGGCGGGTCCGGCGCTGGCCGCCGGCTGCGCCTTCGTCTGCAAGCCGGCGAGCGAGACGCCGCTTTCGGCGCTGGCGCTGTGCGAGCTCGCCGAGCGCGCCGGCATCCCGGCCGGCGTCTTCAACATCCTGACTGGCAAGGCGAAGCCCATTGGCGGCGAACTCACCTCGAACCCGCTGGTCCGCATCCTGACCTTCACCGGCTCGACCGAGATCGGCAAGCTCTTGATGCAGCAGTGCGCCTCGACGGTGAAGAAGGTCGGCCTCGAACTCGGCGGCAACGCCCCCTTCATCGTCTTCGACGACGCCGATCTCGATGCGGCGGTCCAGGGCGCCATGGCGTCCAAATACCGCAATGCCGGCCAGACCTGCGTCTGCGCCAACCGCATCCTCGTCCAGGACAAGGTCTATGACAAATTCGCCGAGAAGCTCGCCGAGGCGGTGAAGAAGCTCAAGGTGGGCAATGGCGTCGAGCAGGGCGTCACCACCGGCCCGCTGATCAACGGCGCCGCGGTAAAGAAGGTGCGCGAGCACATCGACGACGCGGTGAAGAAGGGCGCCAAGGTCATGGTCGGCGGCAACGAGCTCGGCGGCAATTTCTTCGAGCCGACGCTGCTGCGCGACGTGACCCCGCAAATGGCGGTGGCGCGCGAGGAGACCTTCGGCCCGGTGGCGCCGCTCTTCCGCTTCAAGACGGAAGAGGAGGCCATCCGCATGGCCAACGACACCGAATTCGGCCTCGCCTGCTATTTCTATTCGCGCGACATCGGCCGCATCTGGCGTGTCGCCGAGGGCCTCGAATACGGCATCGTCGGCATCAATGAAGGCATCATCTCGACCGAGGTGGCGCCGTTCGGCGGCGTCAAGGAGTCGGGCATCGGCCGCGAAGGCTCGCGCCATGGCGTCGAGGAATTCACCGAGATCAAGTACATGCTGATGGGCGGTCTTGGTTCGTGACACCTGATGATCGCAAGAAGGCGGCGGCCCTGGCGGCCGTCGCCCATGTTTCGTCCGGCATGAAGCTCGGTCTCGGCACTGGCTCGACCGCCAAGCATTTCGTCGATGCGGTCGGCGAGAAGGTGAGGCAGGGCTGGGACCTCGTCTGCGTGCCGACCTCGGAAGCCACCCGCAAGCAGGCCGAAGGCCTCGGCATCAGGCTCACGACGCTCGATGAGACGCCGGTTCTCGATGTGACCGTCGACGGCGCCGATGAGCTCGATTCGGAGCTTCGCCTCATCAAGGGCGGCGGCGGCGCGCTGCTGCGCGAGAAGATCGTCGCTTCGTCGTCGCGCAAGATGATCGTCATCGCCGATGACAGCAAGAAGGTGGCGACGCTCGGCAAGTTTCCCCTGCCCGTCGAGGTCGTGCCCTTCGGCCTGAAAGCCACGGGCATCAAGATCGAGCAGGCCTTCGCGTGGTCAGGCAACAAGGGGCCGATCGCCTTGCGCATGCGCGACGGCAAGCCCTTCGTCACCGACAATGGCAACGCCATTCTCGATTGCGCGCTGACCCGCATCGAGAACCCGGAGAAGCTCGCCGCGGCACTCTCCTCCATTCCCGGCGTCGTCGATCACGGCCTGTTCATAGGCATGGCGAGCCTCGCCATCATCGCCACCGAGCGCGGCGTCGAAACGCTGAAGCGATGACCACCTACGACTACGATCTCTTCGTCATCGGCGCGGGCTCGGGGGGCGTGCGCGCGGCGCGCATTGCCGCCCAGCATGGCGCCAGAGTCGCGGTCGCCGAGGAATATCGCGTCGGCGGCACCTGCGTCATTCGCGGCTGCGTGCCGAAGAAGCTCTTCGTCTATGCCAGCCACTATGCGGAGGCCTTCGAGGACGCCGTCGGCTTCGGCTGGATGACGGAGAAGGTCTCCTTCGACTGGTCGACCCTGGTCGAAAACACGGACCCGCAAATCGACCGGCTCAACACGGCCTATATCCGCAAGCTCGCCGGCGCCGGCGCCGCGCCGCCCATGGCGCGCGCCAGTTTCGAGGACCGCCACACCATCGCCCTTTCCAATGGCCGCCGGATCAGCGCCAAGTATGTGCTCATCGCCACCGGCGCCACACCTTTCGTTCCCCAGCACCTGCCGGGGCGCGAATTCGCCATCACCTCGAACGAGGCGTTCCATCTCGAGCGCCTGCCGTCTCGCATCTGCATCGTCGGCGGCGGCTACATCGCGGTCGAATTCGCCGGCATCTTCAATAATCTCGGCGTCGAGACCGTCCTCATCTATCGCGGCGACAAGATCCTGCGCGGCTTCGATGAAGATTTGCGCGATCACCTCACCACGGAGATGAAGAAGAAAGGCATCGAGTTCCGCACCCAGTGCGACGTGACGAAGATCGAGCGTTCGGGTGATGGCGTGCGCATTACCTGCAATGACGGCGCCGTGTTCGGCGCCGGCCAGATCATGTTCGCCACGGGCCGCATCCCCAATGTGCAGGGCCTCGATCTGGAGAAGGCCGGCGTCGAGCTGACGCCGCATTATGCCGTCAAGGTCGATGCCTATTCGCGCTCGAATATCGAGAACATCTATGCGGTGGGCGATGTGACCAACCGCCTGAACCTGACGCCAGTCGCCATCCGCGAGGGCCATGCCTTTGCCGACACGCTGTTCGGCGGCCGCAACATCGCCGTCGATCACGCCAATGTCCCGACGGCGGTGTTCTCGCAGCCCGAGATCGGAACCGTCGGCCTGAGCGAGGCGGCGGCGCGCGAACTCCATCCCGGCATCGATATCTACAAGACCTCTTTCCGGCCAATGCGCCACACGCTGTCGGGGCGCGACGAACGCATGCTGATGAAGCTGGTGGTCGACAGCGCCAGCGACCGGGTTCTCGGCTGTCACATCGTGGGGCCCGATGCGGGCGAGATGGCGCAGCTTCTCGGCATCGCCGTCAAGATGGGGGCGACCAAGGCCGATTTCGACGCCACCATGGCGCTGCATCCGACGGCTGCCGAAGAGCTGGTCACCATGCGCCAAAAATGGACCGGTTGATCAAATTCTGACGTCGCTGCGACCCGGCGACACATGCCGCTGCACCATCACCCCTTTATCATCCGCCGTTTCGGGTTTTCCTGAAGGACAAGCGATGACTCTCGAACCGCATCCTTTGCGCGGCGCCGTTCTGGGCGAAGTGCACGCCAGGCCATTCGCGGCGATCTCGCCGCCTTTGCGCATCCTGCATTTCGCCTTCATGACCGATGCCGAACTTGCCGCCCGCGACCGCACCGCCTTTGGCGAGTTCGTCGCCGCGCGTGGCCATCGCGGCCCCGATGCGGCATCCAAGCACTATCGCGTCGCCTTCGCCGATTCGGCGGTGCGCTGGGAGCAGCATGCCGAGTTCACGACCTATACCTGGGAGCTGGCGAGCCCCGACCGGTCGCCCTTTCTGCGTCCCGGCGGCGATCTGCAGAAGGCCATGCTGCAGCTGCCGCAGCCCGGGCCCTTGATGGTGGCGGCCGATCTCCACCTCATCTCCGAGGCCGATGGTGGCGACTGGCAGCGGGTCTTCGAACCCTCGGGCCTTGTCGCCTGCGAGACCGAGGCGGGCGATGCGCTGGCCGCCACCGATTTCCACGCCGCCCATGACGGCTTCGTGCGAATCCTGGTGCTCGACCGGGGCATGTCGCCGCTGCGCGCCGGCATCTTCGTGCAGCAGCTGCTCGAGCTGGAAACCTACCGCACCTTCTGCCTGCTCGGCCTGCCTGAGGCGCAGAGGCTGCAGCCGGTGGTGCGCCGCATCGAGCAGTCGCTGGGCGAGATCACCGCCGAGATGACGAAGAGCGAAGGCCTTGCCGCCAACAAGGCCTTGCTGCACCGGCTGATGGCGGTGGCGGGTGAGCTCGAAGCGGGTGCCACCCAGTCGCAATTCCGATTCGGCGCCACGCGGGCCTATGCCGAGATCGTACGGGCCCGTCTCGCCTCCCTGCGCGAGAAGCCGATCGACGGCCTGCAGACCATGACCGCCTTCATGGACCGGCGGCTGATGCCCGCCATGCGCACCTGTTTCAGCATGCAGGACCGCCAGGCCGACCTCTCATCCAAGCTCATGCATGCCGCCAATCTCCTGCGCACCCGCGTCGATATCGATGTCGAGGAGCAGAACGGCAATCTGCTGAAGGCGATGAATGAGCGCACGAGGCTGCAGCTCAGGCTGCAGCAGACGGTCGAGGGCCTGTCGATCGCAGCGATCAGCTATTATGTGGCGAGCCTCCTGGGCTACGTGCTCGATACGCTGCCGCGGTCCGCTCTGGGGCTCGATATCAAGTATGTGAAGGCGTCGCTGACGGTGGCCATCGTCCTGGCCATAACGCTCATTGTGCTCCGGGTCAGGCGCCGGCATTCCGAACAGGCATCGCCGGGATAGGTCATGGGTTCACTCCGGACATGATCCCGGCCGCCTTTCTCTGATCGAGCGTCCGGGAATAAACTGCCCGAAGCTGCTGTATTGGAAATCGAAGGTCGGAGATGAATTTCCGCGCTGATCTCACTGCCGAGATACCGTATCTGCGCCGTTTCGCCCGGGCTCTGACCGGCGATCCGGCGCTGGCGGACGATCTCGTCCAGGATTGCGTCGAGCGGGCGCTGATCAAGAGCCATCTCTATGATCCGACCCGCCCGCTCAGGGCCTGGCTCTATGCCGTGCTGCGCAACATCCATGTGAGCGGCCTGCGGCGCGAAAGGCGGGCCGGGATCGTGAAGACGGTGGACGATCTCTCCGATCCCGAGGTCATGCAGAAGCCCTCGCAGGAAGGCGAGACCTTGTTCCTGCAGGTGACGGCGGCCCTCGACCGGCTGCCCGACCAGCAGCGCGAGGTGGTGGTTCTCGTGGCGCTGGAGGAGATGAGCTATCGCGATGTCGCCGAGATCACCGGCGTGCCGGTGGGGACCGTGATGTCGCGTCTGTCGCGGGCGCGCAGCGCGCTGCGCGAATTGATAGGCGAAGAGGCGAAATCCTCTTTGAGGCGAGTGAAATGACGGAAACGACCAACAACGAAGACTGGTCACTGCACGCTTACGCCGATGGCGAGATCGCCGGGCAGGAATGCCGTGCGCTGGACGAGCGCCTGGCTTCCGACCCCGAGGCACGCGCTGGGGTCGAGGCCTGGAAGCGCCAGAAATCATGGCTCAAGGGAGCCTTCGACCCGGTGCTCGACGAGCCGGTGCCGGCCAAGATCAAGGCGGCGCTGCGCCATCACAGGGGTTTCTCGCTGTCACCCGCGGCCATCGCCGCGGCGCTCGCGCTCCTCGTGATCGGCGCCGCCGCGGGCTGGTTCACGAGCCTGCAGATGAATGCCCCGGGCGCCCGGCAATTCGCCGATCTCGCCATCGAGGCGCATGAGATCTACACGCATGAGAACCGCCATGCGGTCGAGGTCGCCGCCTCGGACGGCGAACATCTGACCACCTGGCTGTCGAAGCGCCTCGGGCAGAAGCTGGTGGTGCCCGACCTCACCGCCCGGGGTTACAGCTTCATGGGCGGACGCCTCCTGGCGGCGGGCGCGCAGCCGGCGGCCCAGCTCATGTATGAGGACCAGGCCAAGCGCCGCATCACCATCTTCGTCGCCGCCAATCCGAGCAACACGGAGACGGCTTTCCTCGTCACCCAGAAGGGCAATGTGACCGCCTGCTACTGGCTCGACGGGCCTCTGGGCTTCGTCCTTACCGGCGAAGCGAGCCGCGACGAGATCGTCTCGCTGGCCCATCTCGTCTATCAGTCCTTCGAGAGCTGAGGCGTCGCGCCGGGCTGGCGATCACGGACCGGTCGTCGGCGATGTCTGCACATGGAAAAGGAAATTATTCATTTCATCCTGGGTGCGGCAAATACAGGGATTTACAGGGAACTACAGGGAAATACAGGGAATCTTCGCTTGGAGAAAAACAAGTTAGATATTTCAGATAGTTAGGTCTTCGCAATTTCCCGGAACAGGGAAATTAACAGGTGAAGGTCGCTGGAGGATCGTCAAGATTACACTCCTATTATCTGGGTGTGGCCAGCCACCCTGATATTCCCCAATCTCATGTCCGAATCCGCGTTTGCAAGAGACGTCCATTCGCGGCGAAGGATGACCCGGCGTCGGGAAGCGCCTCTTTTCCCTGCGGTCTTTCGCTGTTACAAGCGCGCCCGACCACCCCATCATCGACAGAAGAAAATGAACGACAAGCCCGACAATCCGGTGCGCGACTATCGCGAAACCCTGTTCCTGCCCAAGACCGACTTTCCGATGAAAGCGGGCCTGCCGCAAAAGGAGCCGGACATTCTCAAGCGCTGGCAGGGGATGGATCTCTTCGCGCGCCTGCGCGAGGACGCCAGGGGCCGCCCGCTCTTCGTGCTCCATGACGGCCCGCCCTATGCCAACGGCAACATCCATATCGGCACCGCGCTCAACAAGATCCTGAAGGATCTCGTGGTGCGCTCGCAGCAGATGGCGGGCAAGGATGCCAATTACGTGCCGGGCTGGGACTGCCACGGCCTGCCGATCGAATGGAAGATCGAGGAGCAGTACCGCGCCAAGGGCAAGAACAAGGACGCGGTGCCGATCAACGAGTTCCGCAAGGAGTGCCGGGCCTTCGCCGAGCACTGGAAAGCCGTCCAGTCGGAGGAGTTCCAGCGCCTGGGCGTCGTCGGCAACTGGAAGGACCCATATACCACCATGAGCTTCGCCGCCGAGGCGCAGATCGCCCGCGAGCTGATGAAATTCTCACGAAGCGGACAATTGTACCGCGGCTCGAAGCCGGTCATGTGGTCGGTGGTCGAGAAGACGGCGCTGGCCGAGGCCGAGGTCGAGTACCAGGACTACACCAGCGACGCGATCCATGTGAAATTCCCGGTCACCTTCATGGCCGACGGCACCGCGCCCAAGGGCGATCTCGCCAAGGCCAGCGTGGTGATCTGGACGACGACGCCGTGGACGATCCCCGGCAATCGCGCCATCAGCTATTCGCCCAAGATCGCCTATGGCCTCTATGAGATCACCAACGCGCCGGCCGACAACTGGGCCAAGACCGGCGACCGGCTGATCCTCGCCGACAATCTGGCGGCCGAGACCTTCAAGGCGAGCCGCGTCGAGGAATTCAGACGGCTCGCCGATGTCGATCTGACGAAGGTCGAAGTCTGCGCCCACCCGCTTGCCGCGATGGGCTACGACTTCCCCGTCCCGCTGCTGGCCGGCGATCATG
>CAZICN010000221.1:0-7381 GCA_964537655.1 uncultured Aestuariivirga sp.
CAATGCCTATGCGCTCTCCTTCGCGCAACGCCGCGTGGTGCCGACCAACTCGGCCAATTCCTTTGCCGATGGCGTGGCGGTGCGCACGCCCCATCCCGATGCGACGGACATCATCAATCGCGGCGCGGACCACGTCGTCGAAGTGAGCGAGGACGAAATCGCCGACGCCATGCGGCTCTATTACCGCACCACGCACAACCTCGCCGAAGGGGCGGGTGCGGCGGCCCTTGCCGCGCTGATGAAGGAGCGGGCGCACATGAAGGGTAAGCGCGTCGGAGTCATCCTGACCGGCGGCAATATCGACGGCGCCAAATTCGCGCAGGTGCTGCAGGGGCGCACGCCCCTCCCTTGAACTTGCGGGCCCTCGTCATTCGTGCGACAAGACCCCTCATGAAGATCGTGAACGGCCAGCATCGAATGCGCGCCCCCTTGCCGGGTACCACCGGCGGAGGCGATTGAGCACGCGCAAATCTGAAGAGAGATCGCGTTCCTCGGACCCTCCCGCCAACCCGGTTGAGGGTCTTTATTTTTCCGGAACCGCTTCATTTGCTTTTCAGAAGAGACGCGCCATGACATCTCCTTCATCATCGCCTTGCCTGTTCTGCCGCATCGCGCGGCGCGAAATTCCCGCCCACATCATCTATGAGGATGACTATCTCGTCGCATTCCTGGATACCGGACCGATCCGGCCCGGTCATGTGCAGATCATCCCGCGCGATCACTACCCGACTTTCGACGATCTCACCGCCGAACTCGCCTCGCGCATCATCATCCTCGGACAGAGGCTCGCCCGCATCCTCAAGCTGCGCAACCAGGTCAGCCGGGCGGCCTTCCTGTTCAGCGGCGGCGACATCGCCCATGCGCATGCCCATGTGCTGCCGATGATCGAGGCGACCGACATCACCTCCAGACGATACATCGCCGACGAGCAGATCACGTTCCGGCCGATCGCTCCGCCGAGCGATGAGGAACTGGGCCAGGTGGCTCTCCATCTGCGCCAGGCGCTCGGCATCCGGGAAGTCCAGCCATGATGAAGGACCGGGCCCGCAAACGCCGAAGAGACTCGCCGGGTGCGGGGCAGGAAACAAAGCACAGAGATCCAGTCTGGCTTGCATTTCCCTGGCAATTCGGCCATAGAGCGCCTGCCTATTGGCTCCGGTTGGGGGCTGAACGGAAGGTCTGCGGCTCGCAAGTGGCTGTCAGATAGGGGTTTTCCCCGACTTCCCGTGTCTCCGCTCTTTCGAGAAACCGGTCTTTCGAGCCTTTCACATGAGGGCTCGGAAGAGGCTCTGCATCGGGGCCGGTGGCGGAACGAAACATTGAAAGGCTTGAAACATGCCACTTTACGAGCATGTGTTCCTGACCCGTCAGGACGCATCGAATGCGCAGGTTGATCAGCTTACTGATCAATTCAAGACCGTCATCACTTCCGGTGGCGGCAAGATCGGTAAGTCCGAATATTGGGGCCTCAAGTCCCTCACCTTCCGCATCAAGAAGAACCGCAAGGCGCACTATACCTACATCGACATCGAAGCCCCGCCGGCGGCGATCGCCGAAATGGAGCGCCAGATGTCGATCAACGAAGACGTCATCCGCTTCATGACGGTGCGCGTCGAGAAGCACGAGGATGGCCCCTCGGCCATGATGAAGGCCGGCAGCCGGCGCGACGAGCGCGGCGGCGGACGCGGCTTCGGCGGACGCGGCGGACGCGGCTTCGACGATCTGGATTTCTCGGCGGACAGGGAGGCTAACTGATGGCTCAGGGTCAAGGCGGACCGGCACGGCGTCCCTTCTTCCGTCGTCGCAAGAGCTGCCCGTTCTCGGGCGACAATGCGCCGGCGATCGACTACAAGGACGTGAAGCTGCTGCAGCGCTTCATCTCCGAGCGCGGCAAGATCGTGCCGTCGCGCATCACGGCGGTGTCGGCCAAGAAGCAGCGCGAGCTCGCCCAGGCGATCAAGCGCGCACGTTTCCTGGGCCTGCTGCCCTACGTGCTCAAGTAAGCAGTTCACCAGCGTGAAGGTTGGGGCGGACACCCGATCCGCCTCTAACCCATCCTCCAGGATCGGGGACAGCAAAGGAAACAACTATGGACGTCATTCTTCTCGAGCGCATCGGCAAGCTCGGAAACATGGGCGAAGTCGTCAAGGTCAAGGACGGCTATGCCCGCAACTTCCTCTTCCCGCAGCACAAGGCGCTGCGCGCGACCGAGGCCAACCGGGCCAAGTTCGAGCGCGACCGCAGTGTTCTCGAAGCCAAGAGCGAGGACCGCCGCAAGGCCGCCATGGGCGACAGCGGCAAGCTCGAAGGCAAGAGCTTCGTGATTCTGCGCCAGGCCGGTGAATCGGGCCAGCTCTACGGCTCGGTCTCGACCCGCGATATCGCCGAAGTCGCCTCGACCGCCGGCATCGCCGTGTCGCGCAGCCACGTGCTGCTCGAGACGCCGATCAAGACGATCGGCCTCTATACGGTGCAGATCGCACTCCATCCCGAACTCTCCGTGCCGGTGACGCTCAATGTGGCGCGCTCGCAGGACGAGGCGGATGCGCAGTCGCGCGGCGAAGTCCTCACCGGCCCCGTGTCGGAGCGGGCCGAGGCGCTGGCCGCCGCCGAAGAGCTGTTCGAGTCGGAAGCCGCGGCCGAGGCCGCCGTCGAAGAGGCGGAAGAAACGGAAACGAAGTAATCCCGGGCCGCTGGGCCGGGCGATCGAGGGGTTCTGCCGCGCGCAGGACCCCTTTTCATTTGGGGACACCGGACTTCCGGCGGAAAATGCCTCTCGCCTCGGGGACCCGCCCCCTTGCGCTTTTGCATTAACGCTATGCGCCTGGGCAATGTTGCGGGCCTTCACTTATTCGTCAAACTGCGTTTACTATGGGTGGAGTCCGTTCCGGCCGGGGGGCCGGAAAAGCGGGAGATGCATCGATGTTTGCAGCTTTAAACCAGGCGTTGAAGCAGCTGGTCCAGACCGGCCATTTGACGGTGACCGATGCGGACGGCCGCCCGCATGTCTATGGCGACGGCACCGGCCGGCCGGCCGGCTTCAAGATCGTCGACCGGTCGGCGCCGCTCAAGATCGTGCTCGATCCCGACCGCTTCTTTGGCGAAGCGTATATGAATGGCGGCATCACGCTGACCGAGGGGACGATTTACGACGTGCTCGAGGTGCTCCTGAAGAATGTCGAACAACGCCCGTCGCCCGGGGCATCGAAGTTCTTCAACAATGCCCGGATCGCCATGAAACGGCTCGATCAATACAATCCGATCGGCAAGGCCAAGGCCAATGTCGCCCATCACTATGACCTGTCGGGCGCGCTCTACGACCTCTTCCTCGACCGCGACCGGCAATATTCCTGCGCCTATTTCGAGACGCCCGAAGCCTCGCTCGAAGACGCGCAGCTCGCCAAGAAACGGCACCTCGCCGCCAAGCTCAATATCAAGCCCGGCATGAAGGTGCTCGATATCGGATCGGGCTGGGGCGGGCTTGGCCTCTATCTGGCGGAGACCTGCGGCGCCAAGGTGACCGGCGTCACGCTCTCGGAAGAGCAGCACAAGATGTCGATGGAGCGGGCGCGCCAACGCAGCGTCTCCAACACGGTCGACTTCCGCCTGCTCGACTACCGGCTTCTCGACGAGCAGTTCGATCGCATCGTGTCGGTCGGCATGTTCGAGCATGTCGGCGTCGGCCACTACAAGGAGTTCTTCCGCAAATGCCGGGCCCTCCTCAAGGACGACGGCATCGCTGTCCTGCATTCGATCAACCGCTCGGATGGACCGGGCGCCACCAGCGCCTGGACGAAGAAGTATATTTTCCCCGGCGGCTATATCCCTGCTCTTTCCGAAGTGCTGCCGCATATCGAGAAGAACGGCCTCTATGTCACCGATATCGAGATCCTGAGACTGCACTACGCCCAGACCCTGCGCGAATGGGGCAAGCGCTTCGCCGCCAACCGGCACCGCGCCAGGGCGGTCTATGACGAGCGCTTCTGCCGCATGTGGGAGTTCTATCTGGCCGGCGCGGAGACCGCCTTCCGCTATTCGGGCATGAACAACTTCCAGATCCAGTTCGCCCGCAACCAGCACGCTCTGCCGCTGACGCGCAACTACATGATCACCGAGGAAGAGAGATTGCGCGCGATCGACAGCAAGAGCCCGAGACTCAAGTCTGTCCCTGCGGAATAGCCCGGATCGCGGCCAATTTCGGCCTTGATCGCGCCCAATGGGCCGACATAAACAGCCGCGACGGAAACTGGATCGAGGCGGCGGCATATGAGTCCGAGGCATCTGATGCGCAATGCGCGGTGGGTCGTCACAGCGTTCCTGACCCTGATCGTCGCGTCATGCCTCTCTTTCGCGGCACAGGCCGAAGAGACCAGGACGCTGAAGGGGGTCGCGCTGGTGATCGGGCAGTCGAAATACGCCCATATCACGCCCCTGCCCAATCCCGCCAATGACGCGCGCGAGATGGTCAAGCTTCTGTCCGACATGGGCTTCGATGCACGAAGCGTCACCGACCGCGACGCCGCGAAGCTTGCCCGCGATCTCGAACGCTTCGCCGAGGACGCCGAAGGTGCCGATGTCGCCTTCCTCTATTATTCCGGTCACGGCATCGAGGCGGGCGGTGAGAATTATCTCGTCCCCGTCAATGCCAGCGAAGCCTCGCTCGGCAATGCCGGCGAAGACCTCGTCTCCCTCACCGCGGTGATCGACAAGCTCAAGGCCACGGTGCCGGTGGCGATCGTGCTGCTCGATGCCTGCCGCACCAACCCGTTTCCGGCGGGCGCCGAACTCAGAGCCACGCCGGCGAGCCCCGGACAGCCCATCACCGCGGGCGGGCTCGGCGCGCCGCGCGGCGCCAGCGTCGTCGAGGACTTGCCGGCCGCCTCCGAAAATCTCGGCATCGTCATCGGCTTTGCCGCCGAGCCCGGGCGCCCTGCCCTCGATGGCGCCGAAGGCGGCAACAGCCCCTATGCGGCGGCCCTGCTGCGCCATCTCTCGGCCATGAAGGGCGCCGAGCTCTCATCCGTCATGCGCATGGTGACGGAGGAAGTCTATCTCTCCACGCAGACGCGCCAGCGCCCGTGGGTGAATGAGAGCCTGCGGCGCCTGCTCTATCTGGGTGTCGCGCCCGACGAGCCCGCGGGCGAGGAAGGCCTGATCACGGGCGAGCGGCGTCAGCTTCTCCTCACCATCGCCGACCTGCCCAGTCTCGACCGGCAACGCGTCGAAACCCTCGCCCGGACGGACGGCGTGCCGCTCGACGCGCTCTACGGCATCCTGCGCGCCCTTGGCAGCAAGGACATGCCGGAGGATCCTGCGGCGCTTGAAAAGCTCCTCAAGACACAGGCCGACAAGCTCAAGAAGATGATGGAAGAGCGCGAGGCGCTCAATGTGGACGATCCCGAAATCAAGAAACTCGCCGAGGCCGCCGACCGCGCCATCCGGCAAGGCGCCATCGCCACGGCGCGCCAGTTCCTCGACGACGCGGTGAAGCGCGTCGAGGCGACGGCGGGCGCCGTCGATGCCGCGGAAGACGCGGTAAAAAAGAAGCGCCTCGCTGATGCCGCCATCTATGCGCGCCGGGCGGAAGCCTCGACCCTGGCTTTCGATCACCTGGCCGCGGCCGCGGACTATGCGAAGGCCTTCTCGCTGGCGGAGAAATGGGACGACAAGCTCAAATGGAACTACAAGAATCTCGAAGCCGAAGCCCTCAATGCGCATGGCTATGAAAAGGGCGACAATGCCACGCTCGAAAAGTCCATCGCCGCCTATGAGCAGCTTCTTACGTTCATTCCCAATGGCGAGAAGAACGACGAGTGGGCCATCACCCGCAACAACATGGGCGTCGCCTACCAGAATCTCGGCGAACGCGATTGCGACACAAGACGGCTGAAGCAGGCGGCCCAGATCTTCCGCGACTCGCTCGAAGTGCTGACGCTCGAACATGATCCCGTCAACTGGTCGGCGGCGCAGAACAATCTCGGTAACGCGCTCCTGGCCATTGGCCAGCGCGAAAGCAGCACGCAGTCCCTGGAGGACGCCGTGGCCGCCTTCCGCGCCGTCCTCAATGTCCGCAGCCGCGAGAAGCTGCCGGTCGACTGGTCGGATTCCCAGAACAATCTCGGCATCGCTCTCTACTCGCTCGCCGAAAGGGAGAGCAGCGATGCCCGCCTTCTGGAAGCGGTGGCCGCCTATCGCGCCGGCCTCGAAGCGATCAGCCGTGATCAGGAGCCCTTGCGCTGGGGCACGCTCACCAACAATCTCGGCAACACGCTGAACACGCAAGGGGCGCGCCAGAACGACATGGCGATCCTCAAGCAGGCCGCCGACGCCTTCCGCGCGGCGCTCGAAGTGCGCACCCGCGAGCGCGTCCCATTGCAGTGGGCCAGCACCAAGGTCAACCTCGCCAATGTGCTGCACAATATCGGATTGCGCGGCGCCGGCACGGCCGAGCTCGAAGAGGCGGCACAGGCCTATCGCGATGCGGCGCAGGAGCTGACGGGGGAACGCTCGGAACTGGGCTGGGCCTCGACCCAGAACAATCTCGGCGGCGTGCTGCAGCAGATCGCCACCCGCACCATGAACAGCGCCAGGATCGAAGAGGCGATCGCGGCGCTACGCGGCGCCCTCGGCGTCTATAAGCGTGACTGCTCGGCCATGGACTGGGCCATGGCGCAACTCAATCTCGGCAATGCGCTGCAGACGGCGGGCAAGCTCAACAACGACATGGCCAGGCTCGACGAAGCGGTCGCCGCCTATCAGGCCGCGCTCGGCGAATACACCGTCGAGCGCACGCCGATGCAATGGGCCACCGCGCAAAGCATGCTCGGCACGGCGCTCGAGTCCATCGGCTTCGGCGGCGGCGGCCCCGAGAAGCTCAAGGAATCGGTTGCCGCGAAGCGCGCCGCCCTCACCATCCTGACCAAGGAGAACGGCGAGCTCGAATGGGCGCAGGCGCAATTCAATGTCGGCAACTCGCTCAATATGATCGGCAACTTCGAGAAAGGCACCGAGAGCTTCGAAGCGGCGCTCGCCGCCTTCAACGCCGCGCTCGAGGTCTACACGCTCGAAGGCATGCCGCTGCAATGGGCCATGGCGCAGAACGGCATCGGCGATTCCCACTGGGGCATCGGCACAAGGCGCAACGACCTGCAGGCTTTTGAGACGTCCCTCGCCCAGTTCGAGAAAGCCAAGCAGGGCTTCACCAAGGGCGGCATGGCAAATATGGCGGCGCTGGTCGACAAGAAGATCGCCATCATCCGGGAATCTCTGAACGGCAAGTGAGTGTGCCCGCCAGAGCGGTCGCGCGGTTGTTCTCAGGGCTACCATCCCCTTTGACAGAATACTTACTTACTAGTAAGTAAGACTCCAATGAACGCCGCCA
>CAZICN010000222.1:0-7330 GCA_964537655.1 uncultured Aestuariivirga sp.
GAATCGATCACGTTTATGAGTTTGGATCGTAACGATCCAAACTCATCGTGATCTAATGCGGGAGCGAGAAATGGTTTTCCTGCGCAGCCCTTTCGCCCGCGATCTGCCGCCCATCCTGATGCAGGACGGGGTTGAGCTCAGGGTGCCGGAAATGGCCGACTACGAGAGCTGGGCGGCGCTGCGCCTGGAGAGCCGGGCCTTTCTCACGCCCTGGGAGCCGGCCTGGCCGCAGGACGACCTGACCCGCACCGCCTTCCGCGCTCGCGTCAAGCGTTATATCCGCGACATCGAAAGCGACAGCGCCTATCCGTTCTTCGTGTATCATGCCGCCGACGACGTGCTGATGGGGGCGATCACCTTGTCAAATGTCCGCCGCGGCGTGGCCCAGACGGGCTCGGTCGGCTACTGGATCGGCAGCCCGTTCGTGCGTCAGGGCCATATGACCGCCGCGCTCTCCGCCCTGCTTCCTTTCGCGTTTGGCCATCTGCATCTGCACCGGCTCGAGGCGGCCTGCATTCCCGTCAATCAGGGATCGATCCGACTACTGACGAAATGCGGATTCAGGCAGGAGGGGCTCGCCCGCCGCTATCTCAAGATCAATGGCCGCTGGGAGGACCACCTGCTTTTCGGCCGTCTCGCCGACGATAGATAAAACCCGCCAGACTTGTCATATTGTCCGGTGACGATTATCAAGGAATTGATTCGTATTTCCCGGATCCGAGGCCGTTGAATGGCGCTTCTGCGCATATCCATAGCACTGTTCCTGATGCTGGTCCTGCCCCTCGCCGCGGCGGCGCAGGACAAGACGGTGGATGTCGCCTTTGAGGGCGCTGGTCGCGACCTTCTTCCGTTTCTGCTCTCCGTCGACACCGACAAGCCGGTGGTGACGATCAAGACCTCCGAGGACGGAACCGGCCTCCTGATGGAACTTCCGGCCAAGGGGCCGGAATCCATTCACCGCTGGATCGTGGTGACCTTGTCCAATAGCACTGCGGCGGCGCGAGACGTGGTGGTGACGACTCCGCATCAGGGCTTCGCGGGATCGGGCGTGCTGTGGCCGAAGCCCCTGGGTTCGCGCATCCAGAATGTCGTCGCCGCGGGGTCGGCGACGATCGCCCCCTTGCGGGTCATCAATTCGGATGCCTTCGCGCTGCGCATCGAGCCTCGGGGCAAGGTGACGGTCGCCATGGAGCTGACGCGCACCGGCCTCGATGAGATTGAGCTGTGGCAGCGCATCGCTTTCGACGCCAAGGTCGAGCAGAGCGGTTTCTATCGTGGCGTGATCCTGGGTATTGCGATGCTGCTCGGTATCGTCGCGATCTCGCTCTATGCGGTACGCACCATCGCCGTCTTCCCCTTCGCTTCCGTCTTTATATGGTCGGCCATCGGCTTCCTGGCTCTCGAATCGGGATATCTGCCGCAGATCAACGACGTCATGCCCAACGGCTATGTGCTGGGGCCCGAGGTCCGCGCCGTGATCGAGAGCCTCATGCTGATCGGGCTCATCCTGTGCCTGGTGTCCTTTGCCGATCTGCGCAAGCGCCAGCCGATCGCCGCGAACATCCTGCTGCTCGCCGCCGGATTGCTGCTCGCCCTTCCGGTCTATGGCTGGTTCGAGCCGGCGCGGGCGTCCGGGATCGCCCGTATCTGCTTTTCCGTCGTCGTGCTTCTCGGCCTGTTCGTCATCTTCGTCATGTGGCGGGAAGGTGCGGCGCGCGCGCGCGTCTCGTTCCTGTCCTGGGCAATGGTGGTCGCCTGGACGCTTGTTGCCGCCGTCGCCGCCTTGACGCCGGCCGCCGACAGTATCGCGAAGCTGCTGCTGTCGGCCGGTCTTCTTCTCGTCCTTCTCACCATGGGCTTCGCCCTGGCGCAGTTTGCCTTCTCTCAGGGTTTCCTGGCGCAGCGCTTCTTCGCCGAGGACGCCAGGCGCGCTCTGGCGCTTGCGGCCTCGCAGCAATGCGTATGGGACTGGCAGGTCGAGGAGAACAATCTTCATGTCGGCGAAGACATCGAGAAGGTCCTGGGTCTGCGCCGGGGCAGCCTCAGGGACAACGCGCCCGAAGCCTGGATCGATCTCGTCCATCCGGCGGACCGCAGCGCCTATCTCGCCGCTGTGGAAGAGGCCGAACGCCGTGGCCATGGCAGCTTTTCGCAGGAATTCCGCTTGCGCCGCGGTGACGGGACCTTCCGCTGGTTTCTGCTCCGAGCCCGCGCCATTCCGGGGCCCGAGCAGCGTGCCGCCCGCTGCATCGGCACGTTGAGCGACATTACCGCCACGCGTCGCGCCCAGGACCAGTTGTTGAGCGACGCGGTGCATGACCGGGTTACCGGCCTGCCGAACCGGGCGCTCCTCCTCGACCGCGTCGAGCGCGAGATCAGCGCCGCCGGGCGCACGCCGGTCAACAATCTCTATCTCATGCTCATCGACCTCGACCGCTTCAAGGCGGTGAATGACGGGCTCGGCCACGAGACGGGTGACGGTCTGCTCAAGATCGTCGGGCGGCGCCTTGCCGCCATTGCCAGCGAGTATGACACGGTGGCCCGCATGCCGGGCGACCAGTTCGCCATTCTCTTCCATGGCGACAAGCCGAAGCGCGACATTCTTCCCTTCACCGACAAGGTGCGCGCCACCGTCTCGAAACCGGTAAACATGCGCCCGCAGGAGATATTTCTTACCGCGAGCATCGGCGTCTCGGCGCTGCGCGAGGGCAGCCTCACCGCCGAGGGCCTCGTCAAGGACGCCGCCGTGGCCCTCTATGAGGCGAAGCGGCGCGGCAAGGATACGGTGGAATTCTTCCGGCAGGCGATGCGCGACGACCGCAACGAACTCGTCGTGCTCGAGGCGGAGCTGCGCCGGGCACTCGAGCGCAACGAGATCGAGGTGCTCTATCAGCCGATCGCCCGCCTTGCCGACATGGAGCTTGCGGGCTTCGAGGCGCTGGTGCGCTGGCGCCACAAGTCGCTCGGCCTTCTGTCGCCGGAGAGCTTCATCGGCCTCGCCGAGACCACCGGCATGATCAAGGATATCGGCCGCCATGTCCTCAACGAGGCCGGCCGGCAGCTCGGCATCTGGCAGCGCGCCTTCCGTCCGCACGACCCGCTCTTTGTCGCCGTCAATGTCTCGTCGAGCCAGTTCCTCGCCGCCGATCTCATGGATGACGTGAAGACCCTGCTCACCCGCGAAAGCCTGGTGCGCGACACGCTGAAGCTCGAAGTCACCGAATCGGTCGTCATGGAGAATCCGGAGCTGGTGATCCAGATCCTCGATCGCCTGAAGCAGATGGGCATCGGTCTGGCTTGCGATGATTTCGGCACCGGCTATTCGTCGCTGTCCAATCTGCGCCGGCTGCCCTTCGACACGCTGAAGGTCGACCGCAGCTTCATCGAAGCGGATTCCGACGACGCCAAGGCCTCGCTCATTCTGGAATCGATCATCCTGCTCGCCCATGATCTGGGCCTTGTCATTGTGGCGGAAGGCATACAGTCGCAGGAAGATGTCGACCGGCTGGGTGCGCTCGCCTGCGACTTCGGCCAGGGTTATTTCATTGGCGAGCCGATGACGGCGAAACAGGTGGTCGATGTGCTGAGCGGCGTGCCGATTGCCGCCGCCAAGCACAAGACGGCGATCGATACGCTATGGGAGCGCATGGCCGGCACATCCAATGTCCGCGTGCCGCCGCCCGAGCGCGTGCCGTTGCCACCGGTGGTGCCGCCGCCCGCGCCAGTGCCGGCCTCCGGCGCGAAGCCCGATCCCGCCAAGCGGGCGAAGCCGGAACCGGCCGCCCCGCAGAAGCAGGTGCCGGCGCCAAAGCCGCCGCCCACCGAGGAAAAGCTGGTCAGGCCTGGAAAGCCGCCGATCGTCCTGCTGCCGCCGCTGACACCGCCTGTCTTCGACAAACACGGAACTCCGCCGAGATCTGTTGCCGACCTGCCGCCGCAGCCCGAGCGGACGAGCGATCTTGTCACCTCCGAGCCCGCGCCGCCGGCGGTGCCGCCATTGCCGGGCATCGCTCCCATGGCGCCCCGCGTCGCGTCGCAGTCCGAGACGGAAGACGAACTGGCTGGTGAAGAGGGGCATGGCGAGGGCGCCGACGAAGGTGCGTCGGCCTCATCGGAGCCTGGGGCGGCCGTGCAACATGAAGCGACGGCGCAGGACGATGAAGCGACGCAGAAGGCCAAGGCTCGTCTTGGGCGCAAGCTGCGCCGCAAGGGGCCGGCCAAGGACCAGCCACCTGCCGGTGCGTGAATCAGCTCAGAGATCTGCAGGCGCTCAGGCGTGGCCGGCTTCCGACGACAGCATTGCCGGATCGACGCCGATCTTGTGCAGCGCGCTCAGATATTTGCCGTCGAGGTCGTTGCCGAACAGCAGGTCTTCATCGGCGGCGCAGGAGAGCCAGCCATTGCGCTGGATCTCGTCCTCGAGCTGGCCCGGTGCCCAGCCGGCATAGCCGAGCGCCAGCAGCGAGCGGCGCGGTCCCTGGCCGTCGGCGATCGCGCGCAATATGTCGAGGGTCGCGGTCAGCGCCACACGCTCGTCGATCGGCAATGATGTATCGGCGGAGAAATAGTCGGATGTGTGCAGCACGAAGCCGCGGCCGGGCTCGACCGGCCCGCCGAACTGCACCAGCATGGACTGCACGTCGTCCGGCAGCTTGATGCGGTTTTCCTGCGGCATGATGTCGAGCCGTTCCAGGAGCTCGCTGAACGAGATCATCGGCGCCCGCTTGTTGACGATGATGCCCATCGCGCCGTTGTCGGAATGGGCGCACATGAAGATGACCGATCTGTCGAAACGGGGATCGCTCATGCCGGGCATGGCGATCAGCATCTGGCCGTCGAGAAAGGATGACTTTTTCATGGAACTCCACCCTTTGCTGCTGCGGCCTAGGTTAATGCTATTTGGCCCCAAGGCAAAGCGGTCAATCTGACATTAAGTTGATAGGCATATCCTAAAGGTGATTTGGTCCGTGCCGTATGCCGGGGCTATGGAATATTGTGCAATCGAGCGGTGAGATGAGGCGACGTCAGTTTCTGCTTGCGGTTCTGAGCTTGCCGGTCCTTTCCCGGACTGCCGGTGCCGGGGTGGGCAGGCACTATGCGGCTCGCCTCATTGGCGGGGGGGTCGGGAATGGAGTATGGCGCGCCGGCCTCGACATCACGCTCGACAAGGGCTGGAAGACCTATTGGCGCATGCCGGGGGATGCCGGCGTGCCGCCGCAGTTCGACTGGGGAGGATCGCGCAATGTCAAATCGGTTGCTGTGCTGTGGCCGGCGCCGACGCGCTACAACGATGATGGCGGCGAAACCGTAGGCTACAAGGACCGCGTCGTCTTCCCGCTCGATGTCGTTGCCGAGGATGCCGCACGTCCCGTCGATCTGAAGCTCGAGGTGTTCTTCGGCGTTTGCGACGTCGTCTGCATACCGGCGAAGTTCGAAGCCTCGCTCCTGCAGGGACTGTCGGCACCCGCCGATGCGAGCCTGATCGCCGCCTTCGCGGCGCGCGTGCCGGAACGGGCCACGGCCCGGTCACGCTTCCATGTCACCCGGGCGACGCTGGCGATGGAGGGCGATAAGCCCGCTCTCGCCGTGAGCCTCGCGGGCGAGGGGTTCGGCAAGGAGCTCGATGTTTTTGTCGAGGGCGATGATTTCGCCTATTTTCGCGCCCCGCGGCGGGGGGCGGATCCGGCCAGCGTCCTTCTGCCGATCGACGGCCTGAAGGACGCGACGAAGCTCCGCGGCAAGGCGCTGACGCTTACCATGGTCGCGGGCGACATTCGTCTTGAACAGGAAGTCGTGGTCGACTAAGCCTGCTCCTTTCCCGATCTGAGCTTTAAGGATGCGATCATGATCAAGGTTGGCGACCGTCTGCCCGAGGCCGAATTCATCACCATGACAGCGGACGGCACCCAGAAATTTGCCACGGGCACGGTGTTTTCCGGCCGCAAGGTCGTGCTCTTCGCGGTGCCGGGCGCTTTCACGCCGACCTGCAGCATGAACCACATGCCGGGCTTCGTGAAGGAGGCGGACGCCATCAGGGCCAAGGGCGTCGATACCATTGCCTGCACGGCGGTGAACGATGTGCATGTCATGAATGCCTGGAGCCGGCATTCCGCCGCCGACGGCAAGATCATGATGCTCGCCGACGGCAATGGCGCCTTCGCCAGGGCCGTGGGCCTCGAAGTCGATCTGACCGCCCATAATATGGGCCATCGCTCGAGGCGCTATTCGATGATCGTCGAGGACGGTGTCGTCAAGGCACTCAATGTCGAGGACAAGCCGGGCGTGAATGTCTCCGGCGCCGATACGGTCCTGAAACAGCTTTGAGCGCCGCTGTCGTTTCGTTTTGCGGTCCCCTCGCGCAGCGAAGGCTGACTACTGCTTGAACGGCGCCATGCCTTCGCGCGCCAGCTCGTCGGCGCGTTCATTGTCGTCATGGCCGGCATGGCCCTTGACCCAGTGCCAGCTCACCCTGTGGCGTTGCAAGGCCAGATCGAGGCGCTGCCACAGTTCGACATTCTTCACGGGCTTCTTGTCGGATGTCTTCCAGCCATTACGTTTCCAGCCATGGATCCACTTGCTGATGCCGTCCTTCACATAGACCGAATCGGTGTGAAGCTCGACGGTGGCGGCGCGCGTCAGGGCTTCGAGCGCCATGATCGCCGCCGTCAGTTCCATGCGGTTGTTGGTGGTGAGGGGCTCGCCGCCCCTCAATTCCTTTTCATGGCCATTATAGCGCAATATCGCGCCCCAGCCGCCCGGTCCCGGATTGCCGGAACAGGCGCCATCAGTATGGATCACGACAGTGTTTGCCGTCATGCGGCGGGCTTCGTTTCGCGCAGTTCCCGCGGCAGCTTGAACGACACGTTTTCCTCGCGCAGCACGACCTTCTCGACGGTGACGTCGTAATGCGTGCGGAAGGCATCGATGATCTCGTTGACCAGCACTTCCGGGGCCGAGGCGCCGGCGGTGAGGCCGACGGTCTTCAGTGCCTTGAGCCTCGTCCAGTCGAGATCGCTGGCCCGCTGCACCAGCTCGGCTTCGGGGCAGCCATTCTTGAGGCCGACCTCGACCAGGCGCTTCGAATTGGATGAGTTGGGGGCGCCCACGACAAGCAGAAGATCGATCTCAGAGGCGATCGACTTCACCGCTTCCTGACGATTGGTCGTCGCGTAGCAGATGTCTTCCTTGAAGGGGCCGCGAATCTCGGGGAAGCGGCGCTTCAGCGTGTCGACGATGTCGCGCGTATCGTCGACCGACAGGGTCGTCCGGGTGACATAGGCAAGCTTGCCCGGATCATGCGGGACGAAGCTCTGCGCCTCCTCCACCGTCT
>CAZICN010000223.1:0-7301 GCA_964537655.1 uncultured Aestuariivirga sp.
TTGGCTTCAAAATCCTCTATTCCGACCAGGTGCATGAGATGAGCCCGGCCGAGGTGGCGCAGGAGATCGCGCGCACTGTCGGCGGGCACAAGGCCTATCTCACCTTCGATATCGACTGCCTCGATCCGGCTTTCGCGCCGGGCACCGGCACGCCGGTCCCGGGCGGCCTGTCTTCGCACCAGGCGCTGTCGATCATCCGCAAGCTCACCGATGTCGATTTCGTCGGCATGGACCTGGTCGAAGTGTCGCCGCCCTATGATCATGCCGAGATTACCGCACTGGCCGGCGCCACGATCGTGCTCGATTACCTTTGCCTCAAGGCCTGGCAGAAGGGCGCGCGAGGCCAGCCCCTGCCGGAATAGGCGGAACCACCTTCGGGCGTGGTCGTTGACGCAGTGATCGAGGATCAAAGCGAGGAACGGTCATGCCAGCGAGATCGAAAGCCCAGCAGAAGGCGGCCGGCGCGGCGAGACGAAGCGCAAGGGCCTGCCGGAGCACAAGAAGCAGGAGTGAGCCGGGCCGTTGTGCTCGCTGGATCACGATGAGTTTGGATCGTTACGATCCAAACTCACAAACATGATCGATTCTTTGTAGTTAGCGCGGGGTTCTCGCGAAAGACCGGTATCCACTTTTTCGCATCCCGCGCTATTGCGGCGGGCGAATGACCGGATAGGCCGACGAGAAAATCTCAGACACCGGCGGGTGGCCGAAGGTACGATCGGGATAGCGCGCGATGAGCCCTTCGAACTGCTTCTGGGCGCGCGCTGCCTCGGCGGCGAAGTCCATGCCGGGAATCCGGCGATCCTCCATCACGAAACGGCCGTCGATGACGACGCTGCGCACGTCGCGGCCTGAGCCCGAGATCATCAAGGTCTGTATAGGGTCGATCACCTGGCCGATATCCGGGCTTGCCAGGTCCCACACCGCGATATCGGCCCGGCAGCCGGGGGCCAACCTCCCGAGATCGGAACGGCCCAGGGCGTCGGCGCCGCCAAGGGTCGCCGCGTCGAAATAGTCCTCCGAGCGGCACGCCGTGGCGCTGTGCTCGGCCAACCGGCAGACGAGGAGGCCGATCTGCATGTTGAGCAGCATGTCGGGTGGCGACGTATCGGTGCCCAATCCCATGCGCAGGCCAAGCGTCCGATAGCGCTTGAAGCTCTCCAGGCCCTCGCCGAAGCGCGCCGAGACCAGCGGACAATGAACAAGGGCAGCGCCCGCATCTCGGACCAGCTCGAGATCGCGGCCCGGGCCTGGAATATGGCGCGACGGGCTCACGAAGATGCCATGCGGCAGGAGCGTGCGCCGCGACAGGAAGCCGAGGCTCGCGAGCCACTCGATCGACGTCATGCCATGCAGTTGCCGCACGGTATCGCGCTCGAACTCGCCCTGGGCGCAATGCAGCCGGACCGGCACGCCGAGATCGGCGCCCGCGGCCGCGGTGCGCTCGATGAGCTCCGCGGTGCAGGTCTCAATCCGGTCAGGCGCTAGCATGGTGCGGATCAGCCCTTGCCCCTTGCCTTCGAAGATCTTGCAGAAGGAAATGGCCTCGGCGAGACCGGCAAGCCCGCGCTTCTCGTCGAAATGCAGTTCGATTTTCTCCGGCGCCACCACGAAAGGATTGCCGGTGCGATAGGCGGGGCCGAGATAGACCCTAAGGCCCAGCGCTTCGGCCGCCTCCGCGGCGCCGGCGAATTCGGCACGGGTCTCGCCCCAGGCACGATAATAGAGCGAGGCGATGGGCAGGGCGGTGGTGATGCCGTTGCGGATGAGGCGGACAAAGGCATGCCGTTTCTGGAAGACCAGTTCCTCGGGTGAATACATCTCATAGGGGCCTGCATCCATGTAGGTCTTCGGCCAGGTCCGTCCCTTGCGCCAGGACGGGTGGTTGTCGAAGGCGAGGATCGTCGTGTCGAGATCGGAGAGGGCGTCGAGATCGATGAAGCCCGGCGCGATGAGGGCCGGGCCATAGTCGCGCCTTCGGGCGACCTCGCCCGTGAAGCCGTGGCCGGCGAAGATGATCGCGCCTTTCTCGAAGACCACCTCACCGTTCTGGTAGAGGACATGACGCCCATCGACATGGCCGACCACCCAGTCGGCCGTCAGGAGGGTTCTTCCGTCTGCATGCATGGAGTTACACCTGGTTCAGTTCGAGGCCGATTTGCGCTGTTCCGCGGTGGCGGCGCGCTTGGCATCCTCCCACTCGGAAACGCTCATCGTCGGGAGGTCGAAATAATCGCGCGTCCGCGCATAGCCATCTCCGCCCATGCGTCCGATCGCATCGAGCCCCTGGGGGTCGATATGGAAACGCTCGTTGACGATCGCGGCGTCGATATGGGCGGCGAGCACCTCGCCCAGGATGATCTGACGCGATACGCCGATTTCGAGCGTCACGTGACGCCGGCATTCGAAGGCGGCAGGTGCCTCACCGATCCGCGGACTGGCCACCTTTTGCCCGGCGATAGCGGTGAGGCCCGCCTCCTGCAGCTCATCGATGCCGGGCGCAAAGGGCACCGCACAGACATTCATGGCGTTGAGGATCTTGTCCGAGACGATGTTGATGGTGAAGACGCCGGTGCTGCGGATGTTCCGGCCAGTGTCCTTGAACGCCAGGTCGTCATAATTCTCGACGCCCAGAGCGAGGATCGCCGGCTCGGCCGACAGGCAGTTGAAGAAGCTGAACGGCGCGGCGTTGATCCTGCCTTCAGGATCGACGGTCGTCACCAGCGCGATCGGACGCGGCACGACGGCGCCGATGAGCAGCTTGTATTTCTGTCGCTCCGACAGACTACTGAAGTCAAAACTGGTTTTCCCGCTCATGGGCGTTGCGTCCCGCTTTTTTTGGTGAGGCGATTGGGGAGAGGGCCGGCGAAGCGGCCGGACAGCGGGGCTGTCAGGCTTCGCCGGCTGGGCGATAGGCGGAGAGGATGTCCTGCAGGCTGCGCTCGCGCTTCATATCCGTATCGAGGAGGCCGCGTGTCGCTACCGCGATGAGATGCTCGTCCATCAGACGGACCGCAGCCCCGACATCGCCGCGTTCGAGCGCCTCGATCAGCGCCAGATGCTCGTTCACCGCGCATTCCGACGAATGCGGCCGCCCGTAAAGGGCGAGGATCAGCGAGCCGCGTGAGACCACTTCGCTGACGAAGCGGATCAGGAGATCGTTGCCGGTGAACTGCGCCAGGAGCAGGTGGAACTCGCCCGACAGCCGGATCGATTCGGGCTCGGCATGGCGCTTCGATTCCTCTTCGCTCGCCACATGGGCGCGCAGTTTGGCGAAATGCGCCGGCTCGAGCCGCGACATGAGCTCCTCCAGCACCATGCGTTCGAGGCCGCGGCGGACGCGGAAGATCGCCCGAGCTTCCTCGAGGCTGGGCGAGGCCACCGTGGCGCGCATATTGGGCTGCTGGACCACGAGGCCCTCGGCAACCAGACGGACGATGGCGCTGCGCACGACCGTGCGGCTGACGCCGAAGCTCGTGCCGACCGAATCCTCGGGAAGCTTCGTTCCGGGCGCCAGCGCCTGCTCGATGATCGCGCGCCGCAAGGATGTATAGACGTACTCGGCAAGATTCCCCGCCCGGCTTGCGCGCTTTCGCTTGGGCGCCTGCCGGCCGGCGGTTTCCGAGTGATCTGTCTTTCCGCGAATCATGCCTGCCGATCACGATACTGCCTCACCCTCCCGGTGGCTATTGTCTACACTATGCGAAAATAAATGTATACAGTTTTTGCAGGATAGTGTATTCGATATGCTCCAGCCTCAATGACGAGGTGGATCAAGCGGCGCACAGAACGCCGCGAAGGGCAGGGCAGGCTTGGCCGCTCGGACGGCCAGTCACAGGCATTGCCGAATGGAAATGACCCGAAGAGGAGGACCTGAATGAAATCCCTCACCAAGCTGTCGTTGCCCGGCCTGGGCTTCATGGCGGCGCTAGTGTTACCCTTTGCGTCAAATGCGGCTGAGCTGCGCTGGGGGGCGTCGCGCGACATCGACTCGCTCGATCCCTATTCCTATGGCAGCACATTCACCATCTCGACGCTGAACCATGTCTATGAGGGGCTGGTGCGCTATGACGACCAGCTCAAGATCGAGCCGGCGCTGGCGACCTCGTGGGAGGATATCTCCTCGACCGTGCGCCGCTTTCACCTGCGCAAGGGCGTGAAATTCCATGACGGCGCCCCCTTCACCGCCGATGACGTCATGGCCTCGCTGGTCCGCGTGAGCGACCCGAAATCGCCGCTGCGCGGCAATCTGCCGGCCTATCAGGGGGCCGAGAAGATCGACGACTATACCATCGACATCAAGGTCACCGAAAACTACCCGCTCATCCTCAACGACCTGACCAACATCCTCATCTTCGACAAGGAATGGCTCGTCGCCAACAACGCGTCGGCTCCGACCGATGTCGGCGCCGGCGTCGAGGGCTATGCCACCACCCATGCCAATGGCACGGGCCCGTTCAAGGTGGTGTCGCGCAAACCCGACGCCGAGACGGTCTTCGACGTCAACAAGGACTGGTGGGACAAGCCTCGCCACAACATCGACCGGATCGTGTTCACGCCGATCTCCTCGCCGGCGACCGCCGTCGCCGCCCTGCTGTCGGGCCAGATCGACTATATGGAGAAGGCGCCGCTGCAGGACATTCCGCGCCTGAAGCAGTCGCCCGACATCCAGGTGCTCGCCGGCAACGAGCTGCGCACCGTGTTCTTCCTGTTCAACCGGGCTGACAAGCTCGTGGCTTCGGACGGCAAGAATCCCTTCAACGACATCAAGGTGCGCGAAGCGCTCTACCGCGCCATCGACATCGACGTGCTGCAGAAGAAGGTCATGCGCGGCCTGTCGCGCAACACCGGCTCCATGGTGGCGCCGGCGATCCCGGGCTATGTCGCCGAGCTCGACGAACGCATGGGCTATGATCCCGAGAAGGCCAAGGCGCTCCTCGCCGAGGCCGGCTATGCCGATGGCTTCAATTTCACCTTCGTCTGCGACAACAATGTCTATGTCAACGAGGAGGAAATCTGCCAGGCGGTCTCCGCCATGTGGGCCCGCATCGGGCTCAAGCCCAATCTGGACACGGCGCCGACCAGCATCCAGACGGTCAAGTTCGAGAGCGGCAAGTTCGACGTCGGCATTCTCGGCTGGGCCAATGAACCGATGATCGACAGCTATTCGATCCTGGTGCAGGTGGCCCACTCCAAGACCGGAACCTCGGGCGTGTTCAACTGGGGCGGCTGGAAGGACGCGGAAGTCGATCAGCTGATCGATGCGGCAAGCAAGGAACTCGATCGCGAGAAACGCCTGGCGCTGCAGTCCAAGGCGCTGCTCAAGCTCAAGAGCAATGTCGACTTCCTGCCATTGCACCAGCAGCCGATGGCCTGGGCGCTTGGTCCCAAGGTCAAGAGCGTGGTCCAGCTCTCCGACAACAAGTCGCGCCACTGGCTGACCGTTCTGAAGTAAAGTCGAATCGCCGGGAGCCGCCAGGCGCGGCTCCCGGTCTCCCGACTACGATCATCCCGTGGGATCGAATTTGTGAGATTGCGCGCGGTCGAACGAAAACCGGTATCCACTTTTCCTGATCACGCGCCCGGAGCAAGACAATGATCTCGATGGTGCTCAAGCGCATCGGCAATGCGGCGGCGGTGATGCTCGCCGTGGCCTTCGTCGCCTTCATGATCTTCCAGTTCCTGGGCGATCCGGTCCAGCTGATGCTGAACGAGCAGGCGAGCCAGGCGGAGCGGGACGCGCTCAGGATCCGTCTCGGCCTCGATCAGAATTTCTTTCTGCAGTTTGCGACCTTCATCACGCGCGCCGTTCAGGGCGACTTCGGCATCTCCTACCGCAATCAGCAGGAAGTGATGTCGCTGATCGCCGAGCGGTTCCCGGCGACGCTGGAACTGGTTCTCGTCTCCACCCTCATCGCCTTGAGCGTGGGCATTCCGCTCGGCGTCTATGCCGCGATCCGCAAGGGCAGCCCGGTCGCGCGTCTCCTCACCATGTTCTCGATGATCGGCGTATCCATCCCGTCCTTCGTCATCGGCATTCTCCTGATCCTGATCTTCGCGGTCCAGCTCAACTGGCTGCCGGCCTTCGGGCGCGGCGATGTCGTCCAGTTCGGCAGCTGGTCGACCGGACTTCTGACCCCCTCGGGCCGCAGCGCGCTCATCATGCCGGCAACCTCCCTCGCGCTGTTCCAGATATCCTTCATCATGCGTCTGGTGACGGCTGAGATGCTCGAGGTCCTGCGCACCGACTATATCAAGTTTGCGCGCGCCCGTGGTCTGCCCAACCGGTTGGTCCATTTCCGTCATGCGCTCAAGAACTGCTTGATGCCGGTCGTCACCATGACCGGCATGATGATCGGCGACCTGATCGCCTTTGCGCTCGTCACCGAAACGGTGTTCCAGTGGCCGGGCATGGGCCAGCTTTTCGTGCAGGCGGTGATGTTCATCGATATCCCTGTGATGGCCGCCTATCTGATGATCGTTTCGGCCATCTTCGTCACCATCAACACCATCGTCGATCTCATCTATCTGTGGGTCGACCCGAGACTGCGGCAAGCCGGCGTGGCGAGGGGTTATCATGCACATTGACGAAGCAGGCCCGGAAAGCCGCCTGGCGCAATGGCGCCACCGTCTGAGCGAGGCCTGGGACAGCGACCTCGCCTTCAGTTTCCGTGCGACGCCGATGGCGGTCGCCTCGGCGCTGATCCTCCTCATCGTGGCCCTGACCGCCCTTCTGGCCCCGTTGATCGCGGTGCAAAATCCCTATGACCTGACGCAGCTCTTTCTCGACAAGGCGGAATTGCCGCCGATCTGGAGCGAAGGCGGTGCTGCCCCCTATGTCCTGGGAACCGATGTGCAGGGCAGGGACGTGCTCTCGGCGATCCTCTATGGCTCGCGCATTTCGCTCCTGATCGGTTTTGCCAGCGTCATTGCTTCGATGGCGATCGGCATCGCCGTCGGCCTGATCTGCGGATTCGCCGGCGGCCATGTCGACAACATCCTGATGCGGGTGGGCGATTTCGTGCTGTCGATCCCGACGCTGCTGGTGGCGATCCTGGTCAGCGCCCTGTTCCGCGAATTGCTGCCGATCAATCTGCGCGACAGCTTCGCGCCGCTCATTCTGATGGCGTCGATCGCCATCACCTCATGGGTCCAGTATGCGCGCATCGTCAGAGCCTCGGCCATGGTCGAGGCGCGCAAGGAATATGTGCTGGCGGCGAAGATCCTCGAAGTGCGGACCACGCGCATCCTGCTGACCCATATCCTGCCGAATGTGATGACGCCGGTCCTGGTGACCGCCA
>CAZICN010000224.1:0-7292 GCA_964537655.1 uncultured Aestuariivirga sp.
TCGCCCTTGCGCGCCACATATGTCGCGTGCGGCGCATTGGCATGGATTTCGGGGATCAGCGGACCGTTGGGGCCTTGCGGCACCGAAGCGGTGGTGATCACCGGCATCTTCGACAGGGTGGCCATCTTCGCCAATGCGGCCGCGTGGTTGCGCAGCGCCGGCATCGGCATGTCGGCGACCGTCTGGAACAAGCCGCTCTGATGGTCGATCAGCAGCATGACCGCATCGTCGGGATCGATGACCGGGCGCTTGCCGTTGAAATTGGCGATAGTGTCGGGGGTGCTCATGATGTGCTCCTTTCCAATGATATGGCCTATTTGGCCTTCGACTTGGTCGCGTAGCTGGTGATCAGGTTGCGGTAGTCGGGGATATGGCTGGCAAAGAGCGCTCCCAGGCCCTCGATGTCGTTGCGCCAATCGCGATGCAGTTCGCAGGCGACACCGAACCAGGTCATCAACTGCGCGCCGGCGGCCGACATGCGGTCCCAGGCGGAATGGCGTGTGATCTCGTTGAAGGTACCAGATGCATCGGTGACGACAAAGACATCGAAGTCCTCGGCAAGAGCGGAAAGTGCCGGGAAGGCGACGCAGACCTCGGTCACGACGCCGGCGATGATCAACTGCTTCCGGCCAGTGGCCTTCACGGCCTTGACGAAATCCGCGTTGTCCCAGGCATTGATCTGGCCGGGGCGCGGGATGAAGGGCGCGTCCGGAAACAGGGTTTTCAGCTCCGGCACCAGCGGGCCGTTGGGGCCGTCCTCGAAACTGGTGGTCAGGATGGTCGGCAGCTTGAAATATCTGGCGAGGTCGGCGAGGGCCAGAATATTGTTCTTGAACTTGTCGGGGTCGATATCGCGCACCAGCGACAGAAGCCCGGTCTGATGATCGACGAGCAGGACCGCTGCCTGGTCCTTGTCGAGACGTTTGTAGGTCTTTGCCATTGCCTTCACTCCATTTTCGATTGGATCCGCATGAGGGGCGGGGCCCCGGCGCGGATGACCGGGGCTCCGTTTCTCGGATGAGCTAGTGGAGTGGATTTGACATTCGCTACCTATCTGGCCGCACATTCGGCAAGCGAATGTCAAATCCAAAACTCCACTAGAAACCTTGCATTTGCTAGTGGTCATTCGCTTCTAACATTCGCAAAGGTGCCCGCCACAAATGGGGTGCGAATGTTAGAAGCGGACCACTAGACGGTTTCACCGAGGTGGCCGAAACGGCCTTCTTGGAAATCCGCGATCGCCTGACGGATTTCCTGCGTGCTGTTCATGACGAAGGGACCGTGCATGACGACAGGCTCATCGATCGGCTCGCCGCTGAGGATCAGGATGGAGGCCTCACCATCCGCCTCGAGCGTGATCTCGCCACCGACGCGGTCGAGCAAGGCGAACTGCGCCTCGCCTGCCGTGGCATCGTCATTGAGGCGGACGGAGCCCTTGAGTACGACGACGATAGCCGTGCGCCCTTCCGGCAAGTTGATGACCGTGCGCGCATTGCGATTGAGCTTCAGGTCCCACAGGTCGATCGGCGTGAAGGTGCGCGCCGGTCCCTTATGGCCGTCATGGTCGCCGGCGATGACGCGCAGACTGCCGGCGCCATCGGGCAGGGAGACAACCGGAATGTCGCGGTTGAGCAGAGCCTGATAGCCGGGCGTAGCGGCCTTGTCCCTGGCCGGCAGGTTGACCCAGAGCTGGACCATTTCGAGGGTGCCGCCCTTGCGGGTGAAGTCCCCGGAATGGAATTCCTCATGCAGGATGCCGTTGGCGGCCGTCATCCACTGGACGTCGCCCGGGCCGATGACACCGCCCCTGCCGGTCGAGTCGCGGTGCTCGACCTCGCCGCGATAGACAATGGTCACCGTCTCGAAGCCCTTGTGGGGATGGACGCCGACGCCGCGCGGCTTTGCCGCCGGCTCGAAGTCGGCCGGCCCTGCATAGTCGAGGAGCAGGAAGGGGCTCACATGTTCGCCATGGCTCGCATGCGAGAAGAGGGAGCGGACCGGGAAGCCGTCACCGACCCAATGCGGGCGCGGCCCGCCATAGATTCCGAGGATCTTTCTCATGATGTTCTCCTATGATGCGGAGAACATAATCTTGAGACAAATTCTGCGGTAGACCGAGATATTGTGCTAGAATGTCCTGAAAATAGGACAACTAACGCCATGCAAGATCTCAACGACCTACGCTTCTTCGTCGATGTCGTGGAGCAGAATGGTTTCGCCGCCGCCGCCCGCAAGCTTGGCATGCCCCGGTCGAGGCTGAGCCGGCGCATCGGACTCCTCGAGGGACGCCTCGGCGTGCGCCTGATCCAGCGCTCCACCCGTAAATTCGCCGTGACCGAAATCGGGCGCGAATATTACCGCCACTGCGTGGCGATGATGGTCGAAGCGGACGCCGCGCAGGAGGCCATCGACCGGATCCGGTCTGAGCCGCAAGGCGTCATCCGGATGAGTTGCCCATCGTCGGTCATCTATTTTCAACTCGGCGAGATCATCGCCCGTTTCGTCGCCGATTGTCCGAAGATCGAAGTGCATCTCGAAAGCACCAATCGGCGCGTCGATGTCATCCGGGAAGGTTTCGATATCGCCATCAGGGTCAGATTTCCACCACTCGAGGACAGCGACCTGGTGATCCGCAAGCTGGCCGAGAGCCGGCAGCGGCTTGTGGCAAGCCCCTCGGTGCTCGCGGGACTGTCACGTCCGCTGCTGCCGGCGGATCTGGCCTTGCTGCCGAGCCTCGCCTGGGAGCCGCTGACGCAGGAGCATGAATGGCGTCTCGAGGACACTCATGGTGCCACCAGCGTGATCCGTCACCGGCCGCGCTTCGTGACCGAGGACATGGTGGCGCTGCGGCTGGCGGCGCTCCAAGGCGTGGGCATCTGTCAGTTCCCGACTTTCGTGGTCGCGGAGGATCTGCGCGCCGGGCGGCTGATCGAGGTGCTGCCCGGCTGGGTACCCAGGCCCGGGATCATCCATGCGGCCTTCCCGTCGCGCCGCGGCCTGTTGCCGTCGGTGCGTGCCTTGCTCGACCGACTCGCCGCCGAATACGCCGCCCTGAGTAAGGCCGACGCCGTGTAGCGCGGGATGTGAAAAGTGGATACCGAACCGCTTGATCCTCCACTGGCTGGAGGTTTCATAGTTTGCGATCCGAACGAGGACGAAAGATGGGTGCAGGACATTCGCATGGAGCAGCCGCTTCATCAGGAACGGCGGCAGGGCGACACAAGAGCCGGCTGGCGCTGGCTCTGGCGCTGACAGCGGGCTTCATGACGGTCGAAGTGATCGGCGGGTTGTGGACAGGAAGCCTGGCCCTCATCGCCGATGCCGCCCACATGCTGACCGATGCCGGCGGTCTTGCGCTGGCGCTCATCGCCATCCGCTTCGCCGAACGTCCGGCCACGCCGCAGAAAACCTATGGCTATGTCCGCATGGAGGTGCTCTCGGCGCTGACCAATGCGGTCGTGCTGCTGCTGCTGACCCTCTATATCCTCTATGAGGCCTATCAGCGCTTCCTCGACCCGCCCGAGATACGAGGTGCCCCGATGCTGGCCGTGGCGGCGGCCGGACTGGTGGTCAATCTCGTCAGCATGAAGCTGCTCTCGGCCGGGTCGTCGGAGAGCCTCAATGTGAAGGGCGCCTATTTCGAGGTCCTGTCCGACATGCTCGGCTCGCTGGGCGTCCTCGCGGCCGCGGCTGTCGTCATGCTCACCGGCTGGACGCTGGTCGACCCGATCATCGGTGCCGGCATCGGTCTGTTCATCGTGCCGCGCACCTGGATCCTGCTCAAGCAGGCCGTGCATATCCTGATGGAAGGCACGCCGCCCACAGTCGACATGGCGCTGCTCGAGCGCAAGCTCCTGGCGATCCCGGGCGTCACGGCGGTGCATGACCTCCATGTCTGGACAGTCACTTCCGGCCTGGACGCGATGAGCTGCCATCTCGTCGCCGCCGATCTCGCGCAATCGAGCCGGATTCTCGCGGAGGCCGCCGGCGCGATGAAGGAAAGTTTCGGTATCAGCCACTCGACCATCCAGATCGAGGACGCGGCGCACCGCGCGCGGGAAGGCGATCCGGGGCAGGGACACGCCCGGACGTGAAGGGGAAAATGGCAATCACGGGAACGCCCTGAGTCCAGGGCCGCGCTAAAGCTGCCGGTGTCGGATCCGGAGGAGCGCATGAGAAGAAAAGTAACAGGCCTGCAGGCTCTGCTGTTGATGATTGGCCTCGCCGCTGGCCACTCGGTGGGGGCGCAGGAAAATCCGCCTTTGCGCCATCCGCTGGTCAGCGCGACCGTCAACCAGGTGGAAGTGACGATCGGCAAGCGCAGCGACGGCTCGCCCGTGACGGTGACGCTGTCAAAGCCGAAGGAGGCAAGCCGGGACAAGCTTCCCGTGGTGCTGCTGATCCATGGCGGCGTTCCGGCAGCGATCAAGGCGCCGCCCAGCATCTGGCAGGTCTATATCGATTGGGGCAGAGTCATTGCCGCCTCCGGCGGGGCCGCGGTGATGTTCGATCATTCGCTCGGCGTGCCGAAACGCGAACTCGATCTCGCACTTGGTCAGATGGATGGCGTCCTGTCCTGGCTTGCAGCCGAAGGCGACACTCACGGGCTCGATACGAACCGCGTCAGCGCGATCGTGTTCTCGGCCGGCGGTCTCTTCGTTCCCTCGCTGATCGACGGCGCGCGGCCGCTCGCCATCGACCGCGTCGCGATGTTCTATCCTTCGACCGGGATCGTGCCCGGCAGCCCGAGCGAACCGCTCACCAGCGCCGAACTGGCGGCGCGCATGAATCTCAAGCGTGCCGCACCGGCAATCGCGCAACGCAAGCTTCCGCTTCTGATCCTGCGCGCCGGCGGCGATCAAATGAAGGGCCTCAATGCCCTTCAGGACGAGACCATAACGGCACTGCTGGCGGCCGACGTGCCCCTGGAAATGCTCAACCTTCCCGGGGCGCCGCATGGCTTCGATTCACGTCTCGATGGTCCACAGGTTCGGCGCGCCATCGATGCCGCCATCGCTTTCACGTTGCGGGAATAGTCCGCAAGTCGTTCCAGTACGATCTGGCGCTTGATTTTCTGTCGACGATCCGCCTTCTATGGATCATGGCAAGCACATCAGGCACGACCACCATCTCCTTTGCCCCGGGCGGCTATCACTATGTTCCGGGTGTGTTTCAATATTCCGCCGGTGTCCTGGCCGCATCGGGCTTCGACATCGTGCGCGCCCGCTTTCGCAAAACCGTCGCGCTGGCCGAAGGGTTCGCCCGGATCGAAAAGTTCCTGGCGAGCGAGGGGCGCCCGCTGACAGCGTTCTGCGCCTGCGAGCTGCGCTCGCCGGCGCCCTTCGACGAAACGGGTTTCCGCAGCTTCAACAGGCTTTATGTCGAGACGCTGAAGCGCTGGGGAATATCCGACGGTGAGACCAATCCGGTCGCGCGCACCAATGTCTGCCCGCCGATCGATCCGCCGGCCGAACCGTCATTCCATGCTTTCGCCTTCACTGTCGAACGGCAGCGTGAATGGCCGGGCTTCGTCGTCGCGGGGAGTGGCGAATCGGTCGAGGGCAAGGCCAACTATCGCGATTACACGGTGCGCCTCGGCGATGTGAGCCCGGAGGGCCTGCGCGAGAAGGCGCGCTTCGTGCTGGGCGAGATGGAGCGCAGGCTCGCCGGCCTCGGCGTCGCCTGGGAACAGACAAGCGCCGTCCAGGCCTATACCGTGCACGACCTCCATCCCTTTCTTGCCGACGAGATCGTGCGCCGCGGGGCGGCGCGTTCCGGCCTCACCTGGCATTATACGCGCCCGCCGGTCATCGACCTCGAATTCGAGATGGATTGCCGCGGTGTCGCGCGCGAGATCCTGCTGTAGCGCCGGGTTCGACGTCCAGCTCCGAGTGCCGCCTAGGCGGTCTTGGCGGGCGCCAGTGCGAAGGTCTGCCGGACGGACTGGCCGTTTGCCAGGTTCGCCAGCCAGTCGGCTTCGAGAGCGAGCTTCGCCTCGGCGTCGCGGATGCGCGACCGCGCCAGTGCCGGCGTCAGCACCACGAGGCCGTCATCATCGCCGATCACCAGATCGCCCGCAGTCACGCGCCTGCCGCCGATCGTGACCGGTGCATTGACGGAACCCCGCTCGACCCCCGATGGCCCGCGCGGCGTGACGAAACGCGTGAACACGGAAAAGTCCGGCCATCCCGACAGGGTCGCGACATCGCGCACCGCGCCGTCGCAGACCAGGCCGGCGGCGCCCCGCCTGCGCAAGTGACCACCGAGGATTTCGCCGATCATCGCGGTCTCGCGGTGTCCGGCCGCGGCGATCATCAGCACGTCGCCGGGTGTGATGTGGTCGAGGGCATGGAGCACCGCGCCGAAATCAGGCGGTTCGCAGAGTGCGGTCACGGCACGGCCGAAGAGCCGTGGCTGCCTGCCGGGCGGATTGAGGGGACGGACATCGGGATCGATCTGCCCGTCGTCGCGAACGAGATCCACCGCCACGGCGACCGGCACCGGGCGCCAGGCGTCGATTTCCGCGGGCGACAGGCCGGATGAGGGCAGGGGATGGACGGTGACGGTCATGCTGTTTCCCTCATCTGGTGATGTGGACTACCGGATGATACTGGCCTTCATCCGGCCTGTCTCGTCACGGTGAGATGCACCGCAGCGGGCGTCGTGACCCGTTCCGTGCAGGCATATCCGAGGTCGGGCAGGTCTATCCCGTCGAAAAGATTCTCACCCTTGCCGAGGAAGACCGGTGCGACCGCCAGATGCATCTCATCGACCAGGCGTGCGCTGAGATACTGCTTTAGAGTGGCGACACCGCCGCCGAGGCGGACATCCTTGCCCTTGGCGGCGCGCTTCGCCTGGTCCAAAGCGGATTCGATGCCGCCGGTGACGAAGTGAAATACCGTTCCGCCCTCCATGGTGAGAGGAACGCGCGCATGATGGGTGAGCACGAAGACCGGCACGTGATAGGGCGGGTTGTCGCCCCACCAGCCTTTCCATGTGTCGTCCGGCCAGTCGCCCCTGATGGGGCCGAACATGTTGCGGCCGAGGATCCAGGCGCCGATATTCTCGAAACCGCGCCGGGCGAAATCGTCATCGATGCCGGTCTTGCCGCCGTCCTTGCCGAACATGTTCTGGAACGTTTTCGTGGACAGGACCCAATCGTGCAGTTCCATGCCCTTCATGCCCATGGGGTTCTCGAGGCTCTGGCTGGGGCCGGCGCCATACCCGTCGAGAGAGATCGAGAAGGCACGGACACATAATTTGGACATGGAAGGTTTCCTGCGGTTAGCTAG
>CAZICN010000225.1:0-7248 GCA_964537655.1 uncultured Aestuariivirga sp.
TCGAGTCGACGGTGAAGGGGGCGCCCTTGAGAGCCGCGACGATGGCCTTGGCCTGGGCTTCATTCTCGATGTTGAGCTTGCCCAGGCGTTTGCCGTCAACGGCATTGAGGCGGGCGCCGAAGGCATCGCCACGCGGCGATGCGAAGGCGCCGTCGATCGTCCAGTATTCCTGTGCCTTGAAGGCCTCGATCTCGAGCTCGCGGTCGCAGATGAGCCGGAGCGCCACCGACTGGACGCGGCCGGCCGAGCGCGAGCCCGGCAATTTGCGCCACAGCACGGGCGAGAGGGTGAAGCCGACGAGATAGTCGAGGGCGCGGCGGGCGAGATAGGCGTCGACCAGGGCGGGATCGACTTGGCGCGGGTGCTTCATCGCATCGAGCACCGACTGCTTGGTGATCGCGTTGAACACGACGCGGTCGATTTCCTTGCCCTTGAGCACACCCTTCTTCTTGAGGATTTCCAGCACATGCCAGGAGATCGCCTCGCCCTCGCGATCGGGGTCGGTTGCCAGGATCAAGCGGTCGCTGTCCTTCAGCGCCGTGGCGATATCGGACATGCGCTTAGCCGACTTGGCGTCGACTTCCCAGGACATGGCGAAGTCCTCGTCGGGACGCACCGACCCGTCCTTGGGCGGCAGATCGCGCACATGACCGTAGGAGGCGAGGACGATGTAGTCCTTGCCCAGATACTTGTTGATCGTTTTGGCCTTTGCAGGCGATTCGACGACGACGACGGTCATTATCTTGCGTTCAAAATGCTAGGACGGGGCTCATATAGGGATCGTTTCAGCCCCGCAAGCCTGGTTAGGACATGATGGATGCCAAATCCTTGCGAAAATCACACGCTAAAGGTGTATTATGCAACTTTAACTAACGGACTGGCGAGCGCCGCTTATATAGGGCGAGGCGCCCCCGATACAACTGCCGTTGGGACACTTTCATTTGACGGTCGCCAGACTATCTGATTCACGCTGTCAGGGAGACCTGTTGTCGTCCATGGCGGGTGAGCTTGCCGGCGAGCTCGAGCTCCAGAAGGAGGCCGAGGACCAGTTGAGCCGGCGCGCCACTTTCACGGATGAGATCGTCGATGTCCGTGGGCGCGGGGCTGAGCAGCGAAAGAATGGCCGCGCGTTGCGATACGCTCATATCCGTGTCGATTGCAGGCCTGGGTGCTGGAGCGTCATGGGCGGCCTCCGGCATCCGCGGGCGCATGGCGCCAAGGGCGTCGAGCACATCCTGGCTGCGGGACAGGAGATGGGCGCCGTCGCTGATGAGACGGTTGGTGCCTTCCGAGCGCGGGTCGAGCGGTGAGCCGGGCACGGCGAAGACCTCGCGGCCCTGTTCATTGGCGAACCGCGCGGTGATCAGGGAGCCCGAGCGCAGGGCGGCCTCGACGATGATCACGGCGCGGCTCATGCCGGAAATAATGCGGTTGCGGCGCGGGAACGACTTTTCCCGCGGTTCTGTGCCCGGTGGAAGTTCCGAGATCAGGAGCCCATCCTGTCCGATGGCCTTTTGCAAGGGGGCATTCTCGGGCGGATAGGCGATGTCGACGCCATTGGCGAGCACGGCGACGGTGCCGTGGCCGAGCGCTGCCTCATGCGCGGCCGTATCGATTCCCCGCGCGAGGCCTGAGACGATCGTGAAGCTCGCGCCGGCGAGCTCTGCCGCGAACATCCGGGCAAGGCGCTTGCCATTGGCCGAGGCATTGCGCGAGCCGACGATCGCAACAGTCTCGCGCGCGAGGAGGTCGGTCTTCCCCTTGACGCAGATGACGGGTGGCGCGCTGTCTATGTGGCGCAACAGGACGGGATAATCCGTCTCCGCCTTGGTGACGAAGCGGGCGCCGACGGCCTCGGCGCTGTCGATTTCGGCCTGGGCGTCGTCGCGGCCATAGAGTTTTATCGCACGCCTCAGTCCGCCCTTGCGCGACAGATCCGGAAGAGCCTCGAGCGCTTTCGCGGCACTGCCATATCGATGGAGAAGCTGGTCGAAGACGATCGGGCCGATATTCTCGCTGCGGATCAGCCGCAGCCAGTCCAGGCGTTCGTCATCGCCGAGGGTGACGCTTCTCATGCATTGGAGCCGAGCTTGATCTTTGCTTCCTCGCCCCTGACAAGGCGCGCGATATTGGCGCGATGCATGACCCAGATGAGGATCGCCAGCACAGCCAGCGGCAGAAACAACACTGGCTTGCCGAGGAGCCAGGCCCAGAGCGGTGTCAATGCCGAAGCGGTCAGCGCCGAAAGTGACGAGAAGCGGAAAATGAAGGCCATGGCGAGCCACACGGCAAGGAAGATGAGGCCCAGGGGCCAGTAGAGGCCGAAAAGAATGCCGATATTCGTGGCGACGCCCTTGCCGCCCTTGAAGCCGAGCCAGACCGGAAACAGGTGGCCGGCGAAGGCCGCGAGTCCGGCGATCAGTCCGGCGGTTTCACCGCCAAGCTCTTTCATGATCAGGATCGGTATGGTGCCCTTTACCGCATCGGCGACCAATGTGAGCGCCGCCAGTTTCTTGTTGCCGGTGCGCAGCACATTGGTTGCCCCGATATTGCCCGAGCCGATGGCGCGAACATCGCCGAGCCCGGCCCAGCGGGTGAACAGCAATCCGAACGGAATGGAGCCGCAGAGATAGCCGAGCACAATGGCGAGACCTGCCATCACCGGCGTGACCGTCTCGAAATCCAGCATCAGGCCCTCCCATCAACGGGCGGGATCGTACGCATAGACGGTGCGCCCCGCAACGACCGTTTCGAGCACGCGGCCTTCGAGTGTGCGGTGCTCGAACGGCGAATTCTTCGAGCGTGAGCGCAAAATGTGGTCTTCCACCGTCCAACTCATCTGGATGTCGGCGAGAGTGAAGTCGGCCGGGGCGCCGGGCGCCAGGCGGCCGGCCTCGAGACCCAGGATCTGTGCGGGTTTTGTCGACAGGGCATCGATCAGGCGTGAAAGCGGTACGTCGTCATTGTGGTGCAGGCTGAGGCTCGCCGAGAACAGCGTTTCGAGCCCTATGGCGCCGAACTCGGCTTCGGCGAAGGGGAGCCGCTTGGTATCGGCGCTCTGCGGATCGTGGCTCGAGACGATGACATCGATCGTGCCGTCCTTGATGCCCTCGACCAGGGCGCGCCGGTCGTCTTCGGACCTGAGCGGCGGTGACAGCTTGAAGAAGGTGCGATAGGCGCCGATGTCATTCTCGTTGAGGACAAGATGATTGACCGAGGCGCCGCAGGTGACCGGCAGTCCGCGCGCTTTGGCGGCGCGGATGACATCGACCGATGTGCGGCAGGAGATCTGTGCCACATGATACCGCGCACCGGTCGATTCAACCAGCCTGAGGTCGCGCTCGATCATGATCACCTCCGAGACGGAGGGCGTGCCGGCAAGACCGAGACGGCTCGCCGCCTCGCTCGCATTCATGACGCCGGTCGCGAGCAACGGTTCCTCGGCATGCTGGACGACAAGCATATCGAAATCCTTGGCGTAAGCGAGGGCGCGGCGGAACAGCCTGGCATTGGCAACCGCCTTGTTGCCATCGGTCACCGCGACCGCGCCGGCCTCCTGCAAGGTGCCGATCTCGGTCATGAACTCGCCGCCAAGTCCCCTGGTGAGCGCGGCCATCGGCGCCACCCGCACGATCGCGGTGTCGCGGGCCCGCCTCAGGATGAAATCGACGATTGCCGCGTCATCGACGACCGGGGTCGTATTCGGCATCACGATCATGGTGGTGATGCCGCCGGCCGCCGCCGCTTCCGATGCCGTCGCCAGCGTCTCACGATACTCGTTACCGGGCTCACCGGTGAAAACGCGCATGTCGATGAGGCCGGGCGCCAGCAGTCGGCCCTTGCAGTCGAAGATCGCTGTGCCGGCGCCTGCCGATTGTGCTGTGACCTTCGGTCCGGCGGCCAGGATCCAGCCGTCCTCGACCAGCAATCCGCCTTTTTCGTCAAGTCCTTGCGCCGGATCGATAAGACGTGCGTTGAGATAGGCCTTGCGCGCCGCCGAGTGTTTTGCCGATGGCGCCATCATGCGTTGCCGCCTCCCGGCAGGTTGCGGGCGAGCGCGTCGAGCACCGCCATGCGCACCGCGACACCCATTTCCACTTGCTCGCGGATCACCGACTGGACGCCGTCGGCGACATTCGAGTCGATCTCGATCCCGCGGTTCATCGGGCCGGGATGCATGACGAGGGCGTCCGGCCTGGCGAGCTTGAGCTTCTCTTCATCGAGGCCATAGAAGCGGTAATATTCGCGCGCCGAGGGCACGAAGGCGCCGTTCATGCGCTCGAGCTGGAGTCTGAGCATCATCACCACATCGGCTCCCTCGACGCCTTCCTTCATGTTGCGATGGAGTTCGACCCCGAAATTCTGGGCGCCGGTCGGCAGCAAGGTCGAGGGCGCGACCAGCCTGACCCGCGCGCCCAGCTTGTTGAGGAGATGGATGTTCGAGCGCGCCACGCGCGAATGGAGTACGTCGCCGCAGATCGCGACGATCAGACCCTCGATGCGGCCCTTGCGGCGCCGGATGGTGAGCGCATCGAGCAATGCCTGGGTTGGGTGCTCATGCTGCCCGTCGCCGGCATTGATCACGGCGCAGGACACTTTCTGGGCGAGAAGCTCGGCCGCTCCCGAGGAGGGATGGCGCACCACCAGGATGTCGGGATGCATGGCATTGAGGGTCATCGCCGTGTCGAGCACGGTCTCGCCCTTGGAGATGGCCGAGGTCGAGACCGCCATGTTGAGGACGTCGGCGCCGAGGCGCTTGCCGGCGATCTCGAAGGAACTCTGGGTCCTGGTCGAGGCCTCGAAGAAAAGGTTGATCTGGGTGCGCCCGGATAGCACCGCCTGGCGCTTGTCGATCTGCCGGCTCAGTTCGACATAGCGCTCGCCGAGATCGAGGAGCGCCAATATTTCCTGGGCTGAAAGGGATTCGATGCCGAGAAGGTGCTGGCCTTCGATGAGGCGTTTGGAATTGCGCGCTGGGGTCATCGAAAAGGAGTGTCTATGGGCGAATCCTTCCGGCTGCAAGCGGCAAAAGCGGCCTGTGGGAAAGTTTCCGGCCGAACATCCCGGTCGAGGCAAACCCAGGTGCGACGCGCCCCATTGCCGTTGCGTCCATTATCCCGTTTATTGGTGCAAAATGGGGCGATGGCGATGAAGCTGGCATTCGGTTGGGTTCTCTTCTGCCTCCTGGCAGCCACCGGTCCAACCGGCGCCGCCGCGGCGGAAACCTATCCGGGCATCGAGGCTGAGATCGCTTTCCGGTCTGTTTATGCCAAGGAGAAGGGGCACAAGGCCCTGGCGATTTCTCCCGGCGGTGACTGGACGTCTGTCTTCGGTAAATCGAGCGCGACTGCCGCGAAGAAAGAAGCTCTTCGCCAATGCTCATACTGGCTCCGGCAAAGGCCGTGGGGCCGCGAATCGAAGTGCGAAATCTTCGCGATCAACGACAAGATTGTCTGGGCAAAACCATTGCCCGGTCCTCCATTGGGGAAAGCTCTGCCACTGCCTGACGTTCCGCTCGGCAAGGCACGGGTTTTCACGCCCGACACCGGCAAGGTGACGGGGCTCGTCCTCGCGCTGCATGGCTGCGGCAAACCGTGGCGAGGGACATGGCCCTTTGAGGAAAGCTGGTTCGACTTCTTCCGGGCCAGGGGGCTGCAAGTCTATTATCCGAACAGCTACAACGATCCGATGCCCACCGAGCAATGCGGTTGGGCGAGCCCCGACAAGCATGATCTGGTCACGGCGGCAAACAAGATCAGGATTGCGCAGGCGAAACGCTCCATCGGCGAGTTGCGCAGGCGCAATCCCGGTCTGCCGATCTACGTATGGGCGCATTCCGGGGGCGGCAATATCGCGCAAGCCTTGGACGACGACCTTGCCGGAATCTTCATCGTCGGCACTCGATGCGGCATCGGCTCGTCCACGCTTGAGCTTGTCCGGCCGACTGTTCCTGTGCTCTTTGTCTTCGGTGACAAGGACGACCGCCTCGTCAATGGCTATCAGAAAATCACCGCAAAGCTCATGAACAAGCAATGCGGCTCCTATTACCGGACCAAGAACCGCAAATGGGTCATCGCCGCTGACGGTAGTCATCGCACGACGATCTGGCGGCAGGATACGCTGGACGCTGTGACGGCGGTGCTTGGCCAGAAGTCGTTCCGGCTCGCTGCCGCGATGGCGCTGGGCGCGATCGATGGCGAGGCCAAGCAGGCTTTCGAAAAAGACTATCGGCTGCGGCCGGTGAAAAAGGCGTTTGCCGTCGGGCCCAACGGTATATTCGCGATCGGCGCCGATTGGGACAGCCAGGAGGATGCGATTCAGAACGCTCTCTATTCTTGCGCGCGCCGCGCGGGGGCTCGGTCCTATGTCGAAGGCGGTGCGCAGACTTGTCGTCTCTATGCAATCGGCGACAAGGTGGTCGCGACAGGCAATTGAGGCGCGGCCCATCACCACAAAATCGCCCCGAATGCTGGCGCAGGGTCGCGCCCGCGCGGTTCGGGGTAACGGCGCTCAACCAGGGCTGGGGGTCTTGGTGGAGTTTTTTTATGCATAGGATTCTTGCCGCCGGTGGCATCGCCCTTCTTGCGAGTTTGGCGGCGCTGCCTTCGTCGTCTCTGGCCGATACGCGTGTCGGCATCACGCTGGGGGAAGGCTGGTCTCCCGCCCCGTATCGTCCGGTCCATGACCCGGACTACGATGACTATGACGATGATGACTACGACTACATCTCCTGTTCGGAGGGTAGGCGGATCGTTCGCGACTATGGCTTCCGCCAAGTCAGGCCGATACGTTGCGGTGACGAAATCTACAGATACCGTGCCGTCAAGCGCTACCAGCTATGGAGCGTCAAGGTCAGCGCCCGCTCAGGCCGCATCGTCAGCGCGCGCCCCATCGGCGACTACTACTGAACATCGCGTCTGATTTCGGCGGGGCGATGGAGCGACGACCGTGGCTCCCGTCACACAGTCGATCGGTGTTCCCATATTGAGACGTTTCAGATGACCGGTTGATATCGCCATTACCGGGTTTGACATACTTGTGGTTGCACATAGTCTGTCGTGAAGCTTCACGATGGGAGATGGCCATGACCGATCTTGCCTCCGGTGTCAGCACTCGTGAAACGCCCGCCGTCGAGCCCAGTCTCCACCGCGTGATGGGACCCTGGCTTCTGCTGCTGTTCATCGTCGGCGATATCCTCGGAACCGGCATTTACGCACTGACAGGCCAGGTCGCCAAGCAGGTGGGTGG
>CAZICN010000226.1:0-7218 GCA_964537655.1 uncultured Aestuariivirga sp.
CCGCGCGCCGACAAATCGCTGCCGGTCGCCGAGGTGCTGGGCTCGTTCCTGGCGCAGTTCTATGACGACAAGCCCATCCCGCCTCTGATCCTGCTGTCGCAGGAGATCGAGGAGAAGGCGCTGCTCGAGGAGGCGCTGGCGACGCATGCCGGGCACAAGGTCGAGATCGCGGCGCCGCAGCGCGGCGAGAAGAAGGCGCTGGTCGACCATGCCGTCACCAATGCGCGGGAGGCCATGGGCCGGAAGCTCGCCGAATCCTCGTCGCAGGCCAGGCTCCTGGCTGGGGTCGCGCGGGTCTTCGGCCTGGCCGAGGCGCCGCGCCGCATCGAGGTCTATGACAATTCGCATATCCAGGGCGCCCAGGCGGTCGGCGGCATGATCGTGGCGGGACCGGAGGGCTTCCTCAAATCGCAGTACCGCAAGTTCAACATCCGCGCCGAGGACCTGACGCCGGGGGATGATTTCGGCATGATGCGCGAGGTCCTGACCCGGCGGTTCGCCCGTCTGCTGAAGGAACATGGTGAACGCGAGCCCGCGAGCGAGACAAGCCCCGACCAGCCGCAGGCCTGGCCCGACCTGGTGCTGATCGACGGCGGGCAGGGCCAGCTCAATGCCGCCCGCGCCGTCCTCGCCGATCTCGGCATTGCCGATCTCAGCATCGCGGGTGTCGCAAAGGGGCCAGACCGCGATGCCGGCCGCGAGCATTTCTATGTGCCGGACAGACCGTCTTTCATGATCGAGGGCCGCGACCCGGTGCTTTATTATATCCAGCGGCTGCGCGACGAGGCACACCGCTTCGCCATCGGCAGCCACCGGGCCAAGCGGGCCCGGGCCATCGCCCTCAATCCGCTCGACGAGATCGCCGGCATTGGCCCGACTCGCAAAAAAGCCTTATTACAGGCCTTTGGATCGGCCAAGGCCGTGGCGCGGGCCAGCCTTGCCGATCTGGCAAAGGTCGAAGGGGTGAATTACGCTCTGGCCCAGGCTATCTATGATCACTTTCACGAGGGCGCTCCATGAGCGATACCGTTACCAAATTGGCTCAGAAGGACAGCCAGCGCCATGCGCTGAGCCTACCCAACCTTTTGACCTATGGGCGGCTCGTCGGCGTGCCGGTGGTGGCGGGGCTCATCATGTGGGGCGGCGACGCCGCGCGCTGGACGGCGCTCGCTCTGTTCATCGGGGCGGCGATCACCGATTTCTTCGACGGCTACCTGGCGCGGCGCTGGGGCCAGCAATCGGCCCTGGGGCGGATGCTCGATCCGATCGCCGACAAGGTGCTGGTGGCGGTCGTGCTCCTGGTGCTGGCCGCCGACCGCACCATCACCGGCGCCCATCTGTGGGCGGCGGTGATCATCCTGACGCGCGAGGTCCTGGTGTCGGGCCTGCGCGAGTTCCTGGCGGAGCTGCGCGTCTCGGTGCCGGTGACCACCGTCGCCAAATGGAAGACCACGGTGCAGCTGATCGCTATCGGCTTCCTCATCGCCGGGCCGGCGGGCGACAAGATCGTTCCCTATGTGAGCGAGTTCGGCCTGTTCTGCCTGTGGATCGCCGCCGCCCTCACCCTCTATACCGGCTATGACTATTTCCGCGCCGGCATCGGCCATGTGATGGACGACAAGTGACCAGGCTTCTCTATTTCGCCCGCATGCGTCAGATCATCGGCAAGGGGGAAGAGGACATCGCCATCCCGGGTGACGTCGAGACCGTCAGCATGCTGATCGACTTCCTCAAGGGCCGCGACGAGGCCTATGCCTCGGCCTTCGCCGATCCGCGCATCATCCGCGCCGCCGTCGACCAGGCGCATGCGCCGCTCGATGCATCGATCCTGGGCGCGCGCGAGATCGCCTTCTTCCCGCCGGTGACGGGGGGATAGGTTCTCAGCCACATGCTGCGACCATTCCGCGATCCGTTTTTTTGGGGCTCGCTGCTGTTCATTGCCGCATTTCCGGCATTCGACTTCTATGTTCTTGAGCGCAACTACTACGACAACGGATTCTATTTTCCGTTTGGCTTTGTGGGACTTGTGCTTTGGGGACTGTGGCTGATTTGGCTATTGATCTGTGTCTTTGTCACGATCCACAGGTTGAGAAAATGGAAATGGTCGGACGCTGGTCCGCTCGCTGGGGCGACCCTTGTCTTTCCTCTCAATATCTACCTTGGTCAGACGACGCTGTGGCAGAACTATAATTTTCAGGCATTTCATGGAGCACGACTGAACTACGCGCGGCGCGGCGATGGGAATTGGGGCCAGTGCGGCGCGGCGAGCGGAACGTGGGATAGTCGATCCTACGGCACCTTGGCCATTGAGAAGGACCAGCCCGAGGTGTTCGGGACGAAGTGGGGACCCTATGTTTTCTACAAAACCTTCTCGGGGATTCCGGACGGGATGTGGGGGTTTCTTTATGCGCCGTCGCTCGATGATCCAATCAAGGCGATACCGCAGTTGAACCTGGAGTTCGCCGTTTTATGGGATCGCGAATCCTGCGTTTTTCTTGCGGGCAATCGATAGTTCCGCCTCGTTTCGGGAACCTGTGTGTTTCGTTCGCGGTTGCACGCCCGGTTCGGCCGGGCGCGCAAAGAGAATTGAGGATCAGGCCGCCTTCTTCTTCGGCTGCACTTCGTTGAGATAGTCGGAGCGCAAGGCGCGGCTCATGTCGCCGACCGTGAACTTGTAGGGGCCGATCTCGCCGACCGGCGTCACCTCGGCGGCGGTGCCGACGATGAAGCACTGCTCGAAGCCCGAAAGCTCGTCCGGCATGATGGCGCGTTCGATCACCTTGATCTGGCGCTTCTGCGCCAGGCCGATGACGGTGCGCCGCGTGATGCCGTCGAGGAAGCAGTCCGGCGTCGGCGTATGGATCTCGCCGTTCTTGACGAAGAAGATATTGGCGCCGGTGCATTCGGCGACGCGGCCGCGCCAGTCGAGCATCATGGCGTCGGCATAGCCCTTGCGCTCGGCCTTGTGCTTGGAAATGGTGCAGATCATATAGAGGCCGACGGCCTTGGCCTTCGACGGTGCCGTCATCGGGTCGGGGCGGCGATATTCGGCGATGTCGAGACGGATGCCCTTTTCGAGCTGCGCCGGATCGAAATAGGACGGCCATTGCCAGATGGCGATGGCGACATTGATCCTGGTGCTCTGGGCCGACACGCCCATCATCTCGGAACCGCGCCAGGCGATCGGGCGGACATAGGCGTCGGTGAAGCCCTGCTTCTTCAGGGTCTCGCGGGTGGCGGCGTCGATCTCGGCGACGGTGAAGGGGATTTTCATGTCGAGCATTTCGGCCGAATCGAACAGGCGCTGGGTGTGTTCGGTCAGCTTGAACACTTCGCCGCCATAAGCGCGCTCGCCCTCGAAGACGGCGCTGCCATAGTGCAGGGCATGGGTCAGGACATGGACCTTGGCGTCCTTCCACGGCACGAATTCGCCATTCATCCAGATGACGCCTTCGCACTGGTCAAAAGGAACGATCGACATGGCACTTCTCCCAATTTTCCGGCTGCTTCGCATTTTTGCACGCAGCCGCGGTTCGGCCTATATGTCACGACGGCTGTCCGAATATTCGGCCGCAATGACGCAATATGGTTTCTTGCGATTGTGATGTGTTGTAACAAACTTCGGAAAATACGTCAATATGGCTGACATAATTTCTGGTCGCGATGCGGATGATGAGGAAATCGTCAGCCTGATCGAGCTTCTGTTCTTTGCCTATCGCGATTTCACCTCCGATCCCGATGCGATCCTGGCCGAATGGGGCTTCGGGCGCGCCCATCACCGGGTCATGCATTTCGTCGGCCGCAATCCCGGCATGACGGTGGCGCAGCTGCTCTCCATCCTCGGCATCACCAAGCAGAGCCTCGGCCGGGTCCTGCGCGACCTGATCGAGAAGGACCTCGTCTATCAGCGTCCAGGCGACCTCGACCGGCGCCAGCGGCTCTTGTTCCTCACCGCGGAGGGCGACGCCTTGCGGATCAGCCTGATGCGGCCGCAGGCGGAGCGCATCATCCGGGCGCTGAGCGAGGCGGGTGACGATACGGAACCCTCCTACCGCAAGGTGCTTTACCACCTGATCAGCCCGGAGAACCGCAGATCCGTCAGCGAATGGCTCAAGAGCCGTGCATCGCAGGGCAAGGAATGACCGACGAGAAGCCGCATATACTGGTGATCGACGATGATCGACGCATCCGTGAGCTCTTGCAGTCCTATCTCGCGGAGAACGGCTTTCGGGTGAGCGTCGCGCCCACTGTCGCCGTGGCGCGCGACCGGATGCGCGGTCTGACCTTCGATCTCCTCATCCTCGATGTGATGATGCCGGGGGAGAGCGGCACCGCGCTGGCGCAATCCCTGCGCGGCGCCAATGAACGCATCCCGATCCTCATGCTCTCGGCGCTATCCGAGATCGAGGACCGGATCAACGGCCTGATGGCGGGCAGCGACGATTATCTGCCGAAACCTTTCGAGCCGCGGGAATTGCTGCTGCGCGTGCAGAACCTGCTGCGCCGCTCGGCGCCGCCCGCCGACCAGCGTGTCGATGTCCGCTTCGGCGATTGCCTGTTCAATATCACGCGCGGCGAGCTCAGGCGCAGCGGCGAACTGGTCAAGCTGACGACGCGCGAGCGCGAGTTGCTGCGGCTGTTCATCCAGAATGCCGGGCGGCCGATCACCCGGGCCGAACTCGCACCCGATGGTGCGGAGGACAATGCGCGCACCGTCGATGTCCAGATCAATCGCCTGCGCCAGAAGATCGAGGAAGATCCCTCCAATCCGGTTTTTCTGCAAACCGTGCGCGGGGCGGGCTATACTCTGCATGTCGATTAGAGCATCGGACCGAAAAGTGCGCAGCGGTTTTCGGATAATCCGATGCGCAAACAACAAGATGGAGCGCCGAGTCGGTTCAAGCCAGAATGTCCCGCGCTCCGGAGGCCCTGAGAAATGAGCGCCGTCACCGAGACCGGCAGAAAGACTGAACATTCGGTCTACTGGAAGTTCAACCGCTTTCTCGAGCGCTATCTGCCGGCCGGCCTCTATCAGCGTTCGCTCATCATCGTGGTGGCGCCGATCGTGCTCCTGCAATGCATCATGGTCGCCATCATTCTCGACCGGCACTGGGACAATGTGACCAAGGTGCTCGCCCGCTCGCTCTCGCGCGAGATATCGCTGGTCATCGAACTCTATGACAAATCGCGCAGGACGCCGGCCGAGGTCGGCGAGATCGAGCAGATGGCGAACCGGACCTTGCGCCTCAATCTCGATATCCAGCGCAATGTCGAACTGCCGCCGCCGGTGCCGACGCCCTGGCTGTCCCTGGTCGACAGCCGCCTCAAGGTCTATCTCAACAACAGCGGCAAGCCGTTCTGGATCGACAGCACCGGCAAGGCCGGTTTCGTAGATATCCGCATCGAGGTCGAAAAAGGTACGGTCTTCCGCATCCTGGCCGAGGACGAGCGCGCCTATGCCGCCAACACCAACTCGCTGCTGACCTGGATGTTCATGTCCACGCTGATCCTGCTGGCGATCGCCATTGTCTTCATGCGCAAGCAGATCAAGCCGATCCTGGAACTGGCCCACGTGGCGCGAAGCTTCGGCCTCGGCCACGATGTCGGCGACTTCACCCCGCGCGGTGCTGCGGAAGTGCGCCAGGCGGCGCAGGCCTTCCTCAACATGAGGGAGCGCATCGAACGGCACGTCGACCAGCGCACCGCGATGCTGGCGGGCGTCAGCCACGATCTGCGCACGATCCTCACCCGCTTCAAGCTCGAACTCGCCTTTCTCGGCGACAGCCCCAAGGTGAAGGCGCTCAAGGGCGATGTCGAGGAAATGCAGACGATGCTTGAGGCCTATATGAACTTCGCGCGCGGGGCGGGCGGCGAGAAGGCGGAGGCTTCCGATATCGCGCGCATGGTCGAGGCCGCCGTGAAGACCGGGGCGCGGCCGAATTCCCATGTGACGATCGACGTGGCGCCGGACATGATCGCCAAGGTCAAGCCCAATGCCTTCCGGCGCCTCATCGTCAACCTGATCGCCAATGCGGCGCGCTTCGGCGAGAAGATCGCGGTCACGGCCAAGGCGCGGGCCAACCGGCTCGTCATCACCGTCGATGACAACGGGCCCGGCATCCCGGCCGACATGCGCGAAGACGTGTTCCGGCCGTTCTTCCGGCTGGACGAAGCGCGCAACCAGGACGAGACCGGCACCGGGCTCGGGCTTTCGATCGCCCGCGACATCGCCCGCGCCCATGGCGGCGACATCAGGCTCGATGAAAGCCCTCTCGGCGGCCTGCGCGCGGTGGTCGAGATCCCGGTGTGAGCCAGCCGGGCATGCCCGGGAAGCGTGGGCCCGAGCCGAAGCGGCGCACGGGAAGCTGAATGTACGGGACCGTCGCCGAAACCCTTGGCTCCAGCACATGACGATATTGCTGCTCTGTATTATAATCACTCTCGTGTTGGGATTTTTTGTGTCTCGTGCGATTAAGCCGGGACTCGCTAGAATGCCCGATGCCCTGAAATGGTTGCGAGCTCACGGTGCGGCAGAGTCTTGGATAGAGTTTCGACATGCTCCATCTCAGCATTCAATTAGATTTGAGAAAAGATACATAGCTGGGATTCCCGGAATGGTCTTTGTCAACAGCAATAAACTCTCAAAGATTCAGATTGCAGGCATCGGCGGACTTCTCGAGAAATTTCCTTCTGCTGTGGTGTTAAAAGAAGTTGCAGAAGAGAAATGCGGGGGAGAGATTTGGTTTGGCGATGACATCCAATCCGCTTCTGATTTCGCGCGAATGGTCGCAAAAGATGCGCTTTCTTTAGGCCGTTTTGCGCGTTATGAATTTTCCTTTGATGTTGCGAGGCATATGGCGCGTCTATTGCGTAAATGAGTGAGCAATGTTGTTGTAAATTCATTGCGCTTGCCTGGGGGACTTCGGTGCCGATGAAGATCTTGGTGTGCGTCCCGATACTGGTGATATTGGAATCAAACGGCGAAAGAGCAGGCAATATGAATGACTGATGCGGAACTCAGCGACCCTCTGATCGCGATAACGCTTCGTCTATATGGGGCAAACTTGGATCCCGGCCAAATTACTTCGATATTGGGCGCCACTCCCACTCAGGCCTACAAACTGGGTGATGCGCACAAGCTGTCTGACGGAAGGCTCATATACAGAAAAAACGGCGTATGGTTCTTGAAGCATGAGAGTTATTCTACTGACGTTGACA
>CAZICN010000227.1:0-7200 GCA_964537655.1 uncultured Aestuariivirga sp.
GCGCGGCGAAGATTTCGTGCGCAAGCATGGTGGCAAGTCGATCGCGATCGGCCGCTTCGTGCCTGGCGTCAAGGCTGTAGTCCCGGGCATCGTCGGCATGTTCGGCATGGGGCAGGCCTATTTCGCCACCGTCAACGTGACCTCGGGTCTGTTCTGGGCCGCCGCCCATGTGCTGCCCGGCATGCTGTTCGGCCAGGTCCTGGCCATGGCAGGCGAACTCAGCGAGCGGCTGCTGATCGTGCTGCTGGTGCTGCTCGTGGTGCTGGCGGTCGCCGGCTGGCTCATCCGCCTGTTCATTGGCGGTCTCGGTCCCGTTCTCGAAAGCGGGCAGGACCGTTTCGCCGCCTGGGCGGAGAGGCAGCCAGGGCGCTTCTGGCCGCGCATCGGCGCTGTGCTGTCGCCGGCCCATCCCGGATCGCTTTCGATCATCCTGTTCGCGGCCCTCGCGGTCACGGCGCTCATCGCCTTCCTCCACATCATGAGCAGCGTTTTCGGCCAGTCGACGCTGATCGATGCCGATCTCTCGATCCACAACATGATGCAGGGCCTGCGCAATGCGCCGGCCGACGAGATCATGACCATTGTGACGATGCTGGGCGACGGCGCCGTCATGATCACCGTGGCGCTGGTCATGGTGGTCTGGCTCCTGTGGCGGCGCGAATGGCGCATCGCGGCGGCGGTCTTTGTCGCCATCTTCGCCGCCAGGCTGTTCGTGCCGCTGATGAAACTGTGGCTGCAGCGGCCGAGGCCCGTTGAATTGTCGGGCCTGCCCGAGGTCTTCAGCTTCCCCTCCGGCCACACCACCTTCGCCACGGTGACGCTCGGCGTCTTTGCCGTGCTGGCGACACACGGGCTGCGCAGCTGGGGCAAGGCGGTGGTCTTCGCGGCGACCGGCATCGCCATCATCGCCATCGCCTATTCGCGCATTTATCTGGGCGCCCACTGGATGTCGGACGTATTGGGCGGCTTCCTGTTCGGCGCGGCGATGATCGCGGCGTTCGGCATCGCCATCGAGGCGGTGCCGCCGCGGCGCATCATGCCCCTCGGCCTCTCGATCGCGACGCTTCTGGCATTCGTCGTCGCCGGATCGGTTCATATCGCGCGCGACTATGCCGCCAATGCGGATATCTATGCGCCGCGTGAGGCGATGGTCCTCTATGATCAGCAGCAATGGGAGCAGGGCGCCTGGGCGAGCCTGCCGCGCCAGCGCATCGATCTCGCCGGTCGCAGCGAGGAGGCGTTCAGCCTGCAATGGGCCGGCGATCTGTCTCCCCTCAGCGAGGTGCTCGCCAGGAACAGCTGGACCGAGGAGGGCAAGTGGTCATGGACGCTGGGACTCGGCTATCTCGATCCCAATCGCGGCATCAACGACCTGACGCCGCGGCCCGCTTTGCACCAGGGCCGGCTGGCCGACATCACCTGGACCAAGCCTGTCGACGGCGCCTCGGACCAGCGCCTGGTGCTGCGCGCATGGAAGACAGATGTCATGATAGGAAAGGCTGGAAATACCTATCCGGTCTATGTCGCGAGCCTCATGCGCGAGCGCCTGCGGCGCGGCCTCAACCTCTATGCTGTGCCGTCTCCGGCCTTTCCAGTGCCGGCCGAGCTTGATGGGCTGTCGGCACTCGCGAGATCCATTGCCGGAGTCACGATCGTGCCGGCGAAAGGGCTCGAGGCGAAGGACGGTCTTATCCTGGTCGATGCCATGAAATGACCGGCGGCCGCCTTCCCGGATCGCGTGCCGGACTGGACAAACCCCGCCAATTCCGCCATTCAAGGCCGGAAAGGCATATGACGTGATCACCTTCCTCAAGCAGTTTTTCTCGTGGTGGAGCGGCCAGACTCTGGGTCTGCGATTCCATACCTGGCGTAAGGGCGAGTTCGTCGGCCAGGACGAATTCGGCAATCGTTACTATCGCGCCCCCTCGGCACTGCCGCGCTCGATCGCCGAGCGCCGCTGGGTCGTCTATAACGGCTATGCCGAAGCCTCGGCGATTCCGCCTGGCTGGCATGGCTGGATGCATCATCGCGACGCCAACCCGCCGGCTGCCAATGGCTATCAGCCGCGCGAGTGGGAAAAGCCGCACCAGCCCAATCTGACCGGGACAGCAAAGGCTTATCGCCCACCCGGCAGCATCATCGGCAGCGCCAAGCCTAAGCCCGTAAAACCCGATTACGAAGCCTGGCGGCCGGAATAGACCGGCCCGCTGCTGCCACAATTTGCGGGTTGTCTCGAATCCCTAAAGACCGCTACATGGCCCGGTCGCAAGGGACCACATGATGAAAAATACCACCGTTGAAACCGCCATCGGCGCGCTGGTCATCCTGATTGCCGCCGGCTTCTTCGCTTTCGCCTATTCGACCTCGGGCAAGGGCAACACCACGGGCGGTTATGTGCTCAAGGCCGAGTTCGACAATGTCGCCGGCGTCAATACCGGCACCGATGTACGCCTCGCCGGCATCAAGGTGGGGACCGTGCTCGGCCAGTCGTTGAACCCCGAGAACTACCAGGCGGTCATCACCATGTCGATCGACCCCAAGGTAAAGCTCACCGACGACACGACCGCGAAAGTAACGTCCGAGGGCCTGCTCGGCGCGAATTTCATCGCGCTCGATCCCGGCGGCTCGGAGGTTTTCCTGGCCGATGGCGGGCAGATCATCAACACGCAAGGTGCGGTGGATATCTGGACCCTGATCTCGACCGCCATGTTCGACAGCGGCAAGGGCAAGGGTGGCGATGGTGGTGGCAGTGGCGGCGGTGACAAGCCGGCCGAGAACGTGCCGGCGCCAGAGACTGTGCCGGAAACCCAGCCGCAATGATCCAACCGGTCTCGCGCGGCCAGACCTGGTCAGCGTCTTCCTATGACGAGCATGCGCGCTTCGTTTCCGATCTGGCAGGGGGCGTGCTCGACTGGCTTTCACCGAAGCCCGGCGAGCGCATCCTCGATCTCGGCTGCGGCGACGGCGTGCTGACCGCCGAGCTTGCCGCGGCGGGCGCTCATGTTGTGGGCGTCGATGCAAGCGAGGCCTTCATCGCCACCTGCCGGGCCAGGGGTCTCGATGTCCGGCTGATGGATGGCGAGGACCTGTCTTTCACCCATGAGTTCGATGCGGTTTTCTCCAATGCGGCGCTGCACTGGATGACGCGTCCCGAGCGCGTGATTGAAGGCGTGAAGCGGGCGCTGAAGCCCGGAGGCCGCTTCGTCGCTGAATTCGGCGGACATGGCAATGTCGCGGCGATCGTGACGGCGCTCGAGGCGATGGCGGCGCGCCACGGCGTCGACACGGCTCTTGCCCATCCCTGGTTTTTTCCGTCCGTCGAGATCTACCAGGCAATGCTCGAAAAGGAAGGCTTCGAGGTGAAGCGCATCGCGCTCATTCCGCGCCCGACGCCGCTCAAGACCGGCATGGCCGCCTGGCTCAAACTGTTCCGGACGCCGTTCTTCGACCAGTTCGGCGCGAAATCCGATCAGGTGCTGCGCGAGACCGAGGACCTCCTGCGCTTCGCTCTGTCCGATGCGCGCGGTAACTGGACGGCGGATTATGTGCGTTTGCGTGTCGAGGCGAAGAAATCATGAGACGTTCGATCCTGGTGCTTGCACTTCTGGCGGGGGCCGCGCCGGCTAAGGCGGAGCGCATTGCCAATCCGATCGCGGTCTTTGCCGGCCTCGACAAGATTACCGGACTCACCACGACGTTCGAGGCCAGGATCGGCGAGGAGAAGCGCTTCGGCGGGCTCTTCGTCAAGGCCGATGCCTGCTATACGCGCGACATCACCGAGGAGCCGAAGACGACTTCCTTTGTCGAGGTCGAGGAAATCGAACCCGACGACACGCGCAAGAAAATCTTTTCCGGCTGGATGTTCGCCGAAAGCCCCGGCCTTAGCGCCGTCGAGCATCCGATCTATGACGTCTGGCTGACCGGTTGCCGCGATCCCAACGCGCCACCGCCGGTGATCGAGCAAGTGCCGGATACCGCCCCCGTGGACGACGGCACGGCCGGCGAACCAGAGGATTAGTTTTTCTCACCTATGTTGTGGTTTACCGATCGCACAACTTCTGATTAGGTCGCCGCGTCAAGACGATCATGGTGATTCGGTCCTCGGGGGTTGGCGATGAAACTCTTCTCATCCCTGTGTGTAGGTGTTGCGTTGTGCGCTTTGTCGTCTTCCGCCTGGGCCGATAATACCGGCTTTGACCGGTTCTATCTGTCTCTGGCGGGCGGCTACAACCACCTCAACGAGGGCGAGATCTCGGGCGGCGTGGACGGCACGATCTCTTTTGACGACGGATGGGCCGGATATGCCGCCCTCGGCTATCGTGTTGCCGAGCATGTGCGCGTTGAAGTCGAGCTCGGCGTCGCGACCGCAAAACTCGACAGCGAGGAACTCGACGGCATCGGCCATATCGAGCTTGACGGCGACGTCGAGACGCAGACCGGTCTGCTCAAAGTAGGCCTGGACTTGAATCCGGAAGGCGTGTCGCCCTTCGTCGCACTCGGCGCCGGCCTGGCGAAGTTCAGCGTCGAACTGGATGCGCCGGTGACCGGCACCGACAGTGACATCGTGCCGGCCCTGCTGCTCGAAGCCGGCATGCATGCGCCGCTGTCGCAGTCCATCGACCTGACCGCGAGCGGACGATATCTCATCGTGGATGAGGTGACGCTGGATCCGACCAATACCGGAGACAATAAACTCTCTGACCTATCGAACCTGTCGGCCATCCTCGGTCTGCAGCTTCACCTTTAGAGATAGGCTATCCTCTTAAGGCTTGAACGACGCGGCGACGGCGTCGATAACGTTCGCTTTGGAGGTTCTCATCGTGTCCCGTCGCCGGACTGCTGCGCTCAGCATCGTCGAGGCATCGATTGCCGAACTGCGGGCAGGGCTCGAAGCAGGCGTCATCACCAGCGTCGAGCTTGTTGGCGCCTATTTGCGCCGCATTGCCTGTTACGACCGCCACGGCATCGCGCTCAACGCCGTTCCGGTGCTCGACCCCTCGATGTTCGAAGCGGCGGCCGCCTCCGACCAGCGCCGAAGGCAGGGCGCCTTGCTCGGGCCTCTCGATGGCATTCCCTACACCGCCAAGGACAGTTATCGGGCAAGAGGGCTCACTGTCGCCGCGGGCTCCCCGGCTTTCGAGCGGCTCGTGGCGCGCGACGATGCCTTCGCCATCGAGAGATTGCGCGCCGGCGGAGCCATCCTCATCGGCCTCACCAACATGCCGCCGATGGCCAATGGCGGCATGCAGCGCGGCGTCTATGGCCGGGCCGAAAGCCCCTATAATGGCGACTATCTGACGGCCGCCTTCGCGTCGGGCTCTTCCAACGGCTCGGGCACCGCCACAGCGGCAAGCTTCGCGTCATTCGGCCTGGGCGAGGAGACATGGTCGTCGGGCCGGGCACCTGCCTCGAACAATGGCCTTGTCGCCTACACGCCCTCGCGCGGCGTGATCTCGGTGCGCGGCAACTGGCCGCTGGTGCCGACGATGGATGTCGTGGTGCCGCATACTAGAAGCGTCGATGACTTGCTGGAGTTGCTCGACGTGATTGTCGCCGACGACCACACGAAGCGCGGCGACTTCTGGCGGGTTCAGCCGTGGGTGAATATCCCGGCAAGCTCCGCAGTGCGGCCGCAGAGCTATACGCGTCTGGTGATCGAGGGAGCGCTGCGTGGGGCGAAGCTCGGCGTGCCTCGCATGTATATTGGGCGCGACAGCAAGGCGAATTCGCCGATCGAGACGCGCGCGTCGGTGATCGAGTTGTGGAAGAAAGCGGCACGCGAGCTGGAAAGCCTTGGCGCCGAAATCATCGAGGTCGATTTCCCGGTCGTCTCGAATTATGAGCGCGATCGTCCGGGCGCCCGCTCGATGGTCGATCGAGGATGGGTGCCCGAGAGCTTCGCCGACAGCGAGCTTGGGCTGCTGTCGGCCTGGGCCTTCGATGATTTTCTGCGCTCGAATGCCGATCCTGATTTGCCCGATCTTGCCTCGGCCGACGGCGCCAGGATATTCCCGGCCCCGCCCGGCGCACTTGCCGACCGCTATGGCGACGACGCGAGCCTCGCGCATTATGTCGGCCTGGCGAAGAAAGGCTTTCCGGTCCTGACCGACATTCCGGACATGGCAGTCGGCCTCGAGGGGCTCGAGGCGACGCGTCTTGCCGATTTCGAAGTCTGGATGGACGAACTCGGGCTCGATGCCGTAGTACTGCCGGCGGTCGCCGATGTCGGGCCGTCCGATGCCGATGTGAACGAGGTTTCGGCCGATCTCGCCTGGCGCAACGGGACCTGGGTCGCCAACGGCAATCTCGTCTGGCGCCATCTCGGTATCCCGACCGTCACCGTGCCGATGGGGGTCATGTCCGATATCGGCATGCCGGTGGGCCTGACGATCGCCGGCAAGGCCTATGACGATACGCGCCTCTTGCGCTTCGCCGGCGCCTTCGACCGCGCCGCAAAGCACCGCGCCGCCCCGCCGCGCACGCCGGAACTGCCGGACGAGGCCTTCATCACACGCCCAGCACCGCATCATCCGGCCGCTGCGGCCCTCAAGGTGACGATTCACGCCGAGACCCGCGCTCTTGACGACGCTTTCGATGAGGTCATGGCACAGGTGGAACTGACCTCGGACGCGCCCATCGATATTGCGGGCGCGACGGTGAAGATACATGTCAATGGCGAGCCGGCTGAGATCCTGGCCGATGGGGCGGTGTTCAAGATAAGCAAGGCCATATCGGCGGCCGAACACCGGAGGGTGCACAGCGTGTGGCGCAAGCCCTATGGATCGATCGTCACTGTTGTCATCCGCCTCGTCGATGGACGCTGCGCCGGAGGTTTTGCCGTCACCGGCGGAATCTAGGCGGTCTCGTCACTCTTGCCCACCAGACGCAGCACCGTTTCAGGATCGCGGTCGTCCTTGAACTTGAAGAATTCGGCGTCGGCTTCGATCGCCTGCTCGAGGAGCAGGTGATAGTCGGCGCGGCTGACGCTGCGCGCACCGAGGCTCTCGAGATGCGGTGTGGTGAATTGCGCATCGAGCAGGCGGAAGCCGCCGGCCCTGAGGCGCGCCACCAGATGAACGAGCGCCACCTTGCTGGCGTCGACCTCGCGCGAGAACATGCTCTCGCCGAAGAAAGCGCCGCCGATCCTGACGCCATAAAGCCCGCCGACGAGCTGGTTGCGCCGCCAGCATTCGACCGAGT
>CAZICN010000228.1:0-7155 GCA_964537655.1 uncultured Aestuariivirga sp.
CCGCGTCATGGTCGAAATGACGCCCTACGACTTGACCAAGGGCCGCATCAACTACCGGTTCAAGTAGGAGCTTGTGGTGATCCAGAATTTCCCTTCATCCCGCTCCGGACATGCGCGGAAATTTCTGAGCCCGGGCCACGCTGAAATCATGGGGGCGGGCTTCGCATCGGGGAAACTGGCGCAGGCATGACGGAATCCCGCGTCAAGCTCGTGCTGGCCAGCGCCTCGCCGCGCCGGCTGGCTTTGCTCGAGCAGGCCGGCCTCAGGCCCGACCTCCTGATCCCCGCCGATATCGACGAAACGCCGCTGAAGCGCGAAACGCCGCGCCGCCTCGCCATCCGGCTCGCCGCCGAGAAGGCGCGCACCGCGCAGGAAGCCCCGCTGGTCAAGAAGCTGGGCGCCAAGACCTTCATCCTGGCCGCCGACACGGTGGTCGGGCTCGGCCGCCGCATCCTGCCCAAGCCCGAGACGGCCGAGGAAGCCACGGCCTGCCTGTGGCTTCTGTCGGGCCGCTCGCACTGGGTCTATTCCGCCGTGACGCTGCTGGCGCCGGGCGGACGCTCCTGGCGGCGCTGCTCGGAGACCAAGGTGCGCTTCAAGCGCTTCTCGCGCGAGGATGTCGAGACCTATATCAAATCGGGCGAATGGCGCGGCAAGGCCGGAGGCTATGCTGTTCAGGGACGCGCCGAGACATTCGTGCGCACCTTGAGCGGTTCGCATTCGGGCGTGGTCGGCCTGCCGCTCTATGAGACGGTCCATCTCCTGCAAGGGGCGGGCTATCCGGTGCATTATACCTGGCTGACCGCGCCGCTCAGCGGCGTATGACCGGCGAGCCGGTCCGCTTGCGGCCAAGGCGTCCCTGCCCGCTCTGCGGCAAGCCTTCGCAACAGAAATACCATCCCTTCTGCTCGGCCCGCTGCGCCAATGTCGATCTCAACCGCTGGCTCGGCGGGCGTTACACGATCCCCGCCGAAGAGGAACCCGATCCGGGCGATGAGACGCCGGAGCCGAAGCACGACGAGACGTGACCGCGCTTCAATGGATGTTCGACGATTTCGACTGGTAGAGCCCGTCCTCGCGCGGTGATGCATCGAGCCTGGGCTTGCGCAGGCGCACCTGTCCGCGCCCGGAATTCTTGGCGCTGTAGCAGGCTCTGTCCGCTTCATCGAGGGTTTCGGCCAGCGAGGGTGAGGAGCGGGTCACCATGGTGGCGCCGATGCTGGCGCCGACGCGAAAGATCTGGTTCTCCCAGCGGAACTCCATCCTGTCGATGGCCTGCACGATGGCGCTCGCCGTCGCCTCCGCCTCCTCGGCGCTGCAGTCGCGGATGAGCAAGGCGAATTCGTCGCCGCCGAGACGGGCGGGCACATCCTTGCTGGTGCAGCTCAGGGCGATGAGTTTCGCGACATGGCAGAGCACGGCGTCGCCCGCGGCATGGCCGCCCTGGTCGTTCACCAGCTTGAACCGATCGAGATCGATGAAGCACAGCGCGTGGGTGCGGTCCTGCTCCTTCGCCTCGTTGATGGCGCTCTGCAGCTTGATCATGAACGTCACGCGGTTGGGCAGGCCGGTCAGCGCGTCATGATAGGCAGAGCGGGCGACGCGCTTCTGGTCGGCGCGATCCTTGGTCAGGTCGTTGAAGATGACGATGGAGCCGAGCACACTCTGCGCCGACGCCTTCACCGGCGCGGCCGAATATCCGATGTCGAAGGCATCGCCGGTCCGGCTCATCAGGATGGTGCCGCCTTCCACCGTGTGAACCCGGTCGTCCCTGATGCACATGTCCGTCGGGCTCGCCGGCCGTTTGCCGGAAGATTCCTCGATGAGGTTGAAGACCTCTGCAACCGGCCGCGCCAACGCCTCGGCCTCGCTCCACCCGGTCAGCCGCTCGGCCACCGGGTTCATGAAGGTGACGAGGGACGAGGCGTCGGTGCAGATCACCGCATCACCGATCGAATGGAGGGTGAGGGCGAGGCGTTCCTTCTCCAGCAACGCCTTGTCGAGAAGATCTTGTCCTTCCACGACGCCGGTGACATCGGTGATCAGGCTGGCGATGAAAAGCGGCTCGTCTGTTTCCCTGTCACGCTGCAGCGATGCTGATCCCTTCGTCCACAGGATCCCTCCATCCTTGCGGACATAGCGCCGTTCGAATTCGAGCGCGCTCGTTTGGCCTTCCGTCATGAGAAGATGGTCGCGCCGGGAGGCCTCGGCATCGTCCGGATGGATCAGCTCGGCCTCGTCATGTGCGATCAGATCAGGCGGTTCGAAGCCCGTCATCCGGCAGAATGCATCACTGGCGAAGGCGATGCGTCCGTCGAGCGCGATTATCGTTATTCCGACGGATCGGCTGCCGAGGAAGCCGGCCAGAACCGCACCGCCGTCGAGACGATCGAGACTGCTTCTTGGGAGCCCGTCAGGCTTTGCCATGGTGTCGTTATCGTAGGGGATATTTAACAATCCCTCTAGGTCGTTGAGTCCGCGCCGGATCGGTGCCGTATGATTAAAACCAGATTAAAATGCGGGACAACTCGCGGGTTAGATCAGTCCGCGTTTCGCCAGATTGCGCATCAGGTGGCTCACGCCGAAGGTCCAGGGCGGGCATTCGTGGCTGCGCCGCATGCGGTTGGTGAGGCTGCCGAGCTTCTCGGTGGCGATGGTAACGATATCGCCGTCCTTGTGGGTGAAGCCCTTCCCCGGCGTGTCGCGGTCCTCGACGGGGGCGAACATGGTGCCGAGGAACAGGACGAAGCCATCCGGGTACTGATGATGCTTGCCGATCGTCTGGCCGACGATATCGGCAGGGTCGCGGCTGATCATGGCGAGCGACGATGAGCCCTTGAGCCGGTAACCTTCCGGCCCGTCGACTTCGAGGGTCACCGTGGCCTTGCGCACATCATCGAGCGTGAAGCCATCATCGAAGAACCGGAGCAACGGACCCACAGCGCAGGAGGCGTTGTTGTCCTTGGCCTTGGAGAGCAGCAGCGCCGAGCGGCCCTCGACATCGCGCAAGTTGATGTCGTTGCCGAGCGTCGCACCGACGATCTTTCCCGTCGAGGCCACGGCGAGCACGACCTCGGGCTCGGGATTGTTCCAGGTCGAGATCGCATGCAGGCCGCCATCGGCCCCGGTGCCGACCGACGACATGACTTGTGCCTTGGTGAACACTTCCGCATCGGGCCCGATTCCGACTTCGAGATACTGGCTCCACGCGCCTTGCGCGATCAGCGTCTCCTTGAGACGCATCGCCTCGGGCGAGCCGGGCTTGAGCTTTTTCAGATCGTCGCCGACCAGTTCCTTCACCGTCTTGCGGATCGCCGCCGCCGCGGTGTAGTCGCCGCGCGCCCGTTCCTCGATGACGCGCTCGAGCATCGATATGGCAAAAGTGACGCCTGCCGCCTTGACCGCCTGCAGGTCGACCGGCGCCAGGAGCCAGGGCACGCCGGTGCTGCGTTTGTCCGCTGCACTATTGGCGAGGATATCGGCGAACTTGCCGATGGCCGTGCCTTTCGCGGCTTTTAGGGCCCGGGCGGGATCTGGCGCCTCGCAGAGATCGCGCAGGGTGGGAAACTCAGCGGTGATATCGAAAAGCTCATCGCCGCGAAGCGCGACGACGGACGGCCCGTCCATGTCGGGGCGCCACACGCGGCCCGCGAGCGCGGCCCTTCCGTGATCCAGGGGAAGTGCTTTCCCGGGCTTCAAATGATCGCTCAAGGTGATGGTCATGGTGATCGACTGCGCTCTGGGTGATTGAACCGACGGCATTGTGCATATTTGCCGGACAAATGGAACAATGTCGCATCGATCATCGCGCGCGCTGAGTCGTTCTCGAGGAGTCGAGCCACCTTCCCCATGTGGAGCAGACCGACAGGTGCATGAAGACCGTCGCTTCCTTTCTGGATGGGAATGACGAGTGCGTCTCGTCCTGACTACCTCCCTCCCCGTTCCGGCAGGGGAATCGCATATGAAATTACCACTCGGCGAGTCGTCTCCAATTTCCCCCGCTTCGCGAGGGAGGGAGTTCACTACTTCACCGCGCCCGCCGTCAGGCCCTTGACGATATATCGCTCGAGGAACACGCCGATCACCACCAAGGGCGCGATCGCCGCGGTCGAGAGCGCCGCCATCGACCACCAGTTGATGCCTTGCGAGCCAGTCTGGCTCGCCACCATGACGGGAAGCGTCTTGGCATTGGTGCTGGTGAGCAATGCCGCGAAGAAATACTCGTTCCAGCACAGGATGACCGAAAGGATGAAGGCCGCCACCATGCCGGGAAGTGCGATTGGCACGACGATGCGCAGGAACGCGCCCCACACCGAGCAGCCATCGACGAGCGCCGCCTGCTCGAGCTCGATCGGGATGGTGTCGAACTGATCGCGCATGATCCAGATCACGATCGGCAGCACCATCAGCGTATAGATGAGGATGAGGCCGATTCGCGTGTCGAGCAGCGCCAGTTCCTTGTAGAGCACGAGGAACGGCATCGCCAGCACGACCGGTGGCAGGATGAGCTGCGACAGGAAGAAGAACGAAATATCCTTGTTGCGCATCCAGGCGAATTTGTAGTCGAAGCGGCTGAGGCCATAGGCGGCGAGCGATCCGACCACCACCGCCAGCGCCGAGGCACCGAGCGAGGTGATGACACTATTCTCGAAGCGCTTCAGGAATTCGTCGCGCACTGTCGAGATCTGGCCGATCGTGTCGGGCGAGAGGCCGAGCGAGCGCCAGCCCTTCCAGTCGGGCATGAAATCCACCCACGGGATGAGATGGCCTTGCGTGACATTGACCGCCGTCTTGAACGACGTGGTGACCGTCCAATAGATCGGAAACAGCGAGATGAAGGTCCAGAGAATGAGCGCGCCATAGATCAGCACGCGTGTCGCGATCCGCCCCGTATCCGGCGTGCCGCTCGTCGCCCGCTTCGCCTGGCGCTGCGCTACGCTGCTCATCTCAGTTCGTCCTCTGCATGTAGCGGCTCACGAATTTGAGCAGCAGCGTCACGAAGATGATGATGATCAGAAGGTAGAACTCCGCCAGCATCGTGCCATAGCCGACATTGGAGCGGTCGCGATATTCGCGAAAGATGAAGCTCGACACGGTGTCGGTGGCTCCGCCCGGCCCCCCTGATGTCACATTGATCACGATATCGGCGAGCTTGAGCTGGAAGATGACCTTGAGGATGATCGCCGTGACGCTGACCGGCAGCATAAGCGGGAAGGTGATCTGCCAGAAGGACTGCCAGGGACTGGCGCCGTCGACCTTCGCCGCCTCAGTCACTTCCTTGGGCATTGCCTGGAGGCCGGCGAGCAGCAGGATCATGATGAAGGGTATCCACACCCAGGCGTCCATGGCGACGATGCTGAGGCGCGCGATCCACGGTGTCGTGAAGAAGGCGGGATTGTCCCAGCCGAGATGGCGGGCGAGCGTCGCCGCCGGGCCGAAGCGGTATTCCATCAGCGACTTGCCGATCATCCAGCTCACCGCCACCGGGCTCAGCATGAACGGCAGCAGGAAGGCGACGCGGAAGAACTTGCGCGCCTTGATCTCGGCGTTGAGGAGCAGCGCCAGGCCGAAGGCGATCGCATACTGGACGAGGACGAACAGCACGTAATAGGCCATGTTGAGGAGCGCGTTCCAGAAATAGGCATCGGCCATCAGCGAACGCAGATTGTCGAGGCCATTGAACTGGGGCCCCGCCACCGAACTCAGATTCCAGTTGGTGAAAGCGAGATAGAGGCCGAAGAAAGTCGGGAAGATCACCATCGCGACGGTGAAGGCGACCGCCGGCAGCACGAAGAGCGCATGTTTGCCGCGCTCGCCGCGAATGAGCACTTGCGCGGCGCCTATCGCCACCGCCCAGAGCAGGAAAGCATAGAGGACCGGGCGCCAGGTCTCGAAGCCTGTCGCAAACACTTCGGCCTTGAACAGCATCTGCCACAGCACGATCGCCGCAAGTGCCAGCGAGGAGAGCCATGCGAGCGCGCGTCCCATCGGCGCGCGGGGCTCGCTCGCCGAGCGCGACAGGGGCTCATGCATCTTGCCGGCGGTCTGGGGCAACGCTGCGGTCATGAGGCGAACCGCGCCGCATACCCTCGCCCCGCGAAGCGGGGAGAGGGAGGGACCCGGCGCGCAGCGACGGGAGGGTGAGGGGCGTGTGCGGGCGAGCTTGATATACGTCCCTCACCTTCCCATTGCTTCGCAATGGGCCCCTTCCTCTCTCCGCTTCGCGGGGCGAGGTAAGGAAAGAACGCGTTCTGAGAACTGATCATGCTAATACTTCGGCAACGAGAAACAACATCTGGTGGCGCAGGCTGCGCCACCAGAATGTGATGTGTCAAATGCGGGAACGATCGGGCGCTACAGGCCGAGCGAGGCCTTATAGAGCTTGACCTGGCTCTCGCGTCCGATCTGGTCGGTGATCTTCTCCCAAGCGGCCGCGATCGCATCGGCCCCGGCCTGCGCCGTAGCGCCGCCGGCGAAGATCTTGGCGAGTTCATCCTCGGCGACGCTGTAGTACTGGAAGATGCCGGGGATGCGCGGCTCGATCGCCGCATTGGGATGATTGTAGGAGTCGGATTGCGATTTCAGATAGGACGTGATGAAGGCCTCGTCATAACCCGCCGCCACCCATTCCGGGATATTGAAATGGCTGTTGCGGTAGGGTTGGAAGCCCGACGGATAGGCTGCCGTCCACAGCGAGATGTCCTTGCCACCGAGATGAGCCGCCGCACTCCAGGCCGCCTTCTGCTTGACGGGATCGCTGTCGACGCGGGCCATCACATAGACGCCCCAGCCGATATAGGCCATGTTCGGCGCGAAGTTCGGGCCGCTCGCCAGCTTGTCCCACTGGCCGGTCTTCGAGTTATAGACATCGTCCGAGCCCGGCAGGATCGAGAAGGCGACGGTGTCGCCGATCACCGAGCCGTCGCTGGTCTTGGCCATCGAGCCGACGTCACCCCACCAGGCGAGCATCGAGCCCGTTCCGGCGAGGAACTGCTGGAACGCGGTCGTGCCCGGATCGGCATTGAGCTGAAACGGGCCGTATTTGCTGCTGAGGAACCCCGTGCCGCCTTCAAAACCACGCATGGATGGAACCGCCACATACGGCGGCATTTCCTTCCGCGATCCAAACAGATGCGACACCACGCTGCCCATCTG
>CAZICN010000229.1:0-7139 GCA_964537655.1 uncultured Aestuariivirga sp.
AGAAGCCGATCTACATCAAGGTCGGCGCCTCGCGGCCCTACTACGATACAGCACTCGCGGTGAAATCGGGCGCCGATGTCGTCGTGGTCGACGGCATGCAGGGCGGCACCGCGGCGACGCAGGAAGTGTTCATCGAACATGTCGGCCAGCCGACGCTCGCCTGTATCCGACCCGCGGTGCAGGCGCTGCAGGATCTCGGCATGCACAGGAAGGTGCAGCTCATTGTCTCGGGTGGCATCCGCAACGGCGCCGATGTGGCGAAGGCGCTGGCGCTCGGCGCCGATGCGGTGTCGATCGGCACCGCGGCGCTGGTGGCGCTCGGCGACAATGATCCCCATCTCGAAGAGGAATATCAGAAGCTCGGCACCACGGCCGGCGCCTATGATGACTGGCATGAGGGCAGGGATCCGGCCGGCATCACGACGCAGGATCCGGAACTGGCCAAGCGGCTCGATCCCAAGCTCGCCGGGCGGCGGCTCGCCAACTATCTCAAGGTGATGACGCTCGAGGCGCAGACCATCGCCAGGGCCTGCGGCAAGAACCACGTGCACAATCTGGAGCCGGAAGACCTGGTGGCGCTCACCGTCGAGGCGGCCGCCATGGCGCAGGTGCCGCTTGCCGGGACGAGCTGGATTCCGGGCAAGAGCGGGTATTGATGAAAAGCCTTGCTTACATGCCCAATTTTCTCCTTCTCCCCAGGCGGGAGAAGGGAAATATTGGTTGCGGGGCGAAGTGCAAGAGGCAAGTGGCCTGTACCATAGTCTGCGCAGTGGCTCTCTCCGGCCTGCCGCGGGCCGGTCTATAGAGGGCGGAAAGGAGACCAAGGCTCATGGACATTTCCGCTCTTCTGATCTTCGCCGGCACAGTCGCCCTGGTCGCGGGCTCGCCCGGACCCAGCCTCGCCGCTCTCGTCGCCCGGGTGATCTCGCGCGGCTATCAGGGCGTCATTCCCTTCCTTGCCGCGATGTGGATCGGTGAGGCCATCTGGCTGGCCGCCGCTGTCTTCGGCCTCTCCGTGATCGCCCAGACCTTCCATTGGGTCTTCCTCGTCATAAAATATCTGGGCCTCGCCTACCTTGTCTATCTGGCCTGGAAAATGTGGACAGCACCCGTCGCCGTGAAGGAAGGCGAGCTGCCATCGGCGGATTCCTCCTTCCGGCTCTTCCTCACCGGCCTTGCCATCACGCTCGGCAATCCGAAGATCATGGTCCTCTATGTGGCGCTGCTGCCGACCGTCATCGATCTTGCCCATGTGTCGCTGATCGGCTGGGGCGAGCTCACCCTCACCATGCTGATCGTTCTGGCGGCGATCGATCTGGCCTATGTCGCGCTTGCCGGGCGGGCGCGGGCGTTCATCCGCAGCGCCCGGGCGATGAAGGCCGCCAACCGGTGCAGCGCCCTCACCATGGGCGGGGCCGCCGTCGTGATGGCAACGAGGTAGAATCATGGCACATCTCCACACCGCGCGAGTCCTGTGGGAAAGCAACAGCGACGATTTCACTAAGAACACCTATTCGCGCGCCCATCACTGGTCATTCGACGGCGGCCAGACGGTGCTCGCCTCCTCGTCGCCGCATGTGGTGCGCGTGCCGTTCTCCGATCCGGCCGGCATCGATCCCGAGGAAGCGCTGGTGGCGGCGATATCGAGCTGCCACATGCTGACCTTCCTCTATCACGCGGCCAAGGGCGGCTTTACGGTCGAGCGCTATGAGGACAATGCCGAAGGCGTGATGGGCAAGGTCGCGGAAGGGCGCCTCGCCATCACCCGCTGCACCCTGAAGCCTCTCGTCCAGTTCAAGGGCAAGGCGCCGACCAGGACCGAACTCGATCACCTTCATCATCTGGCGCATGAGGAATGCTTCATCGCCAACTCCGTCAAAACAGAAATCACCTGCGAACCGCAGGGCGTCTAAACAGGGTGGAAACAGGAGACCTTCATGGCCGGCGATCTGGCTAAATATGCAAAAGACAAGAAAGTAAAATTTTTCCTCTTCAATTTCACCGACCTGTTCGGGACGCAGCGCGCCAAGCTCGTTCCGGCCGAGGCGGTCGGCAGCATGCAGAAATCAGGCGCGGGCTTCGCCGGCTTCGCCACCTGGCTCGACATGACGCCGGCGCATCCGGATATTTTCGTGATGCCGGATGCGGATTCGGTCATCCAACTGCCGTGGAAGCCGGAAGTGGCGTGGGTGGCGGGCGATCCGTGGATGGAAGGCAAGCCGGTCGCGCAGGCGCCGCGGCTCGTGCTCAAGAACCTGCTCGAGAAGTCGGCCAAGCGGAACATGAAGCTGATGGCGGGCGTCGAGCCCGAATTCCATCTGATCAATGCCGACGGCTCGTCCGTGTCCGATCCGCGCGATACGCAGGAAAAGCCCTGCTATGATCAGTCGGCGGTGATGCGCCGCTTCGATGTCATTTCCGAGATCTGCACCACCATGATCAATCTCGGCTGGGGTCCCTATCAGAACGACCATGAGGACGCCAACGGGCAGTTCGAGATCAACTGGAACTTCAACGACGCGCTGACCACGGCGGACCAGCTCTGCTTCTTCAAGTTCATGGTGAAGTCGATCGCCGAGAAGCACGGGCTTCGGGCCACCTTCATGCCGAAGCCCTTCGTCAATCTCACCGGCAATGGCTGCCATGTGCATATCTCGGTGTGGGACAATGGCCGCAAGACCAATCTCTTCCACGACAGGAAGGGCGACCTCGGCCTGTCGCCGCTGTGCTACAATTTCCTCGGCGGTCTGATGCACCACGCCGAAAGCTTCGCCGCCATCACCAATCCGACGGTCAACAGCTATAAGCGCATCAATGCGCCGCGTACCACCTCGGGCGCCACCTGGTCACCCAATACGGTGACCTTCGGCGGCAACAACCGCACCCACATGGTGCGCGTGCCGGATGAGGGCCGCGTCGAGCTGAGACTGCCCGACAATGCTGCCAATCCCTATCTGATGATGGCGGTGATCCTGGCGGCGGGCCTGCACGGCATCGATGAGAAGATGGATCCGGGCAAGCGGCTCGACATCGACATGTATGCCGAAGGCCACAAGGTGAAAGGCGCCAAGAAGCTGCCGCTCAACCTCCTCGATGCGATCCGCAATTTCGAGAAGGACAAGTATATCCTCGAGGCGCTGGGGCCTGAGCTGTCGTCGGCCTATATCAAGCTCAAGACGAATGAGTGGAACCAGTATTGCCGCCATCTCACCCAGTGGGAACGCGATACGACGCTGGATTGCTGATCCGACGTTCGGGGGCTGGAGCTTAAGCGGCTTTCCGCTTGCGGGCGGCCGTGCCTGTCTTGCGTACCAGCGCGCGGCGCTTGCGCGGCTCGGCAGGCGCGGCCGTCAGGCGCATGCCCAGAGCGTTGATGACTTTCAGGACCGTCGCGAATTCCGGGTTGCCGTTTTCTCCCAGCGCCCGGTACAAGCTCTCTCGGTTCAGGCGCGCCGCGCTTGCAATCTCGGCCATGCCGCGCGCGCGGGCTATCAATGAAAGCGCATCGCGCACCTCGTCCGGATCGCCGCTTTCCAGTGCCAGAGCGAGATAGTCGGCTTGGCGCTTGGGCGTATCGAGATACTCGGCAGCGTCGAATGTCGTGGATTTCATAGCAGTCTGTCCTTCCAATGCCGCGCAAGCTCCCGCGCCTTCTGGATGTCTCGTTTTTGTGTTCGCTTGTCGCCGCCGATCAACAGTACGACAATATCCGCACCGCGCCTGAGGTAATAGATTCGGTAACCTGGTCCGTAGTCTATCCGCGACTCCATCAAGCCATGCCCGCCTGCTGGTTTGAAGTCACCGAACAGATCGTTTTCCATCTTACGGATGGTTCGGATAACTTGGGAATAGGCTCGCGTGTCGGTAAGCGCCTCGACAAAAGCTACAAATTCCGGCGTCTGGACCACTCTCGGCACGAGTCATTTGTAGCCTAAAGGCGACAATCTGTCAAGAAGTCAAGAACGTGTTGCGCTCGGCGAGGCGCCGGTCTCGGCCTTGAAGGCGGTCGAGAAGTGGCTGGCATTGGCGAAGCCGCAGGCGATGGCGATCTCGGTGATGGTGAGGGCCGAGTGGCGCAGGAGCTCGCCCGCCGCCTCGATCCTGATCGAGCGATAGTGATCGGCGAAGCTTTTGCCGAGATGGCGCGCGAACAGCCGGTCGAGCTGGCGCGTCGACAGGCCGATGCGGCGGGCCACCGAAGCGCGGTCCAGGGGGTCGTTCAGGTTGTTCTGCATGAGTTCGAGCGCCGCGATCAACTCGCGGCGATGGATGCCGTAGCGCTCGCCCAATGAGGCGCGCTGCGGGCCGCCGCCCGGATGAATCTCGGTATGCAGGAACCAGTCGGCCGTCCGGGTGGCGAGCCCTGCGCCATGCCTCTCGGCGATCAGGGCGTGCATCATGTCGAGCGGCGCCACGCCGCCGGCACAGGTCACGCGGTTGCGGTCGATCACATAGCGGGCGCGCGTCAGCAGGAGATCGGGAAACTCCTCGGCGAAAGCCGGCGCATGCTCCCAGTGGATGGTCATGCGGTGGCCTGCCATGATCCCGGCGCGGGCGAGTATGAAGGGACCGCCGGACACACCGCCGATGCGCAGACCGCGCTGTGCCAGCTTTCTCAGCCAGGCGAGCGTCGGGCGATGGTTGAATTGCGCCGGATTGCCGCCGGCGCAGACGAGGAGCAGGTCGAGGCCGAGGTCGTCGCCGACGCGGGCGGTGCAGGCCACATAGGCGCCGCCAGAGGATGAGACCGTCTGGTCCTTGTGGGCAATGTGGACCCAGCGATAGAGCGTGCGGCCGGCGAACAGATTGGCGGCGCGCAGGGGCTCGATGGCGGAGGCATAGGACATGAGCGCGAAGCCCGGAATGAGCAGAAAGCCAATGGTCTGCGCCTGATCGTCCGCCCTTGATGACATGTCTTTAATTTAACGGGATTTGTCTCTCCAAGACAAGACAGTATCCCGCCACCTGTCACACTGCGCGCATCCAACAGAGGTCACGAGCCCGTGCGCTATTCCGTCTTCTCGCTTCTCAAGCAGTCCCTCTCCGGCCACAGGAACTGGGCGCCCGCCTGGCGCGAGCCGCAGCCGAAAAAGGAATATGACGTCATCATCGTCGGCGGCGGCGGCCACGGTCTTGCCACCGCCTATTACCTCGCCAAGGAGCACGGCATCACCAATATCGCGGTGCTGGAGAAGGGCTGGCTCGGCTCGGGCAATATCGGGCGCAATACCACCATCATCCGTTCCAACTACCTGCTCATCGGCAACAATCCGTTCTACGAATGGTCGCTGAAGCTGTGGGAGGGGCTCGAGCAGGATTTCAATTTCAACGCCATGGTGTCGCAGCGCGGCGTGCTCAATCTCTTCCATTCCGACCCGCAGCGCGACGCCTATGCCCGGCGCGGCAATGCGATGCGGCTCGACGGAGTCGATTCCGAGCTGCTCGACCGCGAGGCGGTGCGCGAACTGGTGCCGTTCCTGAGCTTCGACAATGCGCGCTTTCCGATCCATGGCGGGTTGCTGCAGCGGCGCGGCGGCACGGTGCGCCATGACGCCGTGGCCTGGGGCTATGCGCGCGGCGCCGATTCACGCGGCGTCGATATCATCCAGAATTGCGAGGTGACCGGCATCCGCATCGAGAACGGCAAGGTCAAGGGCGTCGACACCAACCAGGGCTTTATCGGTTGCCACAAGCTCGGCCTCGCGGCGGCGGGCAATACCAGCGAAGTCGCCGCCATGGCGGGCCTCAAGCTGCCGATCGAAAGCCACGTGCTGCAGGCCTTCGTGTCGGAAGGCCTCAAGCCCTATATCGACAATGTCATCACCTATGGCGTCGGGCATTTCTACGTGTCGCAATCTGACAAAGGCGGCCTCGTCTTCGGCGGCGACCTCGACGGCTACAACTCCTATGCCCGGCGCGGCAACCTGCCAACGGTCGAGCATGTGATCGAGGCCGGCCTCGCCATGATTCCGGGCATCGCCCGCATCCGGGTGCTCCGGTCCTGGGGCGGCATCATGGACATGTCGATGGACGGCTCGCCGATCATCGACAAGACCGATATCGGCGGACTCTATCTCAATTGCGGCTGGTGCTATGGCGGCTTCAAGGCGACGCCGGCGTCCGGCTGGTGCTTCGCCCACACGATCGCGAGGAACGAAGCGCACAAGTTCAACGCGCCCTACCGGCTCGACCGGTTTCGACGTGGCTATATGATCGATGAAAAAGGCGTCGGCGCGACGCCCAATCTGCATTGATGGCCATGAACGCGTTTTCACCCATTTCTTCTCCCTCCGCCGCGCGCAGCGCGGGGAGGGTGGCGCGCGCAAGCGCGACGGGTGGGGTATTTCCACCTGAGCGGTTTCGCTCGTCCCATGCCATCGCCAATTTGCGAGACTTTGCCAGCGGCAACACCCCACCCGACCACGGCTTCGCCGTGGCCACCCTCCCCGCCTTCGGCGGCGGAGGGAGAACGAGACCAGACGCGATGAGGAGCGTCCCAGCATGCTGATAAAATGTCCCCATTGCGGTCCGCGCCCCTCGGAAGAATTCACCCAGCTCGGCGACGCCAGCGTCAAACGTCCGACATCGAACGACCCGGCCACGATGGATCAGTGGTTCGACTATGTTTATTTGCGCGACAATCCCAAGGGCCGGTTCAAGGAATACTGGCATCATGGCGGGGGCTGCCGCTCCTGGATCGTGGTCGACCGCGATACCCAGACGCATGAAATCTTCGGTACGATGACGGCGCGCGATTTCGCCCTCAAGCAGAACAAGAAGGGCAGATCCTGATGGCCGGCTTCCGTCTCAGCAAAGGCGGTCTCATCGATCGCGCGACGACGCTCGACTTCACCCTCGACGGCAAGGGCTTCCAGGGCCATCAGGGCGACACGCTGGCCTCCGCACTCATCGCCAACGGCGTCCATCTGATGGGCCGCTCGTTCAAGTATCACCGTCCGCGGGGCGTGATCGCGGCCGGCGCCGCCGAGCCCAATGCGCTGGTCGAGCTGCGCGAAGGGGGGCGCAAGGAAGCCAATACGCGCGCCACCGTGATCGAGCTCTATGACGGGCTCGTGGCCCAAAGCCAGAACCGCTGGCCGTCGCTCAACTTCGATATCGGCGCCATCAATTCGCTGGCG
>CAZICN010000230.1:0-7115 GCA_964537655.1 uncultured Aestuariivirga sp.
GTGGGCGACAAATACAAGGGCCGCATCGCCATCTATGACTATTACCTGCCGGTGATGGGCATGGCGGCGCTGGCCGCCGGCAAGAAGACGGCCGAGCTCACCGAAGCCGATCTGCCGGCGATCAAGGACGTGCTGCTCAAGATGAAGGCCAATGCCAAGCTCGTCGGCGAGGTCACCGCCAGCCAGACGGCGCTCGCGACCGGTGAGGTCGACATACTGGTGGGCGGTGGCGAATGGGTGACCGCCGGGCTCTCCAAGGAAAATCCGGCGCTCGACTTCTCCATCCCGAAGGAAGGCGGCATCCTATGGTCGCAGGCGCTGGCGATGCTGGCCCAGAGCCAGAAGAAGGATGCGGCGCTGAAATTCATCCAGTATGTGCTGAGCCCCGAAGGCCAGGCCCGGCTCTCGACCTCGTCCTGCTACTGGGGCATGCCCGCCAACCAGAAGGCGGCGCTGTCCGACGAGCAGAAGAAGGTGCTGCGCTTCGACGAGCAGCCGGATTTCCTCTCGCGGGCGCAGCTCTATCCTGCCCCCGACGAGAAGCTCGACAAGCAGATGCAGGATGTGTGGACCGAAATGCTGCAGGCGCAGTAGGATAGCGTCCTAGCATGCGAACTTCGAATTCGGGACGCTGGTGCCTGAGCGCTTTTTCGCGAGACCGATAGATGACGGCGAGAGCACGTAGCTCCCTGGCCGGCCGAGCGCTGCCCTGGATGGCGGTGAGCCCGGCCTTGCTGTGGACGCTCGCCTTCTTCGCCGCCCCCTTCATCGCCATGGCGGTGGTGAGCCTCAGCGTGCAAGCGGAGGGCGGCTTCTCGCTGGCCAACTACCGGCAGTTCTTCAGCAATCCGAGCTATTACCAGGCGCTGGTCAACTCGCTGGAGGTCACGGCGATCGTGACGCTGGTCTCGATCCTGCTGGCCTATCCCTTCGCCTGGATCCTCGCCGAGCAGATACCCGAAAGGTGGCAGAGGCTGGCGCTCATCCTGGCGGTACTGCCGTTCTGGACCTCCTATGTGGTGCGTTCCTACAGCTGGCTCCTGGTGCTGGCAGAGAAAGGCGTCGTCAACAACACGCTGCTGCAGCTGGGCCTCATCGCCGAACCGGTCCAACTCGCCAATACGCGCTTCGCCACGGTGACGGGCTTCGTCCATTTCTTCGTCATGCTGCTGACGCTGACGATCTTCGCCAATCTGAAGCAGCTGAGCCCGAGCTACCGCAAGGCCGCCGCCGATCTCGGCGCCGGTCCGGTGCGCACCTTCATCCATGTGATCCTGCCGCTCACCTTCCCCGGCATCATGGTCGGCGCCTTCCTGACCTTCGTGCTGGCGATCGGCGACTACATCACGCCGCAGATCCTCGGCGGCAATAACGAGTTGCTGATGCCGCAGCTCATCATGCTGCAGATCGGCCGGCGCGGCGACTTCCCGCTCGCCTCGGCGCTGTCGATCCTGCTGATGGCGGTGGTGACGATCGCCTATCTGGCATCGGCGCGCTGGCTCAAGATCGAGCGGGCGTGAGATGCGCAGCGGAATCCGCCTCGCCACCATCGCCTATGCCATCCTGGTCTATGGCTTCATCTTCCTGCCCGTGGTGACACTGGTCCTGTTCTCCTTCCAGGCCACTTCCTTCCCGATCCCGCCCTTCAGCGGACCCAGCCTGCGCTGGTATCAAGCGGTCCTCGCCGATTCACGCCTCACCTCGGCGCTGGTCAATTCGCTGTTCGTCGCCGTCATCTCGTCGGCGGTGGCGACCGTACTCGGCTTCCTCGCCGCCTGGGGCTTTGCCCGCTTCTGGCTGCCGGCTTCCGCGCTCCTGCGCGGCCTCATCACCTTGCCGCTGACGGTGAGCTACCTCATCATCGGCATGGGGCTCCTGGTGCTGTTCAACGGACTCGGCTTCCCCAAGTCGCTGAGCGCCGCCGGCATCGGTCATGTGGTGATCAACCTGCCGCTCTGCTTCGCTATCCTGTACAGCCAGATGGGCGAGCACCAGGCCAATATCGAACGTGCGGCGCGCGATCTCGGCGCCCGCGAATGGCAGGTGCTGCTGCTCGTCACCGCGCCGATGCTGTGGCCGGCCCTGTTCGCGAGCTTCTTCCTGTCGATGACCTTCTCCTGGGACGAGTTCGTCATTTCCTTTCTGCTCACCCGGTTCGAGACGACGCTTCCGGTCGAGATCTGGAACCTCCTGCGCTCCGGCCTCAATCCCAAGACCAATGCCGTCGGCTCGCTGGTGTTCCTCGTCTCGATCGTCTTCGTGCTGTTGTTTGAACTCGCTTTCTTCCGGAAATCCAGGTCATGACGCCGCTCGTCCAGGTCAAGAACGTCTCGCAGCATTTCGGCAGCATGTGCGCGCTCGACGATGTCTCGCTCGATATCGCGCCCAGGAGCTACACGGTCCTGCTCGGGCCGTCGGGCTCCGGCAAGACCACCTTGCTGTCGATCCTCGGCGGCTTCCTCGTCCCCAGTGCCGGGCAGGTGCTGATCAAGGGTGAGGACTGCACCGGCATGGCGCCGGCGAAGCGGCCGACGACCACGGTATTCCAGGATTATGCGCTGTTTCCCCATATGGCGGTCGGTGCCAATGTCGGATTCGGCCTGCGCATGCGGGGTGTCGCTGCTCCTGAGCGAGACAAGCGTGCACAAGAGGTGCTGAAGCTCGTCGGCCTGCCCGAGGCCTTCGGCAAGAAGCCGCACCAGCTGTCGGGCGGCCAGCGCCAGCGCGTGGCGCTGGCGCGGGCACTGGTCGTCGAGCCATCGGTCCTGCTGCTCGACGAACCCCTGGGGGCACTCGACCTCAAGCTCAGGCGCCAGATGCAGGAAGAGCTGAAGGCGATCCAGAAACGCGTCGGCACTGCCTTCGTCCATGTCACCCACGACCAGGAAGAAGCCATGGCGCTCGCCGATCACTGCGTCGTGATGAACCAGGGCCGCATCGAGGATGAAGGCCCGGCGGAACGTGTCTATTCAAGGCCGGCGAGCCGGTTCAGCGCCACCTTCATGGGCGAGAGCATGATATTTCCCGGCCACGCCGCTGGACCGGACGAAATCAACACCGCATTCGGCACCTGGCGCCTCGCTTCACCCGTGGCGGCGGGAGCGCAGGTCACACTCGCGATCCGGCCCGAACATGTCGTCCTTGGCAACGGCGCTCTGTCGCTGGGCAAGGCCACAGTCGGCGATGTCGTGTTCCAGGGCAGCTTCAAGCGAGTCACGGCGACGCCCGAAAAGGATCCGGCGATCGCCTTGCTGGCGCGATTGCCCGCCGACAGCGTGGTGCGGCCAGGCGACGTGCTGGATTTCGCCTGTGATGCGCGGCATGTGCTCGTGCTGACGAGATAGCCGATGCAGCCCGCGGCACCGGAACATGACTGGTATGAGACGCTCAGAATGGCGGATGACGTGACGCTCATCCATGAGCCGTGGATCAAGCCCTTCTATCGCTGCAACATGTGGCATGTGCGCGGGCGCGACCGCGATCTCCTGTTCGATTCGGGGCTGGGCCATGTGAGCCTCAGCCGGCATGTCCGGCTGGTGAGCGAGCGCCCGCTGCTCTGCGTCGCGAGCCATACGCATTTCGACCATATCGGCTGCCATCACGAATTCGCGCATCGCGCCGTTCATCATGCCGAAGCTGAAATCCTCGCCGATCCGCGCAACGAGCTGACGCTTGCCGACAGATATGCGACTGACGAGATGTTCGACCGCCTGCCGGCCGGATGGCGGACGGAGCGCTACCGGGTCAAGCCGGCGCCGGCCGAGCGGCTTCTCGACCATGGCGACGTCATCGATCTCGGCGACCGTCATTTCGAGGTGGTGCATACGCCCGGTCATTCGCCAGGCGGAATTGGCCTCATCGAACGCAAGACCGGTATCTTCCTGTCGGGTGACATCGTCTATGACGGGCCCTTGATCGATGATGCCTATCATTCCGACCGCGATGACTATCAGGCGACCTTTGGGCGCATCCGCTCGCTGCCGGTGAGCGTCGTCCATGGCGGGCATTTCCCGAGCTTCGGACCGGTGCGCTTCCGGCAGCTCGTCGATGAATATCTCGAAGGCCGGCGCAAGGCCGGCTGCCATCTCACCGGGAAATAGAGGACCACTTGCGTTCACCACCCGGTGAACGGTACCAGCGTCATTCCTTCGTCTGCTGATGCTGCTGCATGCGCCTGACCCACATGGCGATGTGGCTGCGCCTGATATAGCCGACACTCTCCCAGTCGCCGAGCTCCATGGCGGCGAGGATGTCGGCCACCTCGCGGCGGAAGACGGCGACCTCGTCCGAGAGATCGAGCTGCGGCGCGGCGCGCAGCCAGACGCGGTTGGTGAGGAAGTAGAGCCGCTCGGAGATTTCGCGCAAAGGTCCGTTGCCGATCATGGCGGCCAGCTCATGGAAGAAATCCATGTTGAGTCGGGCATAGGCCCTGGGCTCGGGAGACTGGATCAATTCATCGCAGCGGCCGAGCAAAGCGCGCACCCGGGCCAGATCCTCAGGTGTTCTGGGCAACGGATCGAGCTTGCCCATGAGGGCGGCGAGCTCCATCCTGAGCCGATAGACCGGCAGCAGGGCATCGAGATCGACATCGATGACGAAAGTGCCCACGCCATGCCGGCTCTCGAGCAGTCCCTCGCCCTCGAGACGGGCGAGGACGCGGCGCACGGGGGTGCGCGACACGCCGAATTCGCGCGCCAGGTCTTCCTCCGCCAGCCTGGCGCCCGGCTCATATTCGATGAGGCAGATGCGATCGCGAATGGTGTTGTAGATGCGTTCGAAGCGCTCGCGCGCCAGCGTCAGCGGCCTGTCGTCATTATCGGCGGCAAAGCTCATCCGGCCTCCAGAACCGCATGCAGGAACTGCTTGGTCCGGTCGTTCTTCGGATTGCCGAAGAATTCGCCGGGCGGACCCTGCTCGCAGATCTTGCCTTGATAGAAGAAGCAGATGCGGTCGGCAAATTCCCTGGCGAAGCCCATCTGGTGGGTCACCATCAGCATGGTCAGGTCATGTTCGCTGCCGAGCCTGCGTATCACCTGAAGGACTTCTCCGACGAGCTCCGGGTCCAAAGCGGAGGTCACTTCGTCAAACAGCATGATTTTCGGCCGCATGGCAAGAGCACGCGCAATGGCGACGCGCTGCTGCTGGCCGCCCGACAGCTGGGACGGGTAATGCTCCTTCTTCTGCGACAGGCCGACCATGTCGAGAAGCTCGGCGGCGCGGGCCTGGGCGTCCTCGCGTTTCATGCCGAGCACCGTGATCGGCGCCTCGATGCAATTGGCCATGGCGGTCATATGCGGGAACAGGTTGAAGGACTGGAACACCATGCCGATCTTGGCGCGGATCTTGCGGATGTGGGCTTGGTCGGCGCGGACCAGCCTGCCGTTCCTCTCCATGTGGGTGAGGGGCTCGCCCTCGACCCAGATGACGCCGTCGTCGATCGTCTCGAGCGTCATCAGCATGCGCAGGACCGTGGTCTTGCCGGAGCCGGAAGGCCCGATGATAGCGACCTTCTCGCCGCGGTGGACGTCGAGCTCGAGCGAATCGAGCACGGTCAGCGGGCCATAGCGCTTCGAGACCTTGTCGAAACGCACCGTCGGTCTGTCTGTCATCGCGCGGGTCTCCGGTTGAGCATGCGTTCGGCGGCACGGATGAAGGCGGCGGACACCAGGCTCATCGCCAGGAAGAAAACGCCGACCAGCGTGATCGGCTCGGTATAGCGGAAGGTCTCCGAGCCGATGATCTTGGCGGTTTGCATCAGCTCGAGCACGGCGATGGCCGAAAGCAGGGGCGTCTCCTTGAACAGGGCGACAAGATAGTTGCCCAGCGCCGGCACGACCGGCGGGATCGCCTGCGGGATGATGATGTCGCGGAAGGTGGTCCAGGTGCCGAGATTGAGGGCGGTGGAAGCCTCCCACTGGCCGCGATGGATATTGTCGAAGCCTGCGCGATAGACCTCGGAGCAATAGGCGGCATAGTGGATGCCGAGCGCCAATACGCCCGCGGTGAAGGCATCGAGGGTCAGGCCGAAGGACGGGAAGACGAAATAGAGGAAGAAGATCTGGATGAGGAGCGGGGTCGAGCGGATGAGCTCGACCAGGACCGAGACCGGCCAGGCCGTCCACGGAAAAGCGATGCGGAGCAGGGCCAGCACGAGCCCCAGGCTTGCGGCGAGGACGAAGCCAATGAGCGTCGCTTCGATCGAAATGACGGCGGCTTTGGCCAGAACGGGCAGGATCTCGAAGGTGAAAGCCCAGTCCCACATCAGACGATCCTCCCGCGCGCCAGGCCGCGCGAGGCGCGCTGCTCGAGGGCCCGCATGGCAATGGTGATGACAAGCGACAGGGCGAGATAGATGAGGAGCACCAAGGTGAAGATCGGGATGGTCTTCATGGTCGTCTGGTTCATCTGCTGCGCCTTGAAGGCGAGGTCGGACAAGGTGATGAGCGACACCAGCGCGGTCGATTTCAGGAGCTCGATGAAGAGATTGCCCCAGGGCGGGATCATGGCGATGAAGGCCTGCGGCAGGATGATCCGGCGCAGCATCTGGGCGCGCGTCATGTTGAGGGCCGTCGCCGCTTCCCATTGACCGCGCGCCACCGAGGTGATGGCGCCGCGCGCGACCTCGGCACCATAGGCCCCGACATTCAGACCGAGGCCCAGCACCGCGACCGTGAAGGGTTCGAGGCTTATGCCGAATTGCGGCAGGACGAAGAACAGCCAGAACAGCTGGACGAGCGCCGATGTGCCGCGGAAAATCTCGACATAGATATTGGCGAGCCAGCGCACCGGCGCCGGCCCGTAGAGCTTGCCCAGGGCGGCGAGGATGCCCATGACGATGGCGAGAAGACAGCCGAGGACGGTGATTTGGGCGGTTAGCGCCGCGCCTTCCAGAAGACCCGGCAGGAAAAGGCTATAGGTCTCGCGCGTCGCAAGGACCGCGATCACCAGCAGGGACGCCACCAGCATGACGATGAGCGTGCGAATGCCCATGTCCTTGCCCTTTCCGGATAAGGATCGATCGGGCGGCGACCGTCGCCGCCCGCTATGTATGCGAACTTCGGAGTCGGGACACTAGAGCCTTTCCCATTTTGATCGAATCATTCCGATTCGATCAA
>CAZICN010000231.1:0-7016 GCA_964537655.1 uncultured Aestuariivirga sp.
AAGGACGGCCGCATGGTGGAGCAGGGGACGCCCGAGCAGATATTCGATCACCCGCATGAGGACTATACCAAGCGGCTGATGGCGGCGGCCTTCGTCGACCATGCGGTGGCGACGGCCTAGCCGTCAGATATCGAATTCCTCGATGTCGGCGAAGGCGCGTCTCAGCGCCTTGCCCCATTCGCTCGACAGCTTCTGGAAATAGGGGTCGTCGCGCTCGATGCGGCGGACCCGCTCGAGCTTGAGCGTGTCGCGGGCATAGACCAGGAGGTCGATCGGCAGGCCGACGCTCAGATTGGAGCGGATGGTGGAATCGAAGGACAGCAGCACCAGCTTCGCCGCCTCGCCGAGCCGCATGCCGGGATCGCTGACCCGGTCGAGGATGGGCTTGCCGTATTTGTGTTCGCCGATCTGCAGGAAGGGCGTGTCGGCCGTGGCCTCGATGAAGTTGCCGGCCGAATAGACCTGGAACATCCGCGGTCGCTCGTCGCCGATCTGGCCGGCGAACAGGAAGCTCGCCGAGAATGTGTCGTCCGACTGGAACAGCTGCCCCTCATCGCTTTTCTGCGCGTCGCGCACCGCCCGCCCGACGATCTGGGCGGCCTGGAACATCGTCTTGGCGGTGAACAGGTTGTCGACGGCGCCGCGCTTGCGCAGCGACTGGGTTCCCTCGGTGAGCAGGCTGACGACGCCCTGGGTGGTGGCGAGATTGCCCGAGGTCGCCAGCGCGAACACCCTCTTGCCGGGCTGCGACCAGCTGTGCAGCTTCTTGAAGGTGGCGATATTGTCGAGGCCGGCATTGGTGCGGGTGTCGGCCGCGAGGACGAAGCCGTCCTGCATCAGCAATCCCACGCAATAGGTCATTCAAGGCTCCAAACGCTTATTGCTCGGCCGGCTGCACCATGACGGAAACCGTCATGTTTTCGGCCAGGCCGCCGCGCCGGCTGCCGCGTACAGGCACCACCCCTTGGGCGTCAAGCCCCGTCGCCACCCGCACATAATCGCCGGTCGGGCAGGTGCAGTTGGCGGCATCGAAGCCGACCCAGCCGAGCTGCGGCACCAGCGCCTCGGCCCAGGCGTGGCTTGCCGTCGCGGGAACCTCTCCGTCGGTGACCAGATAGCCCGTCACATAGCGCCCCGGAATGCCGAGAAGGCGCACGGCCGAGAGCACCGCATGGGCATGGTCCTGGCAGACACCCCTGCCGTCCTGGAGCGCTTGCGCCGCGGTCGTGTGCGCATGCGTCGCCCCGATCTCATAGGCGATGCGGGCATGGACCTCGCGCATGATCTCATGCAGCATGTCGAGCGGCTTGGGATATTTCGCTGAGGCGGCGCGGGCGATCTCGGCGAGCGCCGGGCTTGGCTCCGTGGCCGCCGTCTGGCGCAGGAACACATTGTCGGGAGCGGGGCAGCGCAGGCCCTTGACGACGCCAGCCGCATCCTGCGTCTCGACCGTGCCCTCGGCGATGACCGTCACATGGTCATGCGGCCCCTGCGAGGTGATGACATGCACCTGGTTGCCGAAGCCGTCGGCATAGGCGAGCGCCTTGTCGATGCCCGGCGCCTCGATCGTCCAGGACACGACCTTCTGGGTGGCGAAGGAGGAGGGCGTCAGATGCAGCCGCTGGATCGACGAGCGCACGTTCGCCTCATAGTCGTACCGGGTCTCGTGGCGGATATGGAGCTTCATGGGAAGTTGTAGGTCAGCGCGATATCGGACGCGAGCCGGTTGTTGGCCTTGACGAAGTCCTGCAGGAACTCGTGCAGCCCGCTCTGGAAGATGTCGTCCATCTTGCCGGCCCTGAGCCGCGCATAGAGTTCATCGGCCTCCTTCTGGCAGTCGTAGCGCTGCTTGTAGAGCAGGGCCAGGCCGTCGAGCGCCCGCGTGATCCATTGATAGCAGAAGGTGAGCGAGCGCGGCATCTCCTCGCGCAGGATGAGGAACTCGGCGACCAGCCACGGCCGGTAGGTGCTGTCGCGATAGAACCAGCGATAGGCGCGGTGCGCCGAGACCGAGCGCAGCACGGTGGCCCATTGCTGGATATCGACGTCCGAGCCGACATCGCTCGGCTTCGGCAGCAGGAGGTAATATTTGACGTCGAGGATGCGCGCCGTGTTGTCGGCGCGCTCGACGAAAGTGCCGAGCTGACTGAAGAAATAGGTGTCGTGGCGCAGCATGGTGCCGAGGAGCGCGCCGCGGAACAGCATGGCGCGCTGCTTGATCCAGTCGAGGAAGCCGGGCAGCCGGTCGGCGGTGATCGTTTCGGGCCTGATCTGGACGAATTCGTTCCAAGTGCCGTTGAGGCTCTCCCATACATCGCGGGTGAGCGCCGTGCGCACCGCGCGGCCGTTGTTGCGCGCCGTCCTCAGGCACGAGCGCACGCTCGAGGGATTGTCGTCGTCGAACAGGAGGTGATCGATGATCTCCGCCGTGGTGATGTCCTTGTGTTTGGCGAAATAGCTTGCCTCGCAGGCGGCACTGGTGAGGGTCGACAGCCATTCGTCGCGATGGCCCTCGATGGCGCGCGGCATCAGCGATATGCGGTAGCCGACCTCGAGCAGGCGCGCCATGTTCTCCGCCCGTTCGACGTAGCGCGACATCCAGAACAGCGAAGATGCGGTGCGGCCTAGCATGTCGGCATCAGTCCTCCAGCACCCAGGTGTCTTTGGTGCCTCCGCCCTGGCTCGAATTGACGACCAGCGATCCTTCCTTGAGCGCGACCCGGGTGAGGCCGCCGGGCGTGATGCGGATGCGGTCGCCGGTGAGCACGAAAGGCCGGAGATCGATATGGCGGGGCGCCACGCCCGCCTCGGTGAAGGTCGGCGACGCCGAAAGCGCCAGCGTCGTCTGGGCGATATAGTTCTTCGGGTTGGCCTTGAGCCGGACGCGGAAATCCTCGATCTCCTGGCGCGACGAGGTCGGCCCGACCAGCATGCCGTAGCCGCCCGAGCCATGCACTTCCTTGATCACCAGTTCCGCCAGGTGATCGAGGACATAGCTGAGATCCTGGGGCTCGCTGCAGCGCCAGGTCGGCACGTTCCTGAGCAGCGGCTTCTCGCCCGTATAGAACTCGATGACGTCGGGGATATAGGTATAGATCGACTTGTCGTCGGCGATGCCGGTGCCCGGCGCATTGACCAGCGTGACGCGCCCGGCGCGGTAGAGGTCGAACAGGCCCGGGACACCGAGCGCCGATTCCGGACGGAAGGTGAGGGGGTCGAGGAAGCCGTCATCGATCCGGCGATAGACCACATCGACGCGCTTCGGCTCCTGGGTGGTGCGCATGTGCAGATAGCCGTCCTCGACGAAGAGGTCGGAGCCTTCGCAGAGCTCGACCCCCATCTCGTCCGCCAGGAAGGCATGCTCGAAGAAGGCCGAGTTGTGGATGCCGGGCGTCAGCAGTACGATGGTGGGTTCGCTGCCCGCACCCTGGGGCGCAACGCTTTCCAGCGTCCGGCGCAGCATCGCCGGATAGTTCTCGACTGGCGCGACGCGGTGGCGTTTGAACAGGTCGGGAAACAGGAACATCATCGCTTCCCGGTCCTCGAGCATGTAGGAGACGCCGGACGGCGTGCGGCAGTTGTCCTCGAGAACGTAGAACTCGGTTTCGCTGACCCTGACGATGTCGACGCCGATGATATGCGCATAGACGCCGCGCGGCGGTGTCAGGCCCACCATTTCCGGGACGAAGGCGGCGTTCTGCAGGATGATGTCCTTGGGGATGCGCCCGGCGCGCAGGATTTCCTGGCGGTGATAGAGATCATGCAGGAAGGCGTTGAGCGCCCTGACCCGCTGCTCGATGCCGACGGTCAGCCGGCGCCATTCGGACGCCGCGAAGACGCGCGGGATGATGTCGAAGGGGATGAGCCTTTCGGAGGCCTCTTCCGCGCCATAGACTGCGAAGGTGATGCCGAGACGGCGGAAGATGCCTTCCGCTTCCCTCAGGGCGCGTTCGACATTGGCTTTGCCGAGCGCGCCGATCCAGTCGTTGATCTGCGCATAGGGGCCGCGGACCGAGCCGTCCGGGTTCAACATCTCATTGAAGGAGTTCCCCATGCCGCTCCCTGATATTGCACTGCAATAGTGGGGTGAAAATCCGGCCCATGCAACAGATTCATGACGGATTTGCTCTTCATGCGGACTTTGTGGCATAGTCGGACCATGTGTTTTCGCATCACAGCTTCCGGCATTTGCCTCCGGGCGGGGTCGCGCACCCTGAAGGAGGAAGTGATGCTCCATTGCGCCCGCATCGGGTACAAGCCGTAAGCTCACGTCATTTCCGTCCGCCATTGCTTCCGGCCTCGCGCCGCCTATTCGCAATCTGGAGATGACTGATGACCGTGCACAGCAAGAACCTGAATATCGCCGAGCTCGTCGCGCAGGACACCGCGCACCACTTCCACCCCTTCACCGATCACAAGGCCTTTCATGCCGAAGGCGGCGCCCGGGTCATGACCCAGGCGGACGGCGTGTGGATCTGGGACGCCAAGGGCAACAAGATGCTCGATGCCTTTGCCGGCCTGTGGTGCGTCAATGTCGGCTATGGCCGCAAGGAGCTGGCCGAGGCGGCCTATCGCCAGATGCTCGACCTTCCCTACTACAACACATTCTTCAAGACGACGACGGTGCCGACGACCGAACTCGCCGCGAAGATATCGTCTCATATGCCCGAGCGCTTCAAGCACATCTTCTTCACGAATTCGGGCTCGGAAGCGAACGACACGATCGTGCGGTTCGTGCGCCATTACTGGAAGCTGATGGGCAAGCCCTACCGCACCCAGTTCATCGGCCGCCGCCGCGGCTATCACGGCTCGACCATGATCGCCGCCAGCCTCGGCGGCATGGAGGGCATGCATGGCCAGGGCGGCCTGCCGCTGCCCGGCTTCCACCATGTCCAGCAGCCTTACTGGTATGATTTCGGCCGCGATCTTACGCCGGAGCAATTCGGTCTCGAAGCCGCGGGCGATCTCGAGAAGAAGATTCTCGAGCTCGGGCCCGAGAACGTCGCCGCCTTCATCGGCGAGCCGATCCAAGGGGCGGCGGGCGTCCTGATCCCGCCCAAGACCTATTGGCCGGAAGTGCAGAAGATCTGCCGCAAATACGGCATCCTCATCATTTCCGATGAAGTGATCTGCGGCTTCGGCCGCACCGGCAACTGGTGGGGCTTCGAGACCATGGGATTCGAGCCCGATATCGTGCCGATGGCCAAAGGGCTGTCGTCCGGCTATCTGCCGATTGGCGCCGTGGCCTTCTCGGACCGCCTGCTCAAGGACTTCTTCGACAAAGGCGAGGAATTCTATCACGGCATGACCTATGCGGGCCATCCGGCGGCCTGCGCGGTGGCGCTCAGGAACATCGAGATCATCGAGGACGAGAAGCTGGTGGAGCGGGCGCGCGAGCTCGGCCGCTATTTCGCTGACAGCCTGGCAAGCCTGCGCGATCATCCCATTGTCGGCGAGACCCGTTCGGTCGGGCTGATGGGCGCCATCGAGATCGCGCGCGACAAGAAGACCCGCACCCGCTTCGAGAAACCGGGAAGGGTGGGCACCATCTGCCGCGACCACTGCTTCAGCAGCGGACTCATCATGCGGGCCTGCTGGGACACCATGGTCCTGTCGCCGCCGCTGGTGATTTCGAAGAAGGAGATCGACGAAGTGGTGCGCCTCGCCCGGGTGGCGCTCGACAAGACCTATGCCGACGTCAAGACGGAAATGGCCTAGAATTAATGTTGAACGGTGCTGGTCCGAGGCATAGGCTCGGACCAGCTGGCAAGCAAACCGGCACCACGAAAAGGCTCGGTGCCACAACAGCAAGGGAGCCACTATGACAACCTCCAAACCCAAGTTTTCCGCACGACGGCGTTCAGTCTTGAAGGGTCTGGGCGCGCTCGGCATGGGCCTCACCTTCCTGCCGCGCCATTCCCTTTCGGAAGAGGAGAAGAAGCTCAACTTCTACAACTGGGACACCTATATCGGCGAGACGACGCTGGCCGATTTCGAGAAGGCGACCGGCATCGAAGTGAAGATGGACCTCTTCGCCGACAACGACGAATTGTTCGCCAAGCTGAAGGCCGGCAATCCGGGCTACGACGTGATCGTGCCTACCAACGACAATCTCGAGCGCATGATCAAGGCCAACATGGTGACGCCGCTCGACAAGGCGAAGCTGCCGAACTTCTCGAACATCGATCCGATCTTCCAGGACGCGGCGTTCGACCCGGGCCGAAAATACTCCATCACCTATCTGTGGGGCACGGTCGGCGTCGGTTTCCGCAAGAGCAAGGTCGAAGGCACGGTCGACAGCTGGAAAGTGCTGTTCGAGGACGACAAATATGCCGGCCGTATCGCGCTTCTCGGCGACGCGAAGATCGTTATCGGTTCGGCTCTCAAATATCTCGGCCAGTCGCTCAACTCGACGGACCCGGCCATGCTCAAGAAGGTGGAAGAGCTGCTGATCGCCGGCAAGAAGAACGTCAAGGTCTATGCCGACGACAACGGCCAGGACCTCCTCGCCGCGGGCGATGTCGACCTCACCATGGAGTACAATGGCGACATCCTGCAGGTCATGGGCGAGGACGACGACATCTCCTATGTCGTGCCGACCGAAGGTGCCGAGATGTGGCAGGACTGCCTCGCCATCCCGACGGGGGCGCCGCGTCCGGGGAACGCACATGCGTTTCTGAACTTCATCATGGACGCCCAGGTCGAGGCGGCGATCGCCAAGTTCGTCCAGTATGGCACGCCCAACGCGGCGGCGAAGAAGCTGATGGACAAGGAATATCTCGAGAATCCGGCGATCTTCCCGCCGGCCGAGGTCGTCGCGAAATGCGAGCCCGCTCTCTATCTGGGCGAGGAGGCCACCAAGCTGCGCGATGAAATCTGGACCCGCGTCCAGGCCGCCTGAGGTGACGGAAAGCCGACAGGGCCGGAGATGGCATGTTGCCGTCTCCGGTCATTCTGTTCTAGTGTGGTGGTTCAGAAATTCCCTCCAGTATCGCGGTCAGGATTTGAGGGAATTT